>DIYS01000001.1 GCA_002429115.1 Saccharicrinis sp. UBA6048 | reverse complement strand
AGGTTATTAATTAGTTCCTGTATGACCAAAACCACCTGCACCTCTATCCGACTCCTCTAATATTTCAACTTGCTCAAGCTCAACTTTTACATATTCAGCAATTACCATCTGACAAATACGTTCGCCATCGTTAATGATAAAATCGTCATTAGATAAGTTAACAAGGATCACTTTTATTTCGCCACGATAATCGGCATCAATGGTTCCAGGCGTGTTAAGAACGGTGATTCCATGCTTGGCAGCTAATCCACTTCTTGGACGAATTTGGGCTTCATGACCTTCAGGTAATTCAATAAATAATCCTGTTGGAATTAATACTCGATGTAAAGGTTTTAAGGTAATTGCTCCATCAATATTAGCTCTTAAATCCATTCCTGCCGAATGAGCAGTACTATAAGAAGGCAGCTCGTGCTTACCTTTATTAATAATTTTTACACTTGTCATCTTAATATTTTTATAAAATCTTTACGCTCAATTAAGCCAATCAAGCCAATGTAGCCAGCAAATATAGTGCCTTTAATAAGGATAAAAAACAACCCACTTTCCAGCGTAATCATGTTTGTAAAATATACAACTAATATAGCCAATAAAATATGAATGATAATCCGGCCAACTTTATAGGGTACAGGATAAAACTTTTGTCCAAGAATATATGACAGAATCATCATTAATAAAAAACACAACATAGAGCTGATTGCAGCACCTAAGTAACCAATTTCAGGAACTAAAATAATATTAGCAATTACTACAGTTATTGCTCCAATAGCGCTTATTACAGCACCATAATTCGTTTTATCAGTGAGTTTGTACCACAATGATAACGAATAATAAATACCAAAAAATAACTGGCCTAATAAGATAAAAGGAATGATAATATTTCCTTCATAATAATCAGGTGTTAAAAGTACATTTATCAGATCCATAAACAGAAGTACGCCAACATATATGATGACGCCAAACAAAACAAAGTACTTTAGTATACGCGCATATAATTCTTTTGAAGCGTTCTCTTTTCCCTCTTTAAAGAAAAATGGTTCGAAAGCCAAACGGTATGATTGAATAAACAATGCCATCAGGATACCAATCTTATAGTTCGCACCATATATAGCAAGAGCTTTCATGGAATCAGTCGTAATTAAGTGAGGCATCAAAATCTTATCAATGTTCTGAATCACCATTCCAAACAAGCCCACAATCATAATTGGATAGGAATAATTTGAAACGGTTTTTAAAATCTCCCAATCAAATTTTGCCTTACTCCGGAAAATTGATGGAATTAAAATCAGACCAATAATAGCTGAACTAATCAGATTAGAGTAAAATACGTAAATAAGCTTATTATTGGCATCGAAAATATTTTCGATAAATGTATATCCATTACGTATTAAAAGTGGGCACAAAACGAGGAAAAATACGTTAAAACCAATATTCAATAGTACCGAGAGAAACTTTAATCCTGCAAAGCGTTTTGAACGATTTTCAATTCTTAATGCTGCAAAGGGAATACTTGTAATTGCATCTAATCCAACGATAATAGCTGCCAGAATAAAATGCTCGTCAGTTAATAAATCACTTCCTAAAAATTCAGCGATTGGTAATCTGAAAATATAAACTAAGAGAATTAAAACAGCAGATGCACAAGTTACGGCTGTCCCTAATGTTTTTAAGAGCGTATCCCGGCTTTTGGTTTTAACAAACCGGAAAAATCCTGTTTCAAAGCCAAAGGTTAAAATCACAAGAAAAACTGCGATGTAGCTATATACATTAACCACACCACCATAATCAGCCGAATTATCAAGCGTCCGAATATAGAATGGCATCAACAGCCAGTTTAGTAAGCGCCCAAATATTGTGCTTACTCCATAAATGATGGTATCTCCTGCTAGTTTTTTAAGTTTACTCAATGACTATGAAAATAATGTTCCTTGATTCAAATTGTTTTCTCTGCCCAAATGGTCGTAGGCATTGGCGGTCACCATCCTGCCACGAGGTGTTCGTTTTAAAAAGCCCTCCATAATTAAAAAGGGTTCATAAACCTCTTCGATCGTACCGGCATCTTCACCTACTGCTGTTGCAATGGTATTAACACCTACCGGGCCACCATTAAATTTATCAATCAACGTAAGAAGTATCTTATGGTCCATTGTATCCAGACCGTGTCGATCGATATTAAGGGCATTTAAGGCCACTTTACTAATATCAAGATCTATGACTCCATTACCTTTGACTTGTGCAAAATCTCGCACTCTACGAAGTAATGCGTTTGCTATACGAGGGGTGCCTCTGCTCCGGCGGGCAATTTCATTGGCGGCATTCTCATGAATCCGTACTTCAAGAATATCTGCAGAACGCTCAATAATGTGTGCGATAGTTTCTGAATTATAATACTCGAGGTGGCTATTGATTCCGAAGCGGGCACGAAGAGGCGCAGTTAACAAACCACTTCTGGTGGTTGCACCAATTAAAGTAAATGGATTTAAATCAATTTGAATACTTCTCGCACCTGGCCCTTTATCAATGACGATATCAATACGGAAATCCTCCATGGCGCTGTAAAGGTATTCCTCCACCACCGGACTTAGTCGATGAATCTCATCAATAAAAAGAACATCGTTTTCATCGAGACTGGTTAAAATACCGGCCAGATCACCTGGCTTATCCAATACTGGCCCACTCGTTAACTTAAATCCGACACCAAGTTGATGAGCTATTATATTGGATAAAGTTGTTTTACCTAGTCCAGGGGGACCATGGAGTAAAACATGATCAAGTGCATCACCACGCATTTTAGCTGCCTGAACAAATATTTCCAGATTTTCGACAATTTTATCCTGCCCTCTGAAATCGTTGAAAGACAAAGGTCTTAACGCCTTTTCCAGTTCTTTCTCAGTTTCATTATTTCCTCTTATGTCGAAGCTCATCCTATTATATAATGTTTAGTTTCTTAAGGTTCCTGAAAAATTCCTGAAGATCAAAGGGTTTTGTCATATACTCGTCCATACCATATGACAGACACTTTTCACGGTCGGCGTCATAGGTGTTAGCAGTTAAACCAACAATTGGCAAGTGCTCTTTGGTTAATTTCTCCTTATCCCGTATAGCAACGGTTGTCTCCAACCCATCCATAATGGGCATCATCAGATCCATTAAAACCAAATCATATTTGCCATGATCCAATTTATCCAGAGCTTCTTTACCATGGTTGGCAATATCAATTTTAAACCCATACTTCGACAGGTTCAAAAATATCAATTTCTGGTTGAGCACATTATCTTCTACAAGCAAGACAGAGACAGGGTGTTCTAGTTTTTCCATTTGGTCAGGTTCATTCAAATATTAAAGTTTGGCTTTTTTTGAAATATCGAGCATTCTATCGATAGGTTTAACTGCATCTATTCGAATTGATTCAGGAACATCAATCGATGGCCATTCGTATTTTAAAGCATTATAGAGTTTTTCAAGACTATTTAGCTTCATATACTCACAATCATTACAAGCACACGTTGAATCATTCGGAGGTGCAGGAATAAAAGTTTTATCAGGACTCTCCTTTTTCATTTGGTGAATAATACCTGACTCTGTAGCTACAATGAATTTTGTTGCATCGCTACTGATTGAATGTTTCAACAACGCAGCAGTGCTACCAACAAAATCAGCCAATAATAATAATGGTTTCTTACATTCAGGATGAGCCAATACCAAAGCATCCGGATGCTCTTGCTTTAATTCAACAATTTTTTCAACTGAGAATTTTTCATGTACATGACAGGCGCCATCCCAAAGAACCATGTCTCTTCCGGTAATACTATTTAAGTAGTTGCCCAAATTACGGTCAGGACCAAAAATAATTTTTTCATCTTTTGGCAAACTATCAACCACCACTTTGGCATTTGTTGAAGTAACAACAATATCAGATAGAGCCTTTATTTTAGCCGTTGTATTAACATAGGTCAATACCGTATGATCAGGATGCTGATCAACAAACGTTTTGAAAGCATCAGGTGGACAGCTGTCAGCTAAACTACATCCTGCGTTTAGATCTGGCACTAATACTTTCTTTTCAGGAGATAATATTTTAGCGGTTTCTCCCATAAAATGAACGCCTGCTAAAATTATAATATCCGCATCTGTTTGCTTCGCCTGTTGGGCTAAGGCAAGACTATCACCAACGAAATCGGCAATATCCTGTATATCGTTAGTCTGATAGAAATGCGCCATTATAACCGCATTTTTTTCTTTCTTCAAACGAACTATTTCCTTCTTTATATCTACATCAGTTGGAACCGGCTCGTTCACAAATCCACTTTTCAACCAACTATCTTTTATATTCATATTTAATTATAGAAAAGAATTTTAATAAATATAGTAATGATAATGTCCTGTTAGCAAGGTTAGTTTTTTTATACAAAATAACTTGTTTTATCGGTTATCAGCATTAGGTAATAGTAAACTAACTTCTTATTAACATGTTTGTATCCTGTTAATTTGCTGATTTTAATCTATTTTAAAATCATTTCAACATTGTGTTAATAGCGTTCAAATTTAATAATTTCTTTGTTTGTTAATGTTTAAAATGGGGTTTAAAACCGTTTAAAAATCACACTAAAATAATTGGCTTACCAACAACGATTATTTGTTGACATGATTGTATTGTAATTTTTGCCGATAAAATCAATTTTAGTTTTAAGATTTTAATGTATTTCGTTTCACAAGTTTTAAACAGATTAAAACAGGTTTTTCAACATGTTTTTAAATGCCCAAACCATCACTATCTTTGTAAAAAAAAACAGAACATGATTTTTAAATCAATAGCACTAGCTGCAGATCATGCCGGATACCCGGTTAAAGAAGCGATTAAAGCTTACTTAATTGAAAACAACATTGAGGTTAAAGACTTCGGTACGAACTCAGAAGAGAGTACGGACTATGCTGATTATGCCCACCCGATGGCAGCCTCAGTGGAGAATAAAGAGTATGAAATAGGTATTGCGGTTTGCGGCAGTGGAAACGGTATTAACATGACTGTTAATAAGCATCAGTCAATTCGTGCGGCTTTGTGTTGGAGTGTTGAAATCTCTGAAATGGCGCGACTGCATAATGACGCTAATATATGCACAATACCAGGTCGTTACGTAAGTCTTGAAGAAGCAATAAAGATTGTTGACAAGTTTGTTAATACTGTGTTTGAAGGCGGTCGTCATCAGAACCGTATTGATAAAATTCCTGTATAATCTGTTAATAGCATTGTTTGAGTAAGGCAAAGTCGTTTAAAAAGGAAGCAGCACATGTTGCCAATGATTTACAACATCGTAAAATCATTCAGTTTAACATGTCTAAATATGAAGCCGCTGTGGCAGATGGTAAATTACGCTATAAAGATTTATCATTGGCTAAAGAGCAGGCTTCAGCTATAAAAGACGACGTTGTTAAACGACTGCCCTACTTATTAGAAGAGTTTGAAACTAATGCTGTTAATAATGGTGCCGAAGTATATTGGGCTGAAAGCACTTCAGATTTAATTGATCAACTGACGCATCTTTTTTCCGACTTACCGGTAGAAACTCTCGTAAAAAGTAAATCGATGGTGACTGAGGAGGTCAATTTAAATGAGCACCTCGATAAACTCGGCATTGAATCTGTTGAAACTGACTTAGGCGAATTTATTGTGCAGGTGGCAGGTGAAAAACCCTACCACATTGTTACACCGGCCATGCATAAGTCAAAACAGGATATTGCCGAACTTTTCAATGAACATTTTGATACTGATGTAAATCTTTCTGCAGAGGAATTAACAGATTTTGTTCGTCACTACCTTAGAAAGAAATTTGTAAGTGCTGATGTTGGTGTAACCGGTGCCAACTTTTTATGTGCTAATGAAGGCGCTGTTGCGGTCACCGAAAATGAAGGGAATGTTTTATTGTCTGCTTCCTTTCCTAAACTTCACATCGTTATTGCCGGTATCGAAAAAGTTATTCCTGGCATTGATCACTTACCGTTATTCTGGCCACTGCTGGCGGCACATGGCACCGGCCAGCAGTTGACAGTGTATAGCAACTTGTTTTTTGGTCCGAAAAAGACCAATGAAACTGATGGGCCGGATCGGATGCTTATTTTCCTGATTGACAACAAACGATCAGAAATTTATTCCGATAAAAAAGACAGAGAAGCATTAAAGTGTATCCGTTGCGGAGCGTGCTTAAATGCATGTCCGGTATATAAAAATATAGGTGGCTACACTTATAACACCACATATAGCGGTCCCATTGGATCTGTTATTTCGCCTCACTTAAATGATTTTAAAGAATATAAACACTTAAGTTTTGCTTCTTCCTTGTGTGGAAAATGTGAAGAGGTATGTCCTGTAAAAATCAAGCTGACTGACCTGTTACTCAAGAACAGGCAGGATGCACAAGTTCATAATGACACACTTACTGATGCTTCAAACATTGCCTTGTACAATATTCTTAGTAAGCGTTCTTTAATGAATTTGCCGGGTAATTATAAATCAAAACTAACTAAGGTATTTCAGTCCGGATTAATTGGTTCTGACAAAAAACTGTCAGCTTTTGAACCAAAAACATTCAGCCAGCAGTGGAAAAAGAATAAAAAGAGATAAAGGTTTTTTAATGATTTTCTTACCTTAGCCGCAAACTCAATAAAAATGCTATCGAATACATGTAAATATGCCATCCGTGCAGTAATTTATCTTGCTGTAAATGATGAAGGTGGGAAGAAGATTGGTATCAAACAAATATCGAAAGAGCTGGATATTCCAACGCCATTTCTTGGTAAAATACTACAAAGCCTGGCTAAGCAAAAGCTATTGAAGAGTACTAAAGGACCTCATGGTGGATTTAGCATCGGACGTCCTGCCGAAGAAATTTCATTGTTTGATATTGTATCAATTATCGACGGATCGGATGTATTTACTAACTGCCTGATTGGTATGCATTCATGTAAGAGCAATAGCGAAGAAGGTTATGCATGTCCTGTGCACGATCAGTATAGCTCTATCCGTAAGCAGATGTATGAATTCTTTTCGACAGAAACAATTGCAAAGATTCTTTCCAATATGGAAAAGAAATCGGATTACATTAAGCTTTAAACAAAGGTTGCTTTAAAGGGAATAACATCCATTTTTTTACAAAGGTGTTATTCCTTAATAATCTAACCGCAAAATAGGCAATCACAATTCCCATTGTATTTGCAATCATATCTTTCCAGTCGGCTCCCCTGTATGAGGTTAATAAATATTGCATAAATTCCATAAGTGCGCCATAAAACAACGGAAGTACCAGTATTTTTGAAATTGTTTTAATGGTTTTATGATGATGTATGTAATATTCAAACATAAATACAAACGAAAGGGTGAAGTACATTAAGAAATGAACAATTTTATCAAAGTGAGGTATTAATTTTATCCGATCAGTATCAAAACTTGATAAGTTCATTAAACTCAAAATGGTTATTATTAAAATAATACTAAGCGTTTTGTGGTATTTTTTAAAATAGTACATAAAGAGTTTTTAAATGTTGATAACTCAAGTTGAATTGTTTAAAATCTGTTGATAACTCGTTAATAAAACACTGTTTTTCAGTGTTTCACGTGAAACAATCCTAGTAATGGCAGGCATTTACATTCATGTTCCATTTTGTTATACCCGTTGTTCATATTGTGACTTTTACAAAGTGACTGAGCAACAATACAAGGACGAATATATTAAAGCTCTTCGTAAAGAAATAGATTTGAACGCTTCTTTTTTACGGAAAGAACCAATTAAAACCATTTATTTTGGTGGAGGAACGCCCTCTACCCTGACTATTGATGAATTAAAAAGTATCATCGATGATCTTAAAAAGCATCTGTCGTTTGATACCTTGGAAGAGTTAACGCTGGAAGTTAATCCGGATGATGTGAGTCAGCAGTATATTCAAGGTCTGGTTCAGCTGGGTGTTAATCGATTGAGTATGGGCATACAAAGCTTCTTTGATGCACATTTACGAAAAATGAATCGTCGGCATAATGCGCAACAAGCCCGTGAAGCCATTGAAATTGCCAAAATCAATGGCATTGAAAATATGAGCATTGACCTGATTTATGGTCTGCCTTATATGAGTTTTGAGGAATGGCAACAAAATGTGCAGATGGCCATTGATAGTAATGTGCAACATATTTCGGCTTATCACCTGACCTTTGAAAAGGGCACCTTGTACTACGATTATTTAAAGAAGGGACAGCTAAAAGAAGTGGAAGAAGAATTTAGTGTGCAGCAGTTTGAATACCTGGTTAAAGAATTGACGAAGGCTGGCTTTGATAATTATGAAATTTCAAACTTTGCGCTTCCCGGGTATACCTCGCGCCATAACAGTAATTACTGGACAGGCGATACCTATTTTGGCTTTGGCCCATCGGCTCATGCTTTTGATGGTAACCACCGAAAATGGAATGTGCGTGATGTAAGAAAATACTGCACTCTTATAACAGAGGGCAAACAATACTACGAGCTGGAAGAATTAAGTTCCGCTGATCGATATAATGAACTGATTATGCTTGGGCTTCGCACCAAACAGGGCTTTGAACTGAGTAAACTGGAAATATTTCTCACCGATTCTATCAGGCAGGAATTTGATAAGGAACTGCAACATCAGCTCAAACTCGGTAATGTTATTATCGACGATGGTTTTTGTAAGGTGAATGATACCAGTCAATTTATAACCGATCGTATCATATCTGAGTTTTTTTATGTCGGGGATGAATAAAATATAGCCCGCGGATAACGCAGATTTTCTTTCGCTGGTGCGCGAGTACGATAGTTATCGTACCCCTCGCGTTCCTTTAATATGCCACACGAAAAGATTCGTGCGGCAGCGATTAGAATTGTAAAACTTGCACCTATTTGGAAACAAACTAGAAGCGCATTTGTCATATAGTTGATCAAAATTTAAACAATGAATATTAAAACCGGCATTTGGGCGACTTATGGCTCTATATTTCTGAATATTGCTCTGTTTATTATTAAGTTCTGGGCAGGTGTTGTTAGTGGTTCCATCGCCATTATTGCAGATGCCTGGCATACTTTAAGTGACAGTATTTCTTCAGTGGCTGTTCTGATTGGTTTAAAAATATCGGCCAAACCAGCCGACGAGGAGCACCCTTACGGTCATGGACGTGCCGAAGTGATTGCTTCCATTGTCGTAGGTATCCTACTGGCAATTATTGGTTTTAACTTTTTAATGGAGTCAATCTTAAAGCTGAGAGATAAAAGCGAGGTGAATTTTGGGATGCTGGCCATTGTCGTTACCATTATATCCATGGTGGTTAAGGAGTTTATGGCGCAATATTCTATTATTATCGGCAAGAAAACAAAATCTAAATCGATGATTGCCGATGGCTGGCACCATCGCTCCGATGCTATATCATCACTGGTTATTTTAATAGGTATCTTTATTGGCCGGTATTATTGGTGGATCGATGGCGTATTAGGTATCATGGTGTCTCTGCTCCTATTTTATACCACCTACGAAATATTGAAAGATAACCTGAGCCACTTAATTGGTGAATGTATTGATGATGAACTACGTCAAGAGATTATAGACCTTGCCTCTGAAGTAACAGACTTAGAGTTACACCCCCATCATTTTTTAGTGCATCAGTACGGCCATCATACCGAAATGACCTTCCATATTCGCTTGCCGGCCAACTTAAGTTTGCACGAAGCCCATGAGATAGGTACACGTTATGAGCAGCTTATAAAAAAACGAACCAATATACAGGCGACTGTGCATATTGATTCGTTGGAGGTTTAATGTGTTTTTGCTATTCTATTGAATAGCTGTTATTTGATTATTTGCTAAGCGAAGTTTGTAACTTCGTTTTATTTATCCGGTAGTTTTAAACTACCATTTAGTTACGACGTAATTACAAATTACGCCGAGCAAGGTGCGTTGACTTGCGTTATTCCTTATGTTCTTTACATGATAAACACTATCGAAATACAAATATTAAACTAACTACATGGTTATATTTATTATTCTTAACCAAATTAGGTACTATAGTGTTTATAGACTCTAAATTGTCAATTGTATTACATTCATATTTTAAAGCTAAATACATCTTCCATGAACCATATAAAACACCTCCTCCCAAACCGCATGCAAACTGGCTTGAATATGGCGCTTTATATTCTTCGCCATCCCCTGATTTATACTTGCGATTTAAATGAGGATTGAAATATGCATTTATTTCTGGAAAAATGCCAAACCGCCTATATTGCCATGGGCTTTTTCCTTTGGTAAAAGTCTTTAAATTCAATGAATGATGAATACCTGCTTGTAAAAGAAAAGAAGTAAGATGTTCTGTTTTATTCTCTTCCCATCTTGCATCTTCATCTTCTGCTTCAAAAGAAAAAACGTAACTACTCTGAGAGAACATATTAATACCCCCAAAAACAGTCAACTCTTCAAAAAAACAATACCCAACAGCTCCACTTACCGTTTTAGCGATATTATGGTCAAAATAAGGACTTCCTCCCACTCCCAACTCAAACCTGTAGCTCAATTGAGCAAAACTAGTACTTATAAATCCTAAACAAAAGAATAAAAAAGCTACAATTTTCTTTACCATTTTTTTATATTAATTCCAACACAAAACCGAGCTAAAGGCGCAACACCTTTTATTTCTGCCCTACTATGGTAACCCAAACCTAACTCAAATTGGTAGTAAAATGTTTTATGATATCGTTGAATCCCCCAAACAGGACCCACAGCATAATTAAAATGTTCACCTTCAGTGCCGTTATCTACATTTTTATTATACCCTAACCACCTCATACCAAGGTAATTTCCAGAATGAAACAATAAACTATTATTTCGACTTAATACCTTTGATGAATTATATACATTCTTAACTATAACGTTCGAAAATGTAGATATATATGTTTCAAATTTATCTTCACTATTATAACTCATGTTAATTAAACCAAAACCTAAATCAAAAGATGCCAACAAGTTGTTTTTAATACTAAATTGATATTCAATTCCGGGTTGTATAAGCTTTAAATGAATTTTATTCTTTTCTTGAGCAGACACATGTGTCATTGTCAGTGTGCAGAGACTCAATAATATTAATTTTCTCACGAAATGTGGTTTTAAGCCAGATAAGGCAAGTTTACCTTATCTGACTTTTGTTATATGTTAAAAATGTAATCTAACGCCTTCCCATTTACCATTATATTTTGCAGCCCCAAAAATATAAACTTCTTTTACATGAAATTTATTAGGAGCAACTGGGAATCCAAATGCTGGCAAACCTAAAGAAACTTTTATGTAACTTCTGTTATAATATTTATTTACACCCCAATAAGTTACCCATTTTCTATTCGGATAGAGTTTCTCATCACGTTTTACATATCTTGTGGGAGCAGCACTTTGTATAGTATTGTATACTTGACTGCGCACTTCCAAAACTATTGCATCATTACCTGCATCATAAGCTTTCCGTAGAAGGTTCACATCGTTACCTTGAATATTAAATTCCATTTTGGTATCAAATAGCCACCCTCGATTCGCCCATCCTCTTACCTCGCTAAACAATTCATTAGTACCCTTTTTTACTATTTTTGCCACTCCGTTAGCAAATATTCTATGGTGATTGTAATTTATTGGAAAACCATTATTATCTACAGAAAGACCAAAATTTGTATATTCAGTATAACCTTCAAAATAGTCCATCCCAATAACCATTTCTGAATTAATTGTTGAAGACCAATACCTATATAAGGTTATTTTTCTTTTAGGACCAAAGAAACCATATTTTCGTACTGTTATAGTTTTCTTCTTTTTCTTTTGAAACTTACATGTAAACCCAGCACCTCTGTAAACACCCCAATTATAGTTATATAATCTAGCTCTTACTCTTGTATTACTGTCAAAGTAATTGCTACGACGGTTATTATGCCATATATTACCATTAACTTTATGTGTACTCAAACCATATTTACTAGTTAATTTAGAATCAATTTTATTATTTGCACTTTTCAAACTACTCTGAACTACATTTTCATCATCATCAGTAATACTACCAAGAAAAACATTTTCATCAAAGTATTGATTTTTCAAATGCTGATAAGTATCTATTAGTTTAATGTTTCCATACATATACGTAACACTATCAATCTGATTTGAGAAATCAAATAATTTTTCGGGAAAAGTAACAATTAAGGAGTCAAACTCGTCCTTATATTCTTTTTGATAAATAAAAGAACCGAAAGGAGTTATTTGATAAATATCGTCACCTACCTTTACCCTACTTATGGTATCAAGAAGATAATGCATTGGTTCTACAGGTATTAATTCATCAACCATCTCTTGAGTTACATCTTCTTCAGATGTATCACTACTTTTTAGTTGACTTCTACTTTTAACTCTTTCAGCTAATGAAACAAAACCATCTACGTTGATTATTTTAGCAGTTGAGCTTTTTAATACATTGTCACTATTTAACGCACTTTCAATCTTCTCAAAGTAATCATTGAATACCTCTTGGGATTGAAAATTGAGATATCCATTTTCAACTGAAACATCAGAAGCATTTTGCTCAAACTCTTGATTTTGAGAAACAGGATTAATTTCATCTACTGAATCTTCACATCCAGTAAGAAGTTTTCCGCTAAAAATAATAGCGACAATAAGAATTCTAAACTTATTCATGTTAATTTGCATTTTTGTGGATAGAGGCTCTTATCTTTCTAACCACGGATTAAACTTATGGTTTGCCCTTATCTCTTGTTTAAGAGGTAAGGGTTTTTAATTTCTAAATTGCTGCACTTTTTGTTTTTTTCTTTGCACGGTTACAAATCTTAATGCCCGCTAACACTCTTATAAATGTATATTTTTGTCCATATACATCGTTTTGTATTAACTAATTTCCTACTTTCATATACCTTTTATATTCTCCGAACTACTAAAATGCCTTTCTGAGATACCTTTTTGGTACTCAGAGAAGGAAAAAGGTATTTCCAGATAGGAAATTTGCTATTCAGAAATAGAAAAATGGGTATCAGAATAGCAATTTTGGTTCTCTGAAATAGAAAAAAGGGTTTCTGAGTACCAAATTTCCTTCTCAGAAACCCTTTTTTGATTCTTTTTATAGTATTTTTCTATTTCCAAGTGGCATTTTACTCTCTTCTTCTAGATCTGCCAGGAAAGCGTGTTTTTAAATCCTCATACACATTTTTAGCGCCGGGCACATTTTCTTTGGCTTGTAGTTTTACTGAGTTGTAAAACGATAGTGCGGCACCATAGGCCTCGCTGCCCGATAACATGGAAGAATCCGCTGTCATCTCTTCAAACTTGGTGAACTGGCTGTTGAGTGGTAAAATTGTTTGTACAGCTGCCAGGTCAATTTTTGCCGGTTCGCTCTCTACGTACTTTGGTACCAATTCAGGAAATTCTTGCATATACTCAACGGCCTTGGTAACAAATGCCGTTGTTTTATCGCCCATTTTGGCTAGTTCTCTACGCTCTTCCGGCGTTAGGGCGATTAATAATGGTACTAACTTTTCGTTAATGACATTAATTGCATTTTTTACTTCTTGTAAATCAGCAGGGTCAATCTGAAATTCATAGTTGTCAATCATACTTACATTGAATTTTGTTGGTTAAAAAAAATTTTATTTGCCCTATGAATGACCGCTACATAATAATAGCAATTCATATAGGGCATGATAAAATTAATATATTTTTATTATTAATCAAGTAATGTATTATTGTTTGTACAAATTCATTTATATAGCTCTTTAGTTGTGCTTTAGTGAAATTAAGGGGTAATAAAATTCCTTTTATGAGATTGAAAGCCGCGCTATTATTGGTTTTATGCGATTAATTTAAAAAGCATCAGGTTTCACTCCGCTATATTCACCATCGCAAATTTGCTCTTCTGTATGGCTTTCAGCGTAGTATTTAAGTAAGGGGCTTCCAGAATGAGCAAATCACCATCGCATAGTCTGGCCCCGTTCATTTCGATTGATCCTTTGTACAGAAAAATGAAATTCATCTTACCATCCATATCAAGTTTCGTTTCGGTATTTTCAGATACATTATACCCTCTTACTTTGCCTTTGGTGCCTGATTTGCACATCAGGTTAAAATCTGTGCATTTGCCTTTCGATAGGGTTGTCCATTCGCCTTGAAACTGATCTGTATCCAATGGTTTTAAAACTTTGGTATGCTGATTTTCATGCTCCAGTTTCATCTGTCCATCCAATACCATAAGTATTCGTTCAACTCCCGGCAATGGAGTAAATGCTGATTCTTCAATTTCTACCGTCGCACTTGAAATCCTGAAAAGGAAATCGCCGTTTTTATAGTTGGAGTTTTCTGGATAAATATATAGTTCGGTTGTTGTTCCGCCCGACCACGTGCTTGTCAGGTGGTCTTTCTTAATTTGGTAGTTATTCATATAGAGTTTCTTTTATTCTTGATTAATTTCGCAGCGAACTATAAATGTAAAATAGAAATACCTTTTCCAAAGCATCAAACTTTAGAAAAGGTATTTTTATAGTGCTATTAAAACGCGTATTTTTAATAGTTCAACGACGCACCGGTAATACTCATAAAGATATCCAGGTCGCGTAATTCATCTTTAATTCTGAGCAGGTCGGCTAATCTGATATAACCAATTTTGTAATTGTATTCAGGGCCTTTGTATTCCTCAGTAATAGACTCAAAACTAAATTTCTCAAGCACTGTTTCATCCTTATAACGAAGGTACAATTCAACTTTATGCTCCTTTGAATATTCAAAGTTATCGGCATATTTCATTTTCTTGTACTCATAGGCGTAATTGTGAGCCAGCGCTGTTATGTCAGACAAAACGGCTGATCCGGTTGGATGTGCACCTGCTCCTTTTCCAAACATAAACTGTTTGTCGTAGGCCTTACCCTTAATTACTACACCATTAAATTCATCTTCAACGCTGTAAATGTATTTGTCTTTACGAACAAATCGTGGCAGAACAAATAAGGTGATCTTATTACCTTCAAGGCGTTCCACTTGTCCTACCAGCTTAATTTTATAGCGTTTTTCGCGGGCGTATTGAATATCAAAATCCGAAATATTTGAGATACCATAGGTCAATACATCATTCGGGTCGATAATTGATCCGAAACTATGCAAGGTTAAGATGATCAACTTAAATAATGAATCAAATCCTTCCACATCAAAGGTTGGATCACTCTCGGCAAAGCCGAGATCCTGCGCATCTTTCAAAGCGGCATCGTACGATTGATTATGGTCAAATATTTTAGAAAGGATATAATTGGACGAACCATTCAAAATGCCCGTCACCGATAGTAATAAATCATTGTCGTAGTACTCTTCCAGGTTTCGAATGACCGGAATACTGCCACATGCCGATGCTTCATAAAGCAGAGACACCTTGTTTTCTTTCTGTAGCTGAATCATTTCAGGAAGATTCTCTGCCAGCATCTTCTTATTGGCCGAAACAACATGCTTACCATTCTGAAGCGCTTTCTTCACAATTTTATAGGCTTCTTCCGCATTGTCAATCAGCTCAACAACGGTGTTTATGTTCGGATCATTTAAAATATCATCCGGTTGGTAGCAAAAGAACTCTTCCGGTAGTGATCGCTCTTTCTTATTCTTAACACATATTTTTGATATTTCGGTATCAAAAGCAGGACTGGTTTTAAGCACTTCGTAAAGCCCTTGCCCTACCACACCAAAGCCGAACAGACCGATGTTTAGTTTTTGTTTCATGGTTATCTTTTTATTCGAACAATGAAATATTGTCCGGTGGTCAATTTTGTTTTGCGCCATAAAAATAAGGCAATAAACAGACCATTCAATATTTTTTTAATACAGAATGGTCTGATAACCTGAGATTGATTTAAATTTTAGCAAAAGCTTGTTCCAGATCAGCTTTTATATCATCAATATGTTCGATACCAACCGACAATCGCAGTAAGCCAGGCTCCACACCTGAGGCCTTTTGTTCTTCAAGGCTTAATTGTTCGTGCGTGGTAGAACTTGGATGGATAATTAATGACTTGGCATCGCCAATATTTGCCAAATGACTGATTAGCTCTAAGCTATTAATGAATTTGTCGGCAGTTTCTGATTCACCTTTGATTTTAAAACACATTACGCCACCAAAGCCTCTTTTAAGATACTTTTTAGCCAGCGAATGATATGGGCTCGATTCTAATCCCGGATATTTCACGTATTCAACCTGTGGGTGGTTTTCCAACCAATTAGCTATTTCCAATGCATTGCTCACATGTTTGTCTACGCGCAAGGAAAGTGTTTCTAATCCCTGGATTAATAAGAATGAGTTAAACGGGCTTAAGGCCGTTCCATAATCGCGCAATCCTTCAACTCGTGCTCTGATAATAAAAGCGATGTTACCAAATTGGCTATCGGCACCAAATACCTCCCAGTATTTTAGTCCATGATAACCTTCTGATGGTTCGGTGAATGAAGGAAATTTACCATTGCCCCAGTTAAAGTTACCACCATCTACTATTACACCACCGATGGTTGTACCATGGCCGCCAATCCATTTTGTGGCCGATTCAACCACAATGTTGGCCCCATGTTCCAATGGTCGAAACAGGTAACCACCAGCACCAAAGGTATTATCCACCACTAAAGGAATATCGTTCTTTTTAGCAATGGCAGCAATAGCTTCAAAATCCGGAATGTTAAATTGTGGATTACCAATGGTTTCTATATAAATGGCTTTGGTGTTTTCATCAATGGCAGCTTCAAACTCAGCAGGCTCGTCACCACCAACGAATTTAACGCCAATGCCCAATCGTTTAAACTGCACTTTAAACTGGTTGTATGTTCCGCCATACAAATAGGAAGTAGACACAAAGTTATCGCCAGCCTCAAGAAAGTTGGTTAAGGCAATAAACTGTGCCGCTTGGCCCGATGAAACCGCTAAAGCACCTACGCCGCCTTCCAATGCTGCAATGCGTTTTTCAAACACATCCGTCGTAGGATTCATAATTCGGGTGTAGATGTTACCGAATTCCTTTAATCCGAATAAATTAGCAGCATGCTCGGCATCTTTAAACAAGTACGAACTGGTTTGGTAAATTGGTACAGCTCGTGAAAGTGTTGATTCGTCAACATCATGTCCGGCATGTAACTGTAGCGTCTCAAAATGAAAATCAGACATAGTATTTAATTTTTATGGTTAATGTTCTTTCTTAACCTCTACCCGTGCTCGACGCACCGGTCTGTACTATGTTTTTTATTATCAGATACGATGCGTCAGGACACTTAACGTGTCATCATCATGCACATCATCATATGAGAAATATTCTGGTTCAGAATATTTTCATTAATAGAAGTAGAAGCGATATGAAATAAATTTGCTTTCATTGCGTTACAAATAAAGATAATTTGCTCTTTATTCTCAAATCATTTGGTGATTAATTTTACGATGAGATGAAAGTAATACCATAACTGGAAATTTAATAGGATACTATTACGAGTGATAAAAATCATTATTGATAACGCAACCAATTTGTATTAATTTGCGTCTTGCAATAGAGTAATAAACAACATAATCCTAACTGTTGACATTGTGTCAACCCAAATTTTATTGAAATGGCTGCAATAGCGCGACATTTACTTACCTTAAGAGACCGCTTAAGAATGATTGATGTACCTATCAGGTTCTTAATTTTTCAGGTTTTAGTTTTATCGTTGATCACACTTTTAGTTCTTAGTTGAACACCCAAAGTGATGTATTGATAAAATGATTGATTTTAGTACAATTTTAATAAGAATTTTGTGCTGGAATCAATCATTTTATTTTGGTATCAATCAATATTTCAAAGATGCTTTCATTTCTCATCTTCAATATTAAAAAATAGTTAATTAATTCTTAACTAATTATTACCAGCTAGAAAAAAAGTGACATCTTTGGCATCGAATTTTAATGTCGGGAAATAATAATTTTTTGGGATAGATATCCTCTTTGATTACTGGTAATTATGAATTATTCATTATTTGATCTTTTAACCCTGATTGGATCATTAGGGTTATTTCTTTTCGGGATGAAAATGATGAGCGAGGCGCTACAAAAAGTAGCCGGTGCTCGTATGCGTAAGATTTTGTCGGCCATGACATCAAATCGGTTCTTTGGTGTTATTACAGGCTTTTTGGTGACTGCTATCATTCAATCATCATCAGCAACAACAGTGATGGTCGTAAGTTTTGTAAATGCCGGCCTCATGTCGCTTGTTGAGTCAATTGGTGTTATTATGGGTGCCAATATTGGTACAACCATTACGGGCTGGATGATTACCTTATTGGGATTTAAGGTGAAGATTAGTGCCTATGCCCTGCCAATGATAGGTTTAGGTTTGCCATTGATTTTTTCTAAGAATTCAAGTCGCCGCTCCTGGGGTGAGTTTATAGTTGGGTTCGCGCTATTATTTTTAGGATTGGAGTATTTAAAAGGTTCGGTACCTAATATCAAGGAGAATCCGGAAATATTAAGCTTCCTGCAGCATTATACCAACCTGGGCTTTGGATCCACCATTATTTTCCTGTTTATAGGAACGATTTTAACAGTGGTAATTCAATCATCAAGTGCTACAATGGCACTCACATTTGTGATGTGTAACCAGGGCTGGATACCGTTCCACCTGGCTGCAGCTATGGTAATGGGAGAAAACATTGGAACCACTATTACAGCTAATATTGCCGCTGCGGTGGGTAATGTATCAGCTAAACGGGCCGCACGTGTACACTTCCTATTTAATATATTTGGTGTGATGTGGATGTTGGCCGTATTCCCATGGTTTGTTAATGGCATTGATCAATTGATCACTTCTCATAATGGTGTTTCACCAAGTGAATCAGTAGCAGCCGTTCCAACGGCTTTATCTATTTTCCATACTTCTTTCAATGTAATTAATGTACTACTATTTATATGGTTTGTGCCACTGTTTAATAAAGCAGTTATTAAAATGGTACCAGCTTCTGAAATAGAAGAGGAAGAGTTCAGGTTGAAGTTTATTACCACCGGTATGTTATCGACTTCGGAACTGTCCATTCTTCAGGCACGTAAAGAGGTACACTCGTTTGGTAAGCATAGCAAAAAAATGTTTGGTTTTATTAAGAAATTAATGAACCAGAACAAAGACAGTAAGTTTAGCAAGCAGTTTGCCCGCATTGAAAAGTACGAAGGTATTTGTGACAACATTGAGGTTGAAATTGCCAATTACCTGGCACAGGTCAATCATGGTAAATTGAGTGATTTAGGCCGTAAGCGTGTTCGTTCGATGCTTAAACTGGTGGATGACCTGGAAAGCATTGGCGATTGTAACTATAACCTGGCTAAGACCATTAACCGGATGCGCAATGCTAAAGTGAAATTCAGTGATGATATTTTGAATAAGTTAGAATTGATGTTTTCGCTGGTCGATGAAGCCTTGGATATTATGGTCTCAAACCTTAATGATACAAATGAGGATATTCATTTGACAAAAGCTCAACAGATAGAGGATGAAATCAATAATTATCGCAATCAATTGAAGGTTGAGCATCTCGATAATTTTAAAAATGGTGTCTATACTTATGAAGCAGGCATTATTTTTAATGATCTGTTTTCTGAGTGTGAGAAATTAGCGGATTATGCAATTAACGTAACCGAAGCTTTATCTGAAGTTAACGGTTAATTAAAAATATGATTTCGATGAAAGCAGTTGCCTTTTGGTAGCTGCTTTTTTTGTACCATCAATTTTCCTTTTGTATCCTAACAATTGACTATTGTACGCTTCATTTTCCGGTTAAATTCATAACAAATGGTGATTTTAAATAAGCGTGCTGATGTATACTTTTGATGTCAACACAAACCAATGCCAGCACACTGATCACTTTAGGAGGAACTATTACATCTGAAATAAGAAATAGGTTTCAGATTAACTGTTTATTTATGGCTCAATAAGTATATATACAGTTGGTTATATAAGGCGAAGGATTTGTGTAATATGTAAATGTTATTATATCTGAGGGAATGATGAATAATAAGTTGCCACTGACTGCCAAGATGAAAATGGCAGATATAATACATCTCGATTATCGATTGATCCCAATAATTGGTAGGTTCGGTATTGAGTATGGTTTTGGTAATAAAACAGTTTCTGAGGTTTGTGAAGATTATGCGATTAATACGTCTTTTTTTATCGAGATAATCAACTCATACCACAATCATGATTACTTCCCCCAGGAGCAATTGCAAAATTTCAAGGCATCATTGATCATTAAGTATTTATCCAATACACATACCTATTATCTTAATGTTAAGCTACCTGAAATAGAGTCGTATATCAGCCAAATAAAACAAGAAGTAACAGTTGATAATCGGAAGAATATTGATCTTTTAAGCGATTTCTTTGCTGAGTATAAAATTGAATTGATTAACCATTTAAACCGGGAGGATACTGATGTTTTTCCCTATGTTGAGTTGCTTGAAAAAGCGATAGAAAGCAACTGTATTTCGGATGATGTATTACAAATAATCGAAAGCAAGCCCATTGATCAATATGCCAATAATCATGAAAATGTTGAGTTGAAACTCAGCGATCTGAAGAACTTAATTATTAGATATCTGCCACCATTGGTGTGTAAAGATGTATGCCAAAAATTACTTTTTGAGTTGTTCAGACTTGAATCTGATCTTGAAGATCATACACGAATTGAGGATAAAGTGTTGGTGCCAAAAGTTAAGTTATTAGAAAAACAGGTGCTTGAAAACTGCAATAGAAAGTAATATGAAGAAAGCAAAAGTATGTATTGCAGAACGTCACTTTATCCATCGTCTGGGAGTAAAAACAATACTAAGCGTTATTGGGATAGAGCCTGATTTGTTTGAAGTTAATTCCGTTGATTCGACCCTAAAATGTTTGCAAGAGAATAGAGACATCGACTTCATAATATTTGATCATGACATTTTTAATAAAATAGAAAATAAAGCGATTAGAAAAATCAGGTTGCAGTGCCCGTGTACCAGATTTTTGGTTCTTTCAGATGATAAAAAGTATTCCGATTCGCACGTTAGTTATATTTCGCAAGATGATAGTCGGCAAGAGATTTTGGACAAATTTCAGAGTTTCTTTTATGAGCAAAACAAGGATATTAATGACTCAGAAAACTCAGCCTTACTAAGTGAGCGTGAAGTTGATGTTTTAAAAAATGTGGCCTTAGGTTATGCCAATAAGGAGATAGCCGATAAATTATATATCAGCATTAACACAGTTATCTCTCACCGTAAGAACATTACCGAAAAACTCGGTATAAAGACCATTGCGGGATTAACTGTTTACGCGGTTATGCATGGTTTAATTAAGCCCGAAGAAGTTAAGGTATAAATGGCAGCCTATTTTTATTGATGAACTCTATGGGATAGCCGCTAATTTTCGTCAGTGAATAATTGGTTTGACAAGTAAAGATAATTGAGTACTTCCAGTTGAAATTTCACATAGGCTTCCGCTAATTTGAGTTTTCCGTCTATGTACTTTTCTTGTCGTTTATTGAGCAGAAAAACGGAACTCTCACCATACCTGAATTTTTCATTTTCACCATTGAGCAAGCGCTCGTAGTTAATGGCATTTTGATTATAAATCGTGATTTGTTCTTTTAATATAGCTTGTTGCTGCCAGCTTGCTTTAGCTTTGTTGTAGAGTTCATTTTTCTTATAGATCAAATCTAATTCCTGCTCTTGAATCTTTAACTTACCTTTTTGTACTTCAGCTCTTTCACTTCTGAGGAACAGGGGCATTGAAAAACCAATTCCCAGCTGGTAATTTGATAAGTCAAACTCATGAATATGAATGTTATCCGAGGTAGTTAGCAAGGCGTTGTATTTCAGCTTGAGTTTAGGTTTTAGCTTTTCGCGTTTGAGGCGTTGCTCAATTTCAGAAATGCTTAATTTATTGATGGCTGATAAAATAGAAGGATGTTTACTAATAAGTACCGAATCTAGTTCAGTCCATGTTGTGTTGTAAAGTTTTTCGTAGTTTTCTGGTTTCGAATCGGGCTGAAGCATAAGAGGTTTTAGTTCGAACCATAAATAATTCTCCACCGCTTGCCGTGCCTTAATAAGATATATATCATTCTTATTAAACAAACCAATGGCCTCCTGGTAAACAATGCCAGCCTCGAGCGTATCAATCGCTGTTTTTTCTCCTGCACCAAAGGCTTTGCGTGTGTTTACAAAGTTATTATGGGCGATGGCAATATTTTCATTTAGCACCTCCATCGAGTAATAATACATTTGCCATGTATGATAAGCGTATAAGGCATTATAAAGCAAATCATTTAACAGGATGTTTTGTTCGTTTTCCGAAAGGTATTGGTATTCGCGTGCCTGACGAATGGCTGTGTTTCTTTCGTTGGCTAATAATCCATTTAATACATCCACTTCAATACCAAGGTTCCACAAACCATATTCATCCGTTTTATTTTCAGGATTAAGGTATTGGCCGTCATTATTCTCATAGCCACCTGTGAAGGCAATGCCCAGACTTGTCGGAAACTTAAGTTTTGTTTTTAGCTTTTCATAGTAGCGTTTGTTATCTAGCTCTTTACTGTTCCAGCTTGCGTCAATGGTTGGATCAAGGCTTCCTTTGGCACTCATAATTTGTGCTTCGCCATATTGCAGTTTAAGGCGGGCTTTTTGAGCAACCGGATGATAGGCTAATATATTATTGATATACTCCTGATAACTCAATACAAGGCTATCGGTTTGAGCAGATACCGTTAATCCACTGATTGATAATAATACGATCGTGAAGCTTCTTATGGTGGTTAGTAATTTCATTTTCAGTAGTGCACTAGCGGTTGTATTTAGTATTCAACATTACTTAATTGATCTGATGGGTGCTTTTCGTTTGAACTCGTTCTTTTCTTGTTTAGGCTGATAAAAGCGAGCGGGAAATCCATTAAGCTGTCGCCATACCTCGTACCATACGGGCACTTCGCTTAGCAGAAAAAATGCTTCAGCCCCTGCTCCAACTCGTAACTGATCAGGCCAGCTTTTTTCTGATTCATCAGGGCTTATTAATACACGGTAAAACCCGTTTTCACTGATAAACTGATCAATGGCTACGATGGTTCCACCAAACACACCTGTTGATGATTCGGGCCATCCACTGATCACTATGGCAGGCCATCCGTCAAAACGGAGTCGTACATGATTACCAACATGCAGTAAGGGTAAATCATTTGGCTTAAGATATATCTCAACAGCTAAATCGTATTCATCGGGCACAATGATCGCAATATCGGCGCCAGCTTTAACCGTTTCCCCAAGTCCTTTCGTTATAATTTTAGTAATGTAGCCAGTTTGTGGAGCAGTGATGTAGTAAAACTTTTGACGCTCACTATAATTGCTCAGAGTGCTTTGTAATCGGGACATGGTGGCCACACCTTCCATTTTAGAGGATACCGCAGTTTGCATATCCGATTGTGATTTGGCCAGTTTATTGGCATACTCCTGTTCTATGGAAAGTAATTCGATATTTAAAATGCTCAGTGTATTCTGCTGGTTGATCAGTTTATTTTGTTGCACACTGACATTGGCTTCTGCCTCTTGCTGTTTGTATTGTTTATCCTGTAATTCTGATAGGCTTTTCAGGCCTTTGTCATATAGTTCTTTGGTTCGTTTATACTGATCGGCGGAAATTTCAAGGTTGTTTTTTAAAGTTGCCAGATCAATGCTATCCATTCGGATTTTATTTTGAGCCTGATTTAACTTCTGTAATGTCTGTTTGCGTTTCAATTCATACGCTTTTTTTAACGCATCGTATTGTTTATTGAGTGCATCAATTTTGATGTCGTACGATTCCAGACTTTTATTTTTAGCATCTAACTGTTCACCGGTTCGCTCCAGAAGGTTAGGGTCAAAATATTCGCTCTTTACATCGGTGATATAAAGGATGGTGTCACCTTTGTAAACAAAGTCGCCTTCGCGCACAAACCAGTTTTCAATGCGACCTGGTATAACCGATTGCAGCGCCTGTGGATGATGTTCGGGCTGGCGGGTGGTTACATAACCTTTGGCACTTATATTTTGTGTCCATGGCAAAAACAATCCAATAATGAGTATAACAAAGCAGCCAAGCATTATATAAAGAGGAGCCTGTTTTACCTGGCTTCTTTTTACAAGTTCAAAGGATTTAAAATCACTCAGACGGATAAATTTACGAATGCTGTTTTTCGATATATTCAACATGGCTACAAAGGATTATAGGTTTAAGTTAATTGTACGGTTGCATTTTTGCTGCCAATAGCCGAAATCGGATACTACTATAATTGTAGCTTTATATGCATCTGATGTGAGGTAGTCAATAATCCTGATTTTTTCTGATTCCTCAAGAAAATGTAAGGGTTCTTCCAATATTAAAAGTTTGGGCTTATGAATTAGAATTCGGGCAAGTTGAATTTTTTGTATGATGCTTCTTGGAAACCTTCTGCCGCCACTATCCATTATTGTATCAATACCATTAACCTGAAAATTTATGAATTCATCAAGCCTTAGGAACTGAAGGATTTCATTAAGTTGAGATTCAGTAAAATCTCGTCCCATCAGTATATTATCTTTTATACTGCCTTCGAACAGTTCATTCGTTGGTAAATTCACCCCAATGGACGCAAAATAATTATCCAAATTATAATGAGAAAGAGGAATATCATTAATCAGCAACTCACCTTTATTAATGGTATAAAGGCCTGAAAGCAATTTGGTGAGAACTGATTTGCCGCTGCCGGATGGTCCTTGAAGTACTACTTTTTCGTTTGGTCGTATATCAAACGACAGATTATCGATGACTGGTTTATTTTCTTCAGAAAAGACAACTGAGATAGACTGTGCTGATACTGATAATCCCTCATTGCCATTGACTGAGGAAGTTCCTTTATCTGTATCTAGTTCCAAATCTGTAATGTAACCAATCTTTTCAAGTCCGGTAAGCACATCATAAATGGTCTCAATAAGTCGTATTACTTTTTCAACAGAGTTGATAATTAAAATAATAACAATCTCGGCGGCCACAAACTGACCAAGATTTATCTTTTCCTGGAAAACTAGTACACTGCCCAAAATTAGTAATCCGCCTGCAATGGTTAGCTTAAAACCTATAAATAACCAATATTGACGTAAAAGTACTTTAAAGTGCTTTTGACGGGCTTCAATATAGTTACCGGCACCATCGTCTGCTATTTTCAGATGGAGTCGGTTTATATTGAATAATTTGAAACTGGCATTCGTTCGCGCGATTTCTTCCAGCCAATGGGCCAGGATGTATTTGTGTTTACTTTCTTCAAGACTGGTTTTTAGTCCTTTATTGCCGGTTATTTTGTATATGATCCATAGTAGGCTGGCCAATACAAAACCAAGTATTACGAAATAGGAACTATAAACAGTTAATAGAATCAGGCCGAAAAATATCTGGAACAGAGCCAGTGAAAAGTCAATCAGAATCTTCGGTAACCCTTTCTGTATGGTTAAGGTGTCGAAAAAACGATTCACTAATTCAGGGGCATGAATGGTATCTAGCTTGATAAAAGCGATGCGCGGTATGCGATAAGCAAATTCAAATGCTGAACGGACAAACAAATCCTGCTGTACATTTTCAACGAGAAGAATCTGTAAAACCTGGAGTATACCGGTCAAAAGTATACCTATCAGAACAAATCCTACCAAAATAAACCAGGCTGAAGTTAATTCTCCGGTTTGAAGGTAGTTGATGATGGCTTGAATACCAATTGGCAAAGTCAGGTTGATGATACCAATAAAAAAGGCATAAAGGTAGATCTGCTTTAATACAGATTTGTACCTTATTAATAAATTGAAAAATCTCTTTGTTGGTTGAGTGATCATAGCAGCTATACCATTTTATAATCAAATGTGCTCACAGGTAGAATGACCTTAGATATTTAGTATTCTCTAATGAATTATTAAGTAAAAATACTAATTGCGTTATTATACAAACTGGTTTTGTTAATTATTTACACCTTAAAACAGTACAAAGTGAGCTTTGTTGTGCCGCTACCTGCCTTTAAGTTGATTGGTTTTTTATTAACCATTAAAGTTAATGAGAAGGGCTTTCTTTGAATTTAGAAGCTCTTAAAATGCAAAAAGGCCCGGCAATGCCGAACCTTTTTTCATCTGGATTTTATCTAATTTAAGGGAAAGGGCTTAACTTTCTCGGCCTAAATATAGATAAAAATTTATTCCACGCATCTTAATCTTCAAAAAAATATAAGATCTAATTAACTCATAGTTAACAATTTAATTTTAGTTAAACGCAGAATATGAATCTAACCCCCTTTCTAAGGAGATGTGAATAATTGTTAAAATGATTTTTTTAAAATCAACCCCTATAAAATGTAGACCTAACTAAATAAAAAATGATTTTTTATTATTTATACCCCTATGAATACCCAAAAGTTATTTTGGTATTTTAAAGTGTTATTTATAGTTATTAAAAATAGTGCTTCTGCCAATGAGGTTTCGGCCAGACTAAAAATCCGATGATAATCAGGAGAAACATAGTCATAGCTAAGGCGATATTTCTAAGCGAAGTATAAGGCCTTAAGAATAAAAGGACAAAGCTTTGATATTACTCTGCGTGAGGGAATTTTAGGTCTTTCACCATTACCTGCAAGGATGTGATGCCATTATATACGTTTTCTTCAATGGTATAACATACATCAAAAGGATCGTTTGACTTAATGCTATCAATCGCATTACCCATAGAAAAAGCGATGCCTTGTTTGATAGCAGCAGAGTGTTCTTCTATAATTTCCAGTTTCAAATGGTCTTTATCCTTACCAACGCATTTACTGGTGCCGTAGTCAAATACCCGTTCCGAAATAAATACAGGTTTCATATTACCCGGTCCAAACGGGCGGAATTGCTTTAGTATCCGATGAAATTTAGGGGTGATATCCTTAAGGTGTAATTTTGAGTCTACTTCGATTTGTGGGATTAACTGATCGGCCAGGATGTTATCCTCCACAAATTTTTCAAAACGCTCTTTAAAGGCAGGAATGTTCTCAATTTTCATGGTTAATCCGGCAGCGTACATATGACCGCCAAAATTCTCCAATAAATCGCTGCACGATTCAATAGCTTTATAAAGATCAAAACCTTCTACAGAACGTGCGCTACCTGTCGCAAAACCTTTTGATTCGGTCATGATGATGGTAGGTCGATAGAACGACTCGGTCAATCGTGATGCAACGATGCCAATGACCCCTTTGTGCCAGTCTTTGTTATAAAGAACAGTGGATTTTTTACGTAGTAATTCAGGGTTGGTGGCGATTAAATCGTGCGCTTCGATGGTAATGCTTCTGTCTAAATCCTTGCGGGTTTCATTGCATTCATCAATGTCTTTGCTCATCAGGCCTGCATTGCCTGAGTCGCGGCTTACCAGTAAATCTACAGCATCACTTCCGGCATCAATTCGGCCGGCAGCATTTATTCTCGGACCAATTTTAAAAACGATATCACTAATGGTGATTTCGCGGCCTTCCATGCCGGCAATTTTAATAATTGAACTCAATCCAATGCCCGGGTTTGAATTCAGTTTCTCAAGACCATAATAGGCTAATATTCTGTTTTCACCACTTATTGGTACGATATCAGACGCTATACTAACTGCTACCAGGTCAATCAGATCGTATAATTGTGATTCTTTGTAATCTTTGTATCGGCAAAAGGCCTGCATTAACTTAAAACCCACACCACATCCCGAAAGGTTTTTATCCGGATAGTTGCAGTCTGGTCGTTTTGGGTCCAGACAAGCTGCTGCATTCGGCAATTGATCGCCAGGTGTATGGTGGTCACAAATGATAAAATCGATGCCTTTTTCACGGGCATAATCCATCTTCTCAACCGCCTTAATTCCACAGTCGAGTGCAATTACCAGTGTGATGTTGTTATCAGCAGCGTAATCAATCCCCTTATACGATATACCATAGCCTTCTTCATAGCGGTTAGGGATATAGTAATTCAGATCGTTGTAATGCAGACTAAGAAAAGAATAGACAAGCGCAACACTGGTGGTACCATCCACATCGTAATCGCCATAAATGAGAATACGTTCATTATTATCAAAGGCTTTAACGATACGATGCACTGCCTCTTCCATATCCTTCATCAAAAAAGGATTATGCAGATCAGTCAGTTTAGGTCGAAAAAACGCTTTCGCCTCGTCGTAATTAGAAACACCCCTCTGAACCAGAAGGTTGGCTAATACGCGATTTATATTCAGAACCTCAGATAAGTGATCAACTTTATCTTCATCACTCTCGGGTTTTATGCTCCACCGTTTTTCCATCTCACTTTTTTGCCCAATTTGAGCATAAATTTTTCGAAAAATTATCTTAAATCAAAAGGCTAAACGGCAATTGTTAATAAAAATTAATTGGCCGATGCTTTTTATGCAGGCTATATGATTTAAGCTCACTTGTTTAGTTGCAAATGGAAAATTTCAGATAATTTCTTTAATAAAATATCCTTTACCTCTTGCAGGTCGACCTTACGTCCTAATTCTTTCTCCAAAGAAGTGACGCCTTTATCCACAAAACCACATGGGTTAATGTGATTGAAGTAGTTAAGATCCGTATTGACATTTAATGCAAAGCCATGCATAGAAACATAACGGCTGGCTTTCACCCCTATTGCACAGATTTTACGTGATTTTCCAGGAACTTTCGTATCGATCCATACACCTGTTGCACCATCAAGCCGTTCGCTTTTAACGCCATACTCAGCCAATGTTTGAATAATGGCTTCTTCCAGCTTGTCGATATAACTTTTGACTTGCAATTCGAGTGCTTCCAGGTCAAGAATCGGATAGCCGACTATCTGACCGGGACCGTGATACGTGATATCTCCGCCCCTGTTTATCTTGTAAAAAGTGGCATTGATCTGCTTCAGAAATTGCTCATTGATCAGGAGATTATTCTGCACACCGCTTTTACCTAGCGTATAAACATGAGGATGCTCAACAAATAGCAGATGATTGGTGATTGTTTGAGGATCATTGGGATTGTCGCGGTTATGCAACTTAACATCAACAACTTCATTAAAAAGTTTTTCCTGGTAATCCCAGGTGTCTTTATAGTCGTTAACGCCAAGATCTTCAAAAACGGTATATGAATTGGTCATTATTGTTTTTTTAAAGCATTAATGTGTTCTTCGGCGTGATAAGATGATCGCACAAGCGGACCACTTTCAACATATTTAAAACCCTTTTCCAGTCCAACTTGTTTATATTTCTCAAATTGTTCCGGCGAAACATACTCAGAAACAGGTAGATGATTTTGAGTTGGCTGCAGATATTGGCCAATGGTCATCACAGTTACTCCAACTTCAAGCAAGTCATCCATTGTTTGAAAAACTTCTTCTTCGGTTTCACCCAATCCTAGCATTATACCGGATTTGGCCACCATTCCGCCATCAGCAATGTATTTAAGAACTTTCAAACTCAGGTCGTATTTTGCTTTTGTACGAATAATCGGCGTTAATCGTCGCACCGTTTCAAGGTTGTGCGATATTACTTCCGGTTTAGCGTCCATCACCTCCTGAATTAAATGATGCAAACCATTAAAATCAGGGATCAGCACTTCCATGGATGTATTTGGATTAAGCTCTTTGGTTTTTTTGATTGTTGCCGCCCAAATGCCAGCACCCCCATCTTCCAGATCATCACGATCCACTGAAGTAATAACGGCATGCTTTAATTTCATGATGTTAATAGAACGCGCAATTCTTAATGGTTCTTTTACATCAACAGCATCAGGCTTACCGGTTTTGACATTACAAAATTTACAGGCACGAGTACAAATATCACCAAGAATCATAAATGTGGCTGTACCGGCTGCCCAACATTCTGCCGCATTCGGACATTTACCACTAGTACAAATCGTATGAAGTTTGTTATCACGGATGGTATTGTGCATCCATTTGTAATCAGCAGTATTTGGGAGTTGTATTTTAAGCCAGCTTGGTTTTTGTCTGGTCCTCTTTTCTCTAATATTAACCATCTTATCACTATTTATGCCTTATAATTCGGCAATATTACTTAAAATTAATGGTCTAAAAAATGACAGTTATTGACATAGTTATTCTAAACCATTTAATAGACTTTAAGTTTCCGAAGCTAAACAGCAATTAGTTGGCATTGTTCATTCTGTCAGCTAAATCAAAAGGTGTTCTACGACATATGACAACACTGTATTTTATCATTCCATATTCGTCTGAATATGTCTAAATTGGCTTCCTTAAAGTCAAATGAAACAACCATTATAAATACTTATATAAACTAATTGACAATGAAACAATTTCTGTTGCTATCATTGGTAATGGCCCTAGTTGTAACGGCCTGCCAATCGCCTCAAAAAGAAGAAAAGAGCGGAGACAACCCTTTCTTTGGTGCTTATAATACACCATACAATGTGCCGCCATTTGAGCAAATTAAAGCTGAGCATTACATGCCGGCTATGGAGAAAGCAATGGCTGAGCATAAAGCAGAAGTGCAAGCTATTATCAGTAATACTGATGCTCCATCGTTTGAGAATACAATTGTTGCATTAGACCAGGCCGGTTCAATGCTTTCAGAAGTAATGAGTGTGTATTACAGTCTTAAGTCAGCTGATGGTACCGAAGGTATTATGGCAATTGCTGCTGAAGTTGGTAAAAAGATGAGTGCTCACAGTGATGATATCAGCTTAAATCCTGAGTTATTTGACCGTGTAAAAGTTGTATACGAGCAAAAGGATCAATTAGGCTTGAACGGTGAGCAGATGATGCTATTGGACGATACCTATAAAGGATTTGTTCGCAGTGGTGTTAGTTTACCAGATGATAAGAAGGCTGAATTACGTGAGATCAACACGCGTATGTCGGAGCTGTTTAATTCATTTTCGACGAATGTATTAAAGGAAACCAACAAATTTAAGTTGGTGATTGACAATAAAGAAGACTTGGCCGGATTACCAGAATCGGTTATTGCTGGTGCTGCTGAAACTGCAAAAGATATGGGTATGGAAGGTAAATGGGTTTTCACAACTCAAAAACCAAGTATGCTTCCATTCTTACAATATGCCGATAAGCGCGAGTTGCGCGAGCAACTTTATAAAGGCTACTACATGCGTGGTAACAACAACGACGAATTGGATAATAAAAAGACCATTGAAGAGATCGTTAACCTGCGCATTAAGAAAGCAAACATACTAGGCTACGATACCTATGCCGATTATGTGTTGGAAGAGCGCATGGCGAAGACTTCTGATAAAGTATATGAATTGTTGGAGCAATTATGGGATCGTGCTTTGCCCGTTGCTAAAAAAGAGCGTGAGGCAATGCAGTCAATTATTGATCGCGAGCAAGGTGGTTTTAAACTGGCTTCGTGGGATTGGTGGTATTATGCTGAAAAAGTACGTCAGGAAAAATACAACCTGGATGAAAATGAAATTCGTCCTTATTTTGAATTGAATAATGTACGTGATGGTGCTTTTGCGGTAGCTACGAAATTGTTCGGATTACAGTTTGAAGAAATTACTGAAGAATTTCCGAAGCCTTATGCCGATGCGCAAGTTTTTAAAGTATTAGAAGCTGACGGATCACACAAAGGTATTTTGTATTTGGATTGGCACCCACGCGCAACCAAAAAGCAAGGCGCATGGTGTGGTGCTTTTCGCAAGCAAAAGCGTAAGGATGGTAAAAACATACCTCCTGTTGTTACCATTGTTTGTAACTTCTCTAAACCGGTGGCCGGTAAACCTGCTTTACTAAGCTTCGATGAAACAACAACTCTGTTCCACGAGTTTGGGCATGGCTTGCACCAATTATTGAGTGACTGTAATTACGGTGGATTATCAGGAACCTCAGTACCTCGCGACTTTGTGGAGTTACCATCACAAGTGATGGAAAACTGGGCAAGTGATCCTGAAGTTATGAAAGAGTATGCACGCCACTACGAAACAGGAGAAGCCATTCCTGATGAGTTGGTGACTAAGCTTCAAAACAGTGGTCATTTCAACCAGGGATTTGCAACAACAGAATACCTGGCAGCCGCTTTATTAGATATGAACTACCACACTCAGAAAGAAGAGAAAAGCATCGACGTTAATAAATTTGAGGAAGACTATTTGAAAAGTATTGGTCTGATTCCTGAAATTATTTCGAGATATAAGTCGACGTACTTTATGCATATCTTTTCAAGCAATGGCTATTCTGCAGGTTACTATAGCTATATCTGGTCGGGTGTGTTGGATGCTGATGCTTTTGAAGCTTTTAAAGAAACCAGCTTATACGACGAAGCAACAGCTCTTTCATTCCGCGAGAACATCCTTGAAAGAGGAGGAACAGTAGATGCTATGGACATGTACAAGAATTTCCGCGGACGTGAGCCAAAAATTGAGGCACTTTTACGTCAGCGTGGATTAGAATAACTCATATATTCAATCAAAAGAACTAAAATGGCTGCTTCAATTTGAAGCAGCCATTTTTTTCTTTAAGCCTCCATCCTTTCCAATGTCAGCTTTAAGAAATACACCATTCCGATTTATACCCTTTTTATCTTAATTCATCATTTATTATGACTGAACAAATGTAATTCACATATCTAATTTGATTGGGTTGTGTGTATGTGTCGGTATTACTGTGCATTACCATATCTATTGCGCAAGATGGATTTCGTAATTAATTGGTATTGTATTCAAGTTGATATAGCGGTTCTTTTGTGCCTTAGAAATACAATAGTTTAACTCATAGAAGGCTTAATGAAAAAAAGATTACTGACGGTGTTCTTGTCGCTATTCTCGATAACTGCACTATTTAGCCAGGCGCTATATGTTAATCCTATACAGAATAATGATACCAGCCGTCTTATTTTTGGCGGATATGGCGAAATTCTATACCAACGAATGGATTATGGTCCTAATCCATGGTTAACGGGAGGATCGGAACCGGATAAGCGGGCCATTGTTGATTTACCCCGCATGATAGTTTCATTCGATTATAAGTTCGGTAAGGGCTGGGGCGTTTCTACTGAAGTGGAATTTGAGCACGGAGGAACCGGCAGTACTTTCGAGTACGAATATGAGGAGTCGGGCGAATGGGAAATGGAAATAGAAAAAGGCGGTGAGGTAGTCCTTGAGCAATTCTATATTTCAAAGTACTTCAGTGATGCCTTTGCAGTCAAAGTAGGTCATTTTGTGGTTCCAGTAGGATTAACCAACCAAAATCACTTACCAACACAATTTTTTGGAACTGTACGACCGGAAGGTGAAATTACAATAATACCCTTAACATGGCATGAAACGGGTATTGCTTTGGTGGGTCGATTTGGACGGCGACGTACCTGGAGTTATGAAGCTCAATTGATAAATGGTTTGGATGCTAATGGTATGTCATCGCAATACTGGGTGCGAAAAGCACGTCAGACACAATATGAGAACGTAAAGATGACTGATATGGCTGTTGCCTTACGCATAGATAACAGGAGCATTCGTAATTTAAAGCTGGGCGCATCATTTTATCGCGGCAACACAACTGCTAACAGTTCAAAACCTGATAAAATGGAACACATTGACGGGACTGTTACCATAGGAACGTTGGATGCTGTTTTTAATAATCGCAATTTTATTTTCAGGGGCAATTGCTTGTATGGTAGTTTGGCAGACTCTGATGAAATCAGCGAACTTAATAAGAAAATACTATCGCGTAACTCGCCATATACCAACACACCTGTTGCGAAAAGTGCCATGAGTTATTCGGCAGAAATGGGCTATAATATTTTTAAACTATTAAATATTGAAGGTCAACTATACCCGTTTGTTCGCTACGAATATTACAACTCAATGGAAACGGTTGAAGAGAGCGTATTTCAGGATCCCAGGTTTGATCGAACCGTAACAACCTTTGGCATTAACTACTTTCCTATTAAGAATCTTGCGATCAAAGCAGATTATTCCATGCGAAAAATTGATGGGGGTAATTACAATGACGAAAACACTTTTGGATTGGCCATTGGATATTATGGCATTTTCTCAAAAATGTAAAATCCGATATATCATAACTTAAATAAATTATAACATGAAAAAAATGAGATTGCTTTTGATGTTAAGTGCATTTGCATTAACATTTAGTTTTGTCGCATGTAGCGACGATGATGATAGCACCAACGTTGGTAAAAAAATCAATAACGGCCCGATCAACGAACGTGAGGCTGAATACCTGATTGCGTCTTCAAAGGTATTGCGTAATGACTGTCTGAAATTATGGGCCAGCTGGGAAGGTGGGACAGGTGAATCTGCCTTAATGAAAGAAATTGAGCTTGAGATTGGTACGCCATATGGCGATGAATATAAGAATGCCGGCAAAGCAGGTAGCCGCTATCAAAAACAACTGGATGCTGTCAATGAAATAGTAGAAGGCATCGTTGGGATTGCGGATGAGTTAGGTAAAGTGAAGATGGGAGCTGCCAATGGTGGCAAAGGTGCTGCCAAACCTTCGGAAGCAGAATCCCGTTTTAGTAAAAATTCATATACTGATTTTAAGAATAACCTATTAAGTATTGAAAATTCATATCTAGGCGGTTATGATGCATCTGCACGTGGGAAAGGTTTATCAGTGTATATTAAAGCAAAAGATGCAGCATTAGACACTGAAGTTAAGACAAAAATCGCTGCAGCTATTGCAGCTATTGATGATTGTGCGACTGAGGGTGCTTTTGTCGATCATCTGAAATCTTCGAAAGTTGAATTGGCTATGTCAAAGGTTGCCGAGGTAGAAGCTGTTTTTGCAGGCAAGGTAAAAGCCGAAGTGGCAAAAGGGACAGACTATGACTTTACCGATATTCTGGCGGACTATGTTAATAAAACAATTATTCCTACATACGCTGCAATGTTCAACAATAGTAAGCTATTACTGGCTAAAGCAGAAGCATTCAAGAAAGACATGACAAAAGGTAACCTGGAAGCAGCTGCTGAAGCATGGAAAGCAACTCGTGCTCCCTGGGAGAAAAGTGAGTCATTCTTATTTGGCCCTGCCGGTGATCATAACCTTGACCCACTGCTGGACTCGTGGCCGGTAGATGAAACACAGTTGTCAAACGTATTGAATTCGGCACAGACACTAAATGCTGATTTTGTGTCCAACGGATTAGGTTATACAACCCGTGGTTTTCACACAGTGGAGTATTTAATCTTCCGTGAAGGTAAAGTACGCGAAGTAAAATAGTATTACCGATTTATATGTTCACTCGGCTTCAAACGTGAAGTTAAGAGTGAGTTATCACGCTAACCTACCCTTCTGTCTGATCAATGGAAGGAGTAGGTTTTTATGGCTTCAAAGCGTTTATATATGATTCAAAGGGTACATCGTTAATTTTTAGCTTAAAAATCAATAATATGGCTAGTTATTATTACTCAAAACTCCAACAACTTAACCATGTGTTATTTTGGGGCTTCGCCTTACTTATAAGTGCGTGCGAAAAAGAAACACATCAGGATATTTATAAGCCGGACGGAACACTTGCTGATATAAAGGAACTCTCTGCAGGGCAGTCAACAACTTTTACCTTTACCAGTGTCGCATTTGATACACCAGCTGATTGGGCGTCTGAAGGTCCAATGTATCAACGTTTCTTAGATGGCGATGGATTGTATGATACTCCCCGGCAATATGCCAATGGACCATATGGCGGCTTGGGTCCATTGTATGTTGGTTTTTCATGTGCCGGTTGTCATAACAATGCAGGCCGTTCTAAATCAACCCTCTTCACTCATGGCGGAAGTGGTAACGGACACTCTGTCTTTCTGTCATTCATGCGTACGCCTAATGACCAATATCATCGCCAATACGGACGTGTTTTGCACGATCAGGCAGTTTTTGGTTACAAACCTGAAGGGCGGTTGCGCGTTCATTATACCGAAAAAGAATATGAATTTCCTGATGGGGAAAAATATTCGCTGCAAACACCTCACTACGAAGTTTATGATTGGTACACCCCTCCAATAGCGGCTGAAAATCTGGAGATGTCTGTGCGAACACCACTCAGGCATGTTGGCATGGGCTTAATGCTGGCAGTTGATCCGCGTGAGATTAAAGCGCTTGAACAACAACAGTATCCCGAATATGGCATATCCGGTGAAATTAACTGGGTGGTAGAACGGGGTGTTAAGCAAATAGGTTTGTCAGGCCATAAAGCACACCATGCCGATCTAACTGTTGAATTGGGCTTTTTATCTGACATGGGAGTAACCAGTACGCGCTATCCGGAAGAGATTGGCTATGGTCAGGAGCAAAACAAGGGGGATGACCCAAGCATAGAAATATCTTTAAAAGACTTGGCAGATGTAGATTATTACCTGCATACCTTAGGCGTACCGGCACGACGAAATGTGGATGACCCTCAGGTTCAGATGGGTGAAAAAATGTTTATGCAGGCTAAGTGTCATTTGTGTCACACACCGACTTTGCACACGCGCCCCGAAGGAGTATCATTAATTGATGGTACGCCATTACCTTGGTTAGGCGGACAAACCATTCATCCTTATACCGATTACCTCGTCCACGATATGGGACCTGAATTGGGTGATAACTTTTCACAGTTTAATGCCAGTGGTGATGAATGGCGTACCGCTCCACTTTGGGGTATTGGCCTTCAGGAAGTGGTGAACGGTCACACCGACTTTTTGCACGATGCACGGGCACGTAACTACGTTGAAGCCATTATGTGGCATGGCGGTGAAGGTGACGTGTCGCGACAGATATTTTACAACATGACAAAAGAAGAAAGAGATGCTTTGGTGGCGTTTCTGCGCTCATTATAACAGAGAAAGGGAAAACAATATGAATAGTGAAAATTTTATGGTTGCCGAACACACCAAGCTACGTCATCAATCACAGGTTTTGTCCGGTGTTTTGGTTCAGAGTTCGCATTATGCTAAAGGGAATTGGGATGAACATCACCTGATGTGTAAACCTGAACTAAGCGAACATTTTGATCAGCAATTAGGAAAAATTATTTCGGCCATTGATGCATATGTTAGTAAATATGGTATCCAACAGGATGGGTTGATAATGTTGCGTTTTTTTGTGAGTGATTGTGCCAATCAAATGGATGAATTACAAAAGTGCATTAAGACACTTGAAAAGCAATATGGACCCTGTGCAATATCTATAGTACAGCAGCCTCCGCTAGATGGTAATAAAGTAGTTGCCTGGGTATACCTCGTGGATGGTGAGCAGGCCATTCAAAAAAGTAATGAGGCCAATTACCTGAGGGTTTCTTATGGTGAGTATGAACATATTTATCACACACAACTACTGGCGCAGAGCGAAGTGGAAACATCATACCAGCAAACCGATGAAATATTCAAATCATTTAATAATGATCTGGAAGCAAATGGAATGACCATGATGGATAACTGCATTCGTACATGGATATATGTAAAAGATGTGGATTACAATTACAATGGTGTTGTTGTGTCGCGTCGTGAATACTTCGAACGGCTTGGTATGACTGCCGATACACATTTTATTTCCAGTACAGGTATTGAAGGACGCCACCTCGACTATCATAAAAATGTGTTGATGGATGCTTATTCCATTAAGGGTATTGATAAGCAAAAGATTCAATTCCTGCAGGCCTTGGATCATCTTAACCCGACACATGAATATGGTGTGACTTTTGAGCGGGGTACCAGTGTCGACCTTAATGATCGTAGGCATATCTACCTGTCGGGTACTGCCAGTATAGATAATAAAGGAGAAGTGGTATATCCTCAACAGATTGATAAGCAGATTGAACGGACACTTGAAAACATGCAGGCACTGCTAAATGATGCAGGTGCAACCTTAGATGATATGGCACAGCTGATTATCTATTTACGCGATGTAGCTGATGCTACGGTAGTGGATAATTTCTTTAAAAAGCACCTTTCACACATCCCTAAAGTAATAGTACTGGCACCGGTGTGCCGGCCGGGGTGGCTTATTGAAATGGAATGCGTTGCCATTAAGTAATTAGTAAGAAATAAAAAATATAATCCTCAAAGTAATGAAAATTAAAATATTAACACTCCTGTCACTGATGCTTGTCAGCCTTTCGTATGCGCAGGAAAAAGAGAATGCAGAAAAATACATTGAAAGTGATATGATATCCTTAGCAGGTAAGGAAGGTTTTACCTTTAAAACTTCGCAGGGCGATTTTCTTCTAAAGCCTTTCGTATTAATACAAACACGTGCTTGCTATAACTATTACGATAATGAAGGACTGGCACTGTTTGAGCAGGATAATGTGCTTAATTCAGGGTTTAGTGTACCTTATGCTTTGGTTGGTTTTGCAGGTAAAGCCTTTAACATTGTCACTTATAACCTGACTATAAATGCAGCTGCTTCGGGCGGTTCTTTGCTTCAACAAGCCTGGTTTGATATTAATGTAAAAGAGCAAATGCGCTTCCGTATAGGTAAATTCAAAACACCATTTACACATGCTTATCTATCAAGATTGGGACAAACATTGTTCATGACTCCTCCTACCTCATTAACGACGCGTGTCAATATCCCTTTTGATTTAAACGCATTTAACCCTGCTATGGCTACCGGCTTTGATATTGGGGTACAAATGCATGGTTTACTGGCTCAAAAATGGGAATATCAGCTGGGTATTTTTAACGGAACGGGTATTGGAGTTAATTCAGCTACCAAGACGACCAGTGACGATTTAGGTATTCCTTCATTATTATATGCAGCGCGTATGGCATATACTCCTAATGGGCCTATGCCATTGCACCAGGGATCACCCGATGATCTAAACAGTCGGTATTTATCATTGGGAGCAAGCGTTTCATATAATGTTGAGGCCAACATGGAAGCCAGCAATGATCTACGTGTAGGCCTGGAAACAAGCTATATTAAAAACCGCTGGTACCTTGGAGCAGAAGCTTATTTAATGAATGTAGATTTTGTTGAGCGCCAACAAACCTCCGAAACGATGAATTTCTATGGAGCCTATGCACAAGCCGGCTATTTTGTAAATGATAAACTACAACCGGCTCTTCGTTTGGATGTATTTGATCGCAATGGCACGGATGTTAATGGTCAACTGGTAATGCCGGCAATTGGGCTTAACTACTATTTTATGGATAACAACCTGAAGTTACAAGTGATGTACCAAAACCTTCAAAAGATGGGACACGACAATGCTTTTGCCAAAAATGATGATGATAATGGCATGTCTGAACACAGTATTTGTGCACAATTGCAATTTGCATTCTAAAAAACTACAAAGTGCTTGTGTAGTAGCATAGCTGTTACATAAGCACATCTTTTCAATAATATATGGCTATGAAGAATTTTTTTTATTTAGTAAGCATTATCGTATTTACTGCCTGCAGTAGTGGTGGCGATGATGCACCTGAAAAAAGCAATGTAACAGGAACAATCTCTGTGATGGACCCATCCAACCGGATAGAAGGAGAATCAATATTTGTTGGACTGTTTGCCAACAATCAACACAACACTCCTATATATAAAACTCAGATTGCAATGCCTCAAAATACTTCTGACATCACCTTTAGTCTAAACAATGTTGAATCGGGTGATTATACCTGTAAAGTGTATGTAGCTGCTCATAATGGAAATGTTGAGGCTGTTCTCCACACATACACTCAAGTAAGTTATGCCGCAGACGTAAGATTGCCACTGGCCGATATCAAATTGTTGTCGTATAGTCGTGTACAGGAGCAGGTTTTTAACAGCTGCATTCAGTGTCATGGAGGAACACAATTGGTTGAGGCAGGTTTGTATTTAACAGCCGACAAAAGCTATGCTGCACTTGTTGGTATTAAATCGCAATCAAAAAGCAATGAAACCCTTGTTGTGAAAAATGATGCAGGCAAGAGTTTTATAATGACTGTTTTGAATCAAAAAAAATGGCTCAGGGACATAGGGGTGAATGCAGGTTCGGAAGCAGATCATACAGCAGCCTCATCATTTGCCAGTGAGGCTGATAAATTGTTGATTGAAAAATGGATTAACAACGGTGCTAAAAATGATTAGTAGGGTTAAACGTCAGTTGACCAATGTTACCTTCATTGCACTTAGTTCATTTTTGCTCATTGCGTGCGAATACAATTATGTTGATACGAGTGGCATTTTGCCCGATGAGGTAAGTTATAAAGAACATATACAGCCTGTTTTTCAAACGACTTGTATTTCGTGCCATCATAATAATGCGACACCGCCCATATTAAGGCAGGAAAAGTCATATGAGGCACTTATTAATGGCAGCTATATTAATGCAGATAACCCGGAGCACAGCAAATTGATAAAAAAGATAAATACCGGGCATCCGTTTGTTGATGTGCCAAGTGATTTTGAGAAACAATTGATCTTGCAATGGATGACTGAAGGGGCATTAAACAATTAATAATCTGTGATCGAAATTTAATGTAGATCACAGGTTAATACTTTGGCATTATTCAACCTGTAATTGGGGAATAATGTAATTGTAAACAGGTATAAGAAAGTGTTAATGAAAATACGTATTTTAATAGTATGTGCTTCTTTATTATTGTGCCTGATGGTGTCAGGACAAGATAAAGTGGCACGTGTGCCGGTGGGTAGTGCATTTTGGGGAACGCACCTGGCCGACAGACAAACCACCACAACAGTAAAAAAAGGTGAGCTGCAGCTGGAAATTCTCCATCGATTTGGGACCATTGAAAATGGCTTTAGCGATTTGCTGGGTGTATATGGTTCGTCCAATATATCAATGGGTGTGAGCTACGGGATAACAAAGCGGTTGGATGCCCGTTTTTTTACACAAAAGTTTCATAAGGCACAGGAAATCGGACTTAAGTATCGCCTTTTAAAGCAATCAACTAATAATGAGATGCCGGTATCTCTGAGTTTTTATTCAGCCTTGTCTGTTGATGGGCGCGATAAAACGAAGTTTGGTGATGAATATAGTCCTGGCGAACGTTTGTATTTTCAGAATGAACTAATTGCTGGCCGGCAGTTTAACTACAAATGGAACATTCAGGCCTCTTTCGCATTGGTTCATATGAATAGTGTGGAAAACAATCAACAGGCCGATAAATACGATATTAATCTGGCAACTGGTTTTAAGGTTAGCCATAATAAATCGGTGTTTGCCAGCTATCAGCATGCGGGTAATCTCACATGGTTCGATAATAATGAGCTGGCCGATTTTGAACCTGAACCAGCCATCACAATAGGATTTGAATCGTTTACACGAACACATAATTTTCAGCTCTTTTTAACAACACGTGATAAAGTAAGCCTCGGAAAAGATTTGGCTTATAATCACAATAGCATCTCCTTTAAAAATCTGAGAATCGGCTTTAATATCCGGGTTAAACTTATTTCGCCTGGCAAGCAGAAAGGTAAAAAACTATCATGATTGTATTGAAATTGAACAGAAGAATAAGTAGTGAGCAAAAAGCACAGCTACTAAAAGCAATAAACAGCAATGCTGTTTTGCATGAGGGGCACGAGGTCATTCTGCTAAAAGATAAAGCGGTTTTGGATCATATAGATATGGCGTGTATAGACCAAGTAGTTACCGATGCACCGGAGTATGCTTTGAGCAGCAGAAAAGTAAAGCCTGACAACAGCATCATTCATTGCGGAGAGCTTGAAATAGGTAGTAACGAACCCGCAATAATAGCAGGTCCTTGTGCTGTGGAAAGTTACGAACAGTTAAATGCCATTGCCGGCTCATTGAGCGAAATGGGCATTCGCTTATTGCGTGGAGGTGCTTATAAACCCCGCACAAGTCCCTATACTTTCCAGGGATTGAAAAGCAAGGGACTGGAATTGCTGAACAATATGCGTGAAAAGTATGGTTTAAAGGTGGTAACTGAAGTGATGTCGATGGATCATATTGATGAAGTAGTTGATGTGGCAGACATCATACAGGTCGGTTCGCGCAATATGTACAATTACTCCTTACTCGAAGCGCTGGGGAAAGTAAATAAGCCGGTATTATTAAAGCGAGGTATGTCAGCTAAGATGCACGATTTCTTGTTGGCAGCTGAATACATTCTGGCACATGGCAACCCAAATGTTATTTTCTGCGAGCGGGGTATTTCTACTTTCGAAACAGCTACTCGAAATACACTCGACCTAAATGTGGTACCATACATCAAGCAACATTCGCACTTGCCTATTGTAGTCGATCCTTCTCACGGAACAGGGATACGATCGTTGGTAGCACCTATGTCAATGGCAGCTTTGGCCTGTGGTGCCGACGGTTTGGAAATTGAGGTACACAACCAACCGGATAAAGCATTGAGCGATGGGCCACAATCATTAACCTTAGAGCAAATAAAACAATTGATGGGGCAAATAGAGGTGTTTACAACTAATACGAAAGGAGCATTGGTATGAAGCAGGTGATGGTGCTTATAGCGCTTTGCATTTGGGCTTTTATGGTGAGTTTTAACAGCTTCGATGGGGAGCATTTGACACCTGATTATGAACAGGTTCATCATCAGATTGTGAGTAATGATGAGCAATATGAACTTACCCAGGTGTTGGATAAACAAGGCCATCCATGTTATTATTACCGCGATTTTCATGAGTTTCCATGCCATGGTGAAGATGAATGCCGAATGATGCGCATCCGTATTTATTGGGATAGTTTTGGTAATTTTATGAAGTACCACTTGCTGGATGGAGTAGAATTGACCAAATTAAACCATAAGGAGTTTTCGGAGAAGGAATACACAAAGCTGCATAAGATATTAAACAATCCGGGTTCTGAACTGCAATTTTGCAAATATGAAAACCTGACTTCTCACCAGGCCGAAAACACTTACCATACCGTTGATGCTGTGAGCTCGGCGACAGTGCAAACACATAAGTTTGAATACATAACCGGGGCTGTTAAAACCACCTGGGTACTATGGCATTTTACTTATGGACAAACGGCAGAAGAGGTAAAGAAGAAGACAACTGAAGCCTTTGGTCAAAATAGCGAGAACTTGAAAGTACGGGCCAAATTACTCGAATTAGATGCTTTTGAAAATTTACCCGATACCCTAAAGTTACAGGCTGTCTATGCTGCCTTGGTTAGTAATAACATTGGTGAGCATGTAATAGATTGTGCCCACCGGTGGCTTCATAATGATGAAGCTGTTTATTTCAATTCAGCATTGGAAGTATTACGCCGGGACGAAAAGCTTGTGTCATCTGTTAAAGATGAACTTTTAAACCAATTGAATGCCGGAAATGGGTTTAATCAAATATTGGCTTATAATCTTTTACAACAAAAAGGAGAGAGAAAAGCTCTTAAGCAAGTGGATTTATGTGCAGTTGAGTTGAATGCTACACGTTAATATCCTAAAGAATAACAACCCCTTATATCGATCGCCCAATACGATATAAGGGGTATTATTTAATAGATTGTTTTTATTATACTACGACGGACTTACTATGCCCATCATCTCCAGGTATTGCGGTTGGTCAGCCAGTGCCAAACGTGCAATTTCAATATAGTCGGAATACCACTCCTGCAACTCATCAATTGCTTTATCGCGTTTTTTTGTGGCATCCTGTGCTTCACCCATCTCCTTTTTACGCACAGCCAATTGCACTTCCGTTTTTTCGACTAATTGCTGGCCGGCTTCTAACTTTTCACGCGTCTGGCCATATCCGGCCATCTTTTCCAATGCCAGTTCATCAGCCAGCAGGTTGGAGTAAAACACTTTTGTTTGTCCCATCCAGCCCGATTGGCTCTTTTTACGTTTCCCTTTCAGCTCTAACTGCGCCCAACGGTTTATGTCATTACGAAAGGCAATGCGCGCTACTTTCATATGGGGTATATAAACAGCATTGGCGGCTTCTATAGCCTGGTTCAATGCCTCGGTAGCCGCTAGTTGCTCACCACTTTCTTTTTTCTGTAAGCTGTTAAGCGAACTGGCAGTGTTCCATAAGCTTTCGCCTGTGGCCAGTCGCTCAGGTGTGTAACCATATTCAAGCAATAGTTCGGCCAAAGCAGGTTCGTTCTTACCATTGCTGATAGCTACTCCGGATTTACTTATTAATTCATCAATAAATTTGCTCATTTTCTCAATTTTATAGTTAAGGGCGATAGTTAATATCTGATTATGTATGTTGTTTAGTCCTTTACTGGTTGCAAATGACCAGTGCCCATATAATTCTTATTCTTTACCTGTGTTAAATCACTGATTCCTGTTGTTATTTTATTTTAGCCCAATAAAAAAACGCCAAACCTCTTAAATAAATCGTTGGCAACCGCCTGAAAATCGTTCAGTCCCTCCAATTTTTTACTCAGCCCCGGTACTATGGCGTTTAATTCAGATGCCGAGGTATTTGGTAACGGGACTTTGCCATTTATTGCAGAAGCCGGGGCAATTGGGTGTGGTAAACAGTTATCTGTGTGCGGATTTATTTGATTTGGATAGCAAATTATGAAGATAAAAAGAGAATGTCCAACGGTTTATGTAATGTATAATTATTTTAAATAGCGATGAAGAATATACTATAAACCCACCCCTGCTAATGTGAAGCAAGAATGGGTTACAAAACGGGAAACGTTAAATTTCAGAAGGAATGGGCAATTTATTTACCCAATAATCTATGTGAATATCAGTACTATCTTTTACTGTTGTTGCTTGATACTTTGGCCTTTTTATTCTTCATCCAATCTTCGTTGGTCAATTTAAATGCACCGGTCATTAATAATCTTACGCTCTGATTGTCTTGATAAACCTCAATTCTTCGCTTGTTATTATACATGTCTGTTTGTTTTAGTTTACACTTTCAAAACTAGAAGAATGTTAGGTGGGTATCAATCCCAATTACTTATGATTTTAGGGGTAATTACAGTTTTCGACTTGAGTGGAGATGTTTAAAAAGATTAAAAAATTATCAGCATTGGAATATTTTCCCATATTTGTATCCGTGAGTAATACCAGGTACATATCAATTATGTGGAAAAGATTAGCCATAATCTTTTTAATAGCGTTTGCAATTCAGATTGTGAACAAGGCCTTGTGTTACCACACGCACATTATTGACGGGCGATTATACAGCCATGCTCACCCGGGCAGTCAGGATACACAGCATAGTGAATACGAGCTTTCGTTTTACGCACAGCTGCAAGTCCTGAATGCATCTGAGATACCTGATTTGTTATCCGATGTTATCCTGATCTTTAATCGGAAAATTGAGGCAAAGCATAGCTCACTGCTTGTCAATACAGTCTCTGGCACTCGCCAGGGTCGGGCACCTCCTGTAGCTTAATGCGCATAACTTAAACTTCTTTGAGTGCGTCCGATGTCCCCGGAAGCCATTTAAATTATTCTTACTTACAATTTTAATCGCTTGCTATAAGTCTGTTAGCTTATGACTTGGCACGTTCGGTTAATTATTGCCTTAAAAAACATCTACTAATGAATTTACGTATTAAAATCTTAACCTTTTTATTGTCCATTTTAAGCCATTTTATAGTTGCACAAATGGCTCCTCCATCACCACTTAATTCTATAAAAGGGAACATATCGGCCGAAGGAGAAGCCTTACCATTTGCCACCATCACCATTAAAAATACGACCTTAGGAGCTGCATCTGATTTAGAAGGGCAATATGAATTGACGGATATTCCTGAGGGAGAGTTTACTGTAAGAGCGCAGGCACTTGGCTACAAACCGATGGAGAAAACCGTAACTTTTAAAAGCGGCAAGGCCATTGAGTTTGATTTTAAGCTCGAGGCCGATGTATTGGGATTGGAACAAGTGGTTGTGACGGCCGATCGTAACGAAAAAAAGCGAAAAGATGCTTCCGTTATCGTGAATACTTTATCACCTAAATTACTGGAGAATACCCAATCTGTTTCCATAAGTGAAGGGTTAAATTACGTGCCGGGATTGCGCCTTGAGAATAACTGCCAGAATTGTGGTTTTACTCAGATTCGAATGAATGGTATGGACGGGGCTCACTCGCAGGTATTAATTAATAACCGGGCGATTTTTAGTAACCTGGCTGGGGTATATGGTTTGGAATTAATTCCATCGAGTATGATTGATCGTATTGAGGTAGTGCGCGGTGGTGGTTCGGCGCTTTATGGCAGCAATGCCGTAGCCGGAACCATTAACCTGATTACCAAAGATCCATTGGCCAACTCTTATGATATCACAACACAATATAGCTCGGTTGGCGTGGGTACTGATGGCGATGCAGCCAACGACTACTCGTTAAATATGAATACAACCATCGTAAGTGATAGTAAGAAAACCGGTTTGGCACTTTATGGATTCTATCGAGACAAAGATCCGTTCGATGCTAATGGTGATGGTTTCTCTGAAGCGGCCAAAATTGAAAACCTGACCTTAGGTGGACGTTTGTATCACCGGATCGACTACCGAAACAAAATTACGCTTGACTTTTTAAGAATGAATGAAGAGCGCCGCGGAGGTAATAAGTTTGACTCGCCCAACCATGAGGCGGATATTTCTGAAGCGCTGGATCATAAAATAACAACAGGTGCCATTACCTATGAGCGTTTTATCGGAACAGGAAGCATGCTGTCTGTTTATGGTTCTGCTCAGAATGTAGATCGGGGATCGTATTATGGAGCTAATCAATCGTTAAAGGATTATGGACAGACCGATGGTTTAACGATGAACCTTGGATCACAGTTTAAAACCGATTTTGGTAAAAATAGCCTCGTAACAGGTATTGAGTTAGTCAGTGATAAGCTAGAAGATAAAAAGCTGGGATACCCGGATTATAGCAAGCCAATTTATGGTGAAGATGGAACGACCATTGAAGGTTTTGAGCATGCACCAAATAAACTAATTACCGATCAGAATAAGACTGTTTTTGGCGTATTTGCTCAATTCGATCGTCAGTTTGGCCCGTTTAAAGCTTCCGTTGGCGGACGATTCGATCGTTATGATATTACCGACCTGGATCACAAAAATGATGGAGATCACAGTGGTGATAATAATGGTAACGTGTTTAGTCCTCGTGTCAACGTATTATGGGATGTAATTCCATCTTTACAATGGCGTGTTAGTTATTCGCAAGGTTATCGTGCACCACAGGTGTTCGACGAAGATTTGCACATTTCAGTATCGGAAGATTTTAGGATGGAACATGCCAATGCGCCCGGGCTCAAACAAGAAACCAGTCACAGTTATATGTCATCTTTTGACTTTAACCAACGTTTTGGCAGGTGGAACATTGGCCTGTTAGCCGAAGGTTTTTATACCAAACTAAATGATGCCTTTACGTCCAATCCTGTAACAGATTCAGAAACGGGTATTACTACCTATTGGAGAACCAATGCGGATAATGGCGCTACTGTTAAAGGTGTTAACTTCGAGTTAAATGCCTCGCCGGCGAATAGTTTGTTTATTCGTGCTGGTTATACGGTTCAGCGCAGTGCTTTTGGTGATGCTCAGGAGTTGGGTGAAAAAGACTTCTTGCGGACGCCTAATGATTATGGTTTCTTCTCCATAGATTATGTTATTGCTAAAAAACTCACATTAATTGCCAGCGGAACCTACACCGGTAAAATGAAGATTGCTTATTATGGATCAACTTACCGTATGGGTGAAGTGGTACAAATTGCGGATGATGAAGGTGAGATTATAAGAAAAGAGATTTATAATGGCACACCGATCGAGGTGAATGATGGTGAAACTCCGGGAACGCTTCGTACCACACCAACGTTCTTCGATCTTGGTTTTAAAGCTGAATACGAATTAAAACTTGGAGGTATTCCACTTAAAGCTTTTGCAGGTGTTAAGAACATCTTTAATTCGTATCAGGATGATTTTGATACAGGTGATGGACGTGACCCTGCTTATATTTACGGCCCTACCAATCCAAGAACTGTTTACGCAGGTATTAAACTAAGCAATGTTTTCGGATCGCATTAAATAATAACCTGAGTTCGACGTAAAATTTTGAACTCAGAACGCTTACAAATAGTAAGTTTCAAGTGTATGTTGGTGAAAGAATAGCGGGCTATTTTGAGTCAATAACACGAAGAAAATTGCTGTTTGTAAGTGGAATTATAGAACTTTGAATAAAAAACTGATCTTCTGCGTCAAATTATATTGCAATAGTTCACTATTCCAATAAAATTATTCCTTGTATATCAGCTTTTTATTTCAATCTGAGTTTTAAAATTTAAATCGAACTCAGGTTAATACCTATCAACAAAACAAAGGCACCATTTACAATACTAACTTGTATCTGGTGCCTTTTCTCAATAATATGGCTTTAAGTTTAAATATAATTTAAGGAACAGTATTCTAGTCTTCTAACGTTTGCTTGTCAGGCAAATTGCCATCACAAAAAGCTGTTATTCCAGATGTCAAAATAAGCGATTCCCTCTTCGGCAGGCAATCCTAAGTAATGATGATTTTATTTCCTGAAACAACGATTCATTAACTTTAGTAAATCGTTAAGTGAATTCTTGTCGCACGAAGATTCACTTTATTCACGTATCTTTGCGCAGAATTACGGATAGTCTAATTTATAAGCGGTTTGATGAACGATATTAGGATGACAAATAGATTATTGTTGATAATTGTAATCCCCTTTATTTTCTATTTGCTAAAAGTGCTTTCATTTATTTTTGTGCCTTTGGTTTTGGCCATGTTTATCTCACTATTGTTTTTGCCAATAATGAGATGGTTTGCAAAGAAAAAGGTACCAAAGCCTTTGAGTATTCTTATGGTGGTACTAATTATTACCATGATTTTTAAAGTTGGTGGCGAATTGATTAAACTTTCGAGTCAGGAGATACTTTCGGCCGATAGTCAATTCTTTCAAACAGCCGAGACAAAGATTGTAGGGTTTATAGTTTCTATCGAAGATTTCTTTGGCATCACCCGTTTACAAGATGAGACCGTGTTTAGTCATTACTTTAAAAGCAATAACATGCTGAATAATATTGGTGTAACCATTGATTTTATTAGTAATGCATTGTCTTTGACTCTGACCACTACATTTTTCGTAGTACTCTTATTATCGGGGTCCATGAATTTTGAAAAGTTATTGAATAATACCCTGTTCAAGGTCAAGTATTCATCCGTTAAAGCTTTCAGGCGCGTTGAAAAAGATATTATCAAATTTGTGCAGGTTAAGTTTATCATTAGTCTGATGACGGGCATTGGATTTAGTCTGGCCTGTGTGTTTTTCAATGTTAGTTTTCCAATTTTCTGGGGATTATTTGCCTTTGCCATCAACTTTGTTCAAATGATTGGTTCCATCATTTCGGTAGCACTACTTGCTCTTTTTGCCTTGGTAGAGCTTGATCCAACCGGAACACTTCTGTTTTTTATTTTAACAATAACCGCTGTGCAAGTGGTGATGGGCGGTGTTTTGGAACCCGTATTAATGGGAAAAACCTTCTCTGTAAATGTTATTATTATTTTGGTGATGCTAATGTTATGGGGGTATATCTGGGGCATTCCAGGATTGATCCTATCTATTCCGATTACAGTATTTGCTAAAATATGCTTCGATCAATTTCCGCGTTATAAAGTTATTTCAAGTATTATCAGTGGAAAGTATTCATAAGGTAATAAAGGAATAAAAATCGGCTACCTCGAATTGAAGTAGCCGATTTCTGATTAAACACATACCAATTGCGTTAAGGTTTTTTGAGTGAGTTAATTGAGAAATACTTAACGCTATTGTTGTGATGTATAAAATTAAAGTCTGATTTTAAGTCCCACATTGTAGCCAATCCACATGTAATGCATGTTTTTATCGCCTTTATGTTCCCAGATTGTTTTTGGCATATCCAATGTTCCATACTCTCCATTTACCATCACCTCGGTAATGTAAAAGTTTAAGGATGGGCCGCCTATTAACGAAATTCGTTTAGTCAGGTTAAATTGATAAGTCAGATTTAACTTGTTAAGCATGTTTAGCTGGCTCCAATCATCATCATAAGCCATCTGGTTTGTAATACCTTCTAAGGCTATTGAGTGACGTTCGTGAAGAGGAATAAGCGTTCCTAAACCAAGACCATAACTGTAAACATCTTTACTGTTATACTTGCTATAACCCATTGTATAAATGTTATACAATTGTGATGTACCCATTTTATAGGAAAGGTTCGTATACATGACTTCGCTATTGCTTGCCTCGAAAGCAAAGTAGCCATTGCGCGTCACGCTGATTAGTCCTAAAGCGGCGCCTTCAAGTGTATCGGTAACATTAACTAATCCCAGCTGAAATCCTTTTAGTTTTTTCGCAAAGTTGATCAATCCCAGTTGAAAACCGTTCATGTTGCTATGGGAAGAATTAATCAGCGACAATTGCATACCAGTCATGTCATCATTAGCTATATTGGCTATTCCTGATAGCATTAAACCATTGGTAGATGCGCCATTAATATTAGCGATTCCGGCCAATTGAGCACCGTTTGCTGATCCATTGCTAACATTTGCAATTCCTGCTAAGTGGAAACCATCTGTTGTTTGGGTAGCAATGTTGGCTATTCCGCCAATTACTACACCAGAGCTGGCACCTTCCGTAATATTACTAATGCCGGCTATTTGAACACCTTTAACGTCGCCATGGTTTTGGTTGCCTATACCTCCCAGCTCAAACGTATTAACACCTCCATTTATCCCATAAAGAATGTTGAACGAATAGTTATTGGCAATCTCCTTTGATTGGCTTCCGTTGGTACCAACCGGATAAGCGAACGATACTTGTGCAGGTGTTGTTTTTTTATCATCCTGTGCTTTTAATCCTAGTGTTATGATTAGTGTCACAGCCAGAGTCATCAGTTTTGTTGTCATCATTATCAGTTTTAATAGTTGTTTTTGATCTTTTACAACAGGATGACAAGCATTGGAGGAGGTACCCCCACTCAATATTTCAAAATAGTACCTTTATTCTAATATTCACTTAAAAACTTTGGGAAAGCTGTGTGTATCTTGGCAGATTATTTAAGCAAGCTGTAAATAGTCTTGATACTTTGTACTTGATACTCTGTACTTTTCTGGCTTGTCCAGATTAAGAACATTTTTGTTTAAGTTTCCATCTGCGGTGACTCCATAACCAGGTTGATGGAGATTGTATAATGCTTTTTTCGAGATGATTAGAGTACGATTCGGTTATTTCTTCAACACTGTTCTCTTCAATCTTTTGAAAGTGCATTTGATATGTTCCGCGCTTCTTTTTTTCAATAAAAGCATATAAAACATCTAAATTGTACTTAAGTGCCAATCGGGCACCACCACAAAAGAAAGCAGTATTCTGATTCATAAATTGTGTCCAATATAAAGTACTTTTAATATTCGGACATTGATCGCCGATTAAAATAAATAAAGCTGGTTCGTCACTGTTTCTCGATTGCGACATATACTGGAAAGCTTTGTTTGAAGGAATGCATTCAACACCGAATCGTGTGCGAATGGTCTTTAATAACTCGTCAAAATATGGACTGCTCAATGGTTGGTAGATCGCATATACTTTATATTGAGTAAATAGAGGAAATGCCAGGAACCACTCCCAATTACCCTGGTGCGTAGCATATAGCATCAGGTTATGCTTATTTTTATACGACTGATTAATTAAATCGATGTTGGAAAACGAAATATAATCCTTCATTTTGGCAGAAGATAACGTTAGTGCCTTAATAGTTTCAGCAATAACATTACACATGTGTTTATAATACTGCTTTTCAATTTGCTTGATGTCCTTTAATTTACGATCAACTAAAGCCGTATTCAGGTTCTGTCGCACCACTCCACGACGGTATTTGAATATGTGATATAGCAGGAAAGATAAGCCTGCTGATACTCCATACAAAACCCGTAATGGGAGGTAAGAAACCATGTAAAAAGGTAGAAATTTGAAGTTGAATGGATTAGGTTGAGCTTGGGCTGTGCATCTTCTGTGTGTCATATTTTTTGAATGTTGTGATATAGAGAATGACAGGTAGTACATCGAATACCCCCACTCAGCGAATAGAATATTATAAAAATGATTAAGCTTAATGTTGTTTTGTTCCCTTAAGAAAGCTGATACGGACGCTTGCTTAAAATGTTATAATGATATTTGACATCCTTAAAGAGCGTTTTAAGAAGCATATGATAAAGGACGTTAAAACTTCACGCTAAAGTGCCAGCCTAACCAATTTTGATTTGCCTGCGTGCTCAAGGCTTTATTGAGATAATAACTTCCGTAATAGATGCCTGATGGTTTATTTAGGTTAGTTGGTGGAGTACTGCCCGTATCATTATTGACCATAAAGAAATTAAAGGCAGGCCCAAACGATAAAGTCAGGTGCTTCATAAGGTGATAATTAAAACCTACCTGTGCCCTATATAAAGTGCCCATGTATGAATTTATTTCTGCATCAGGATCAAAGATACCTGCACCGTAGATATCCATATTGAAAGAAAATTTTTTGGAATAATCAGTAGTATACCCAATGCCATAGCCGGCGCTGATATAATTATCAATACCTGCATTTAAGAAGCTGTAGAGATGATTTCCTCCCGTTTTAAATGCCGCATTAAAGCGAAACAGCTCATTAGTGGAAATCTCAAATGCATGGTAACCATGCTTCACAATGTTGATTAGTCCTATTGGAATGCCGGTTTCAATGGTATCGGCAATATTCACAATACCAATTTGAACGCCATTAAGTTTTTTAGTGTAATTGCACAGTGCGCTTATTTGTGCACCTTTTACAATATCAGCCTGGTTCCAAACAGAGGTAATCTGGAGGTTTGCAGTATCTTTTAAATGAACATTACTAACACCCGAAACCTGTGCTTTAATACCTTTTACCGGAGGATTGTTATTACCACCTTCTGTAATATTGACTACACCTGCTGCCATAATACCGGTATGATGGCCTTTGACCTGATTGATCACGCCGCTGGCCTGGCCACCTTCAAGGTTTCCGAGTATTATGCTGGCAACACCTGCCGTCTGAAAACCAACAACATCTTTACCGACAACATTACTAACACCTGCCGCCTGAAATCCGTAAACACTGTTCTGAATAAAGTTTGAAACAGCACCAAACTCTACACCTTCAATCTGAGCTGTGTAGCCACCTATAACATTTAGCGAAACATTGTTAGTGGTCAGTCCATTCATTAAATCGTTAGTGCCAACATAGGGTAACAAAGAAACCTGTGCCGATTGCCAATTGAAGGTATTCAGGTTGTTGGAAACATACAAAGCTTCGTCAGGTACCATAAATTTGACAAGTTGTATATCACTCATGTTTTTAATTGCCACATCGTTGGCAAAAACATTTCCGCTTTTACCTTCCAGTCTGTTAAAGTCACTGGGTAGAATAGGTTGTTCAGGCAATGGAATAACACGTACTTTCTGCATTTGCCCCTCACTCACATAAATTATTGTATCGCGAAAACCTGTATGGCTGATGTTAAGGGCCACTGGGTGGTTTTTATCGCGTAAATTAAGATTGTAATACCCATCGAAACCGGTAATAGCAGCCGTTTGCCGGTTGGCCTCATATACAATCACATTTTCCAGCGGCTCATCATCCGGACCAATTATCTGTCCCGAGAATGAAAAACGTTCTCCACGCTTATCCATTAGTGGCAGACTGCTCTGAATAATCACATGTGTACCTACCACTTTAAAGTCGTAGTTTTTACCCAGAAGCTTATGTAATACCTCTCTCAACGGTGAATTTTGTTCATTTAGACTTACTTGTTTGCTTTCATAAACGGATTGAGAGTCGTATGAAAATTTAAAGGAGAGCTGGTTTTCAAGTTGATTTAATACCGAAAGAACACTTGTGTTTTCTACCTGAACTGTCACTGGCAGTTCAAGGTAATTTTGACCTTTTAATGCGATCGACGCAAGTAAGGCTATAAAAACTATGATTGATCGATGTGCATTCATCATTATGGACGGTAAATGCGGTAAGTAGTTCCGTTTTGCTCATATGCGATATCAAATGTCGCTGAAATTACATCCAATACCTCATTGATTTCTTTATTGGTAAATGTCGTTGATAAGTTTGTGAAGTTAATATTACTATCATCGCACACAATGGACACATTGTAGCACTGTTGCAATACCTCAAATACCTCATTCAAAGGTTTGTTTTTGAAGATGAGGGTATTATCCAGCCAGAATAAGGATGAAGGTGATGACGTATTGCTTCGTAAACTGCTCATTTGGTGCGATAATATTCCACGTTCTCCGGCTTTCAATTGCAGCCTCAATGTATCATTCTGACTGACTACCGGATAGAAAAGTTCAACTAATCCGCTTTTAACATCAACCGTCACATCTGTTTTATTTGAAATCTTCACATTAAAGCTTGTTCCTAATACACGCACACCTCCCATGCCTGCTTTAATAATAAATGGCCGTAGTGTATCTCTTACGACATCAAAAAAAGCTTCGCCCTCAAGCACCATCATGCGGTGAGGATCATTTTCAGCACTTAAATAAGTGAGTTTGCTAAACTGATTTAGAGTTATTAAAGAGCCATCTGGTAATGTGTCGGTATATAAAGCACCTGTTTTATTGCTGATAAGTACCGGTTGATCTAATGTGGTTGATGATGGTTTGAGGATCGTCAATAAAAAAACAATGACAGCTATTGAGGCAGCTGCATAAAATATTGGTTTTAGTATACGATTCTTAATCTTTTGCTGCTGATCATTGGCTTTTATTCTTTGTTCCAGTTGGTTCCAGGCAATTGGAACATCAACAGGAAGGGGAGGGGGCTTTAATTCACCACTCTTAATCCAGGCAGATTCAAGCTTGTCGAGTTCCGCCTGATTGGCTGCATCCGCTTCTAACCATTCGATTACATGCAACTGCTCTGCCTCCGACACTTCACCAAGGATAAACCTGGTAAGTAAGGCTGAATCGATATGTGGATTTTCATTTATCATTTCTGTTTTGCTATAATATAGCAGTCTCTATTTTTATGACATTCAAATTTACTCATACCCCTATTCGCCATTTAATAGTTTATAGAACAGCAGAATGATTGGAAGATATTCTTTTAACTCCTCACGCAAATATTTTAAGGCTTTTCCCATTTGATTTTCAATCGTCTTTTTTGATAAGTTCATCTTTTCCGCTATTTCTTTATAGGTCATCTCGTCATAGCGACTCATTATGAAAATCTTTTTACGCTGTTGAGGCATCTGATCAATGGCTGTTCTAATCTTTTGATCCAGCTCACTTATTGTTAAAGTATCAACTTCTTCTTCTTCTTTCTGGGCAATTTCTGTGCTGTTGAATTGCTTATATTTTTCCCTGATCTCAATGTGTTTAATCAGGTTAATACAACGGTTACGGACAGCTCTGTACAAATAAGAGCTAATCAAACTTTTAATGTCTGTTTTGTTTCGATTGATCCATAATTGATAGAATACTTCCTGAGCAACTTCTTCCGATGCTTCTTGTTCTTTTAAGAAATTAAACGCGTAAGAAACCATTCGGCTATAGTGCTCATTGAAGAGTGCTTTGTAGCCATCCGGACTTGTCCAATCATTCAGTATTTGATTCTGAGTATTCAATGGATAAAATTTCACATCAAAAGTAAGAAAAACATAAATTGATTGCCGGACTTTCGCTGGTAATATCAATTTTCAAATATGTTTTGCGCTGTATCCATTGGGCGTTATCAGTAAGCAATACCTTGATAGAAAATTAAATAAGATGTTTTTCGTAACTCTTTAGAGTTAAATACGTACTTTAGTGAGCCACCATTATTTAGGAGTTTGTTTAACTACATTCACATACATTATTTTTATTAACTCAAACTAAATTAAAATGAAAAGAATTCTATTTGTAATGGCCGTTGTTGCCTTGGTAGCCTCATCATGTGGTATGAAATCAAATGCTAACACAGAAACAACTAAGGAAACACCTGCTGTAGAAGTCGCCGTTGAAACGCCAGCTGAAGCAACTGCCGAAACTGAGTGTTGCAAAAAAGATAGCTGCGATACTAAGTGTTGTGACAAAGAAGGAGCTGAAAAGAAAGCTTGTTGTGAGAAAGACAGTACAGCAACTGAAGTAGCTAAAGAAGAAGTTGTTGAAGAAAGTGAGGAGAAGAAAGAGGCCTAAGATATAGTCTCATTCTTAAAGAATAAGTATAGCGGTAATTCTATTGAGTTACCGCTATTTGTTTTTATACCATTTTATAACAAATATATTTGCCGGTATAATGCCGATAGATGTTTAATAATCAATAATAAACGAAGTGAGATTAGTGAGTAAATTAAACACTAATTCGGTATTAGAAAGCCCATTCAATGACGATTGACTTTTGAATCTGCTGCTCTTTTGGATTTAGATTGACACCTGCAAAATTACTACTCTTAGAGACCGGCATATAAGCTTCCTCCATAGTTCTTGCAAGGAAAACCGGCTTGTCGTATCCCGTTGTCGATTCGTAATTAATAAAGCTTATTCCTTTTAGCTCAATGCCAGCAGCTTTGGCAATTGATTCAGCTTTTTGCTTTGCATCTATAACTGCCAACTCAATTGCTTTTGCTCGTAATTCGGTCTTTTGATTTTCACTAAAGGCAAAGCTAATCCGGTAGTTTAACTCCTGATTGTTTTCATCAAGACTCGTCAGTAAAGCTTCCGAATATTTTTGTGTGAAGGTATTTTTTATTTCCAAAGCGATGCTTGACGTATAGCCGGTTTTAATACGCTTATTATTTCGCCATTCATATGACTCGTTTACTGCAATATTTTTGGAAACAATTAAAGAAGGATCGATGCCATTACGTTTAAAATTCTTTTTAAGAGCACTTAAGGCCTTCATGGATTTATTAAAACAGTCCTGGTACAAACTATCTTTAATTGTTAAATCCATGGAAACAATTATTTCTTCAGGAACTGACTTCATGTGAGCGATGCCCTCAACTTTTATTCGTTGATTATTTTGTGCAAACAGGTTTGAAGCTATTACTAATAAAATCAGGCTGATGTAGGTTGTACGTTTCATAATATTGTGTTTTAAAATTAATTGTTTGCTACTAGGATGCTATAGAAATAGATATTCCATAAAAGCAGTCATAAATTTTTTAAACACGAAAGGTACGTAATAAAAATATATTCAATTAAGCAAGAGTCAAGGTAGGAAGTTATTGATTGTAATCTTCAGAATATCAATGATAAATAAGAATGTGATATGGAGCTATCAACTTAATTAAGGTTGATCAGGAAGTTGGATTTTAGAATGCTTTTTTCCTGCATGATTTGATCACTTTCTTTTGATTTAAGATCAGAGGATAACGTAAATCCTTGTGATAGGTAATTTGAGATGGCTGATAATTGATCAAATTCAGAAGCCATAAAAAAGATACGCTTCGGATCAAATTGGAAGCAATAATCAACTACTTTAGATAAGAACATGGCTCTGACTTCAAAATCGACATAATCGTTTGTAAAACCAAAATTCTTAATCTCAACCTGTCGGTCTGGAAGAATTAAAATATCAAATGAACCAATGACCTCACCCTGATACAAAGCAACAAAAAAGTGGACTTCAGGGTAGGCCAAAAACTTAGTCAGCACATCTTTATTCCATGCGAGGTTTTCCCACCAGTCTGTTTTAGGATCGTTTGTGGCTGGAATGTTATAATTATAAGCACTGCTTCGCTTGATTTTTAATAATTCAATATTTTTTTCAAACCCTTTAGCTGGTATAAACTGACTGCGACTGGTTAACTCCAGTACATTAATATTCATTCTTTTTCCCATAACACCGTATTAACTAGCTGGGTGTTACGCATTAATCATGCCAAAGTTGTTTAAAAAATGTTAATCAATGTTCTCCCATTTCTCAGATACTGAGGACTTAAAGATGGCATCAATCACTCGCTGATTGTTAATCGCATCATCTTCTTCAGCAGAGATATCTGTTTTATTGTGGATCATGTTGGCAAAATCTTCCAGCATTTGACCATACTGATCTATTGGTGGTATGAGTATTTCGCGATGACCAATGGCTGAGTCAACAATTAATTTGGCGTCTGTATCCGCATATGTATTGAAAGGTAAATCAACAGTAACCCGGCCGGCTGTTCCAATAATATCCACCTTTTGAAAGGCACTGGCCCCTGTTGACACAGTAAATGTTGCCTGGGTATCTCCAAAATCAAGAATAGCAGAACTTAGCTCATCTGTACCAAACTCTTTGTGTTCGTTTAAGAGGCTGATAACCCGCTTAGGTTCCCGGCCCAATAAAAAGCGCGGAACAGAGATGGCATAACAACCAATATCTCGCAATCCTCCACCACCGTATTCTTTAATATTACGGATGTTAGAAGGTGCAGGATTATTATATGAAAATGAAGTGCTTATGTAGCGAATTTTGCCAATGTTATTCGTGCGAATAACATCACGTGCTTTTTGCCATTGCGGATGGTGTTTGTACATAAATGCTTCCATTAAGTACACATCTTTCTTTTGACAGTATTCAACAACATCAATCACTTCATCCGCATGCATGCACATTGGTTTTTCGCACAAAATATGCTTGCCTGCATCCGCTGCTTTTTTAATCCACTCAGTATGTAAGTGATTAGGAAGCGGTATGTATACAGCATCAACCTGATCAGAGCGAAGCAATTCTTCGTATGAACCATATGCCTGATCAATTCCAAATTCTTTGGCTGCTTCAATCGCTTTACTTTCAGACCTTGAGGCGATGGCAGCCAATTGAATGCAACTTGTTTCACTAGCCGGTAAAACGATACGTTTTATGAAGTGGTTTGAAACTCCTAATATACCTAATCGCAATGTCTTCATATGGTTCTGATTTTTCTAATCAACCTGGTAGTTGTAAATATAGTTCTCTGAGCCTCCCACAATTAAATTAAACCGTGTGGATCCTGATTTAAGGAAGCCTATACTAAACCTTGAATAGCCTTTTAATGGAAATCCTTTATAGGTTTTTCCATTGCTGTTCAGCAGGTAAATATTGCCGCTTTTAGGCTCATTGATACCAAATTTAATGTTATTTGAGGAGAATTGATAGCGATCAACTTTCAGGTTAATTTCCTTATCAAACTCTTTATCGAAAAGATCCTTGCCATTCATGTCATAACAAATCACTTTGTCTTTGGTGCTGAACATATAGTGAGGTCGATTATTAATATCAAATACTTCAAGTCTGTGATATTCTTCAACAGCATCAATTTCCTGGGTTTTAACGCTTCCATCGGCCAACTTGATCTTCTTGATATTTCCTTTAATATCGGAGGTGACTATGCAGTCATTAGAAGTATTTTTATTGACCAAATAGTAAGCTGATTGAGGATTTCGAGTAAATGATTGTTGAAGTTTAACCCTAATTTTTCCTTTACGATCGCATATGTAATTGCGTTTATCATCGGCAAAGGCAATATAGTCTTTGTTATTGGATCTGAAATGCTGAATAGCTTGCTCTACTTTGCCTTCAGTCTTGTCGAATTTCCAGCCTGATACAATATTTCCTTTATTATTATACAAGTAGATTTTTTGGTTAGCACAGGCGATGAAAATTCGGTACTTACGGTTATTGTCGTAATCAAATACGGCGATTCCATTTGTTGCAGGAGATGGCAATCTTACCGGGTAATTCGCAACATGATTCCCATTTCGATCGAGTAAATAAATGGAATTCTTCGTATTGAATAGATATTGCAATTTATTATTTCGGTAATAATCAATCTGGATCACCTCACTCATTATCTTACTATCCAGAGGCTTTTTCCATTGTATTCGGCCGCTATTGCTTAGCAGGTAGAGATTATTCGCTTCATCTTGAACAATAACTTCCCGTTCCTTTGTGTAATGATTTTTTACTAATACAGGTTTGGTATATACAGTCGTATCCAGTAAACTTTGCCATACAGTTCGAGGTTCGGATTCACGCGAAGGTAAATACTTCAGATAACTTGTTGAGTAGATCATATTACCGGTTCCGCTATATTGTGAACCAATGGCATAAAAGTTATTTAAAGCTTCTTTTTGATTTTCATTTAGATCTGCAAATAATGGTTCAAATGTATCGGCCAGAAGTGAATTAAAATGTCCTGTTTCACAAAAAACAAACATATTCTCATGGCTCGAGAAATTTGAAAGAAATGCCTGGTGAGCCTTACTATTGCCAAGTGTTCGGCTTAAAATATTGTTGTAAATAAACTGTTCGATAAGTGAAGGCGCATCAGCGCAAATAAGGTTGTCTTCGTAAAAAGCGATATACTTTTGAGGTACCTTAGGTAGAAATTCACCAAAGGTGTGTTTTAGCACATCATCTGTAAATCCTTTATAAATTTTGAAACTAAGCTCATCATCCGGATGAAAGGTTTTAATTGCGCTTACTCCACCGTTATTAGCATACATTTTTTGAAGCATCTGCAGGATGGTTTCCTTTCCTCTGGAACTACTTTTGAGCTTAACGATTAATAAACCATTGGCATCAGGTTGCAAGTGGTTGTAATCAGAATAAGCTAATGCAATTTTACCAGTGGTGACTTTAAAAAAATCCGCAGTAAAGTTGAATTTATAACGCTTTTCAATCTTCTGAACAATTGAGTTATAGTCCAGCTCTTCGTGTGAGTTGAAATACTTTTGAAGCTTGTTATTGAGAATATCGCCATTATCAAGTGATAAACTAATGTAAGCTCTTGTATTTGTTGGTAGTACATCTGAAATGTTAATGCGTTGCGGTTGTGCATTAGTTAACAGACAACTGTAAATGCCTTGATCATTGCCGCTGATAAAGCCGTTCATTAAGACATCATCAGAGTTAATCTCAACATCAAATTCAGCCCAGTTACTTTGTTCTGAAAGTTTTTTGAGCTTGCTATATGAGTCTTTACCACAAATAGGTTTCAACACATTATCCAAATGATTGAAGTCAACAAATAAATTCAGGTGCGATCCTGCTCCGATGGTTTTTGAAACCTTTTGAAACGACTTGTCCTTTGTCCAGTCAGAGTCATCCTGTTGTTGACGAATAGTTGCCTCAATTAGCAAGTGTGAGGTGCTGGCTAAAGCAATGCCTTCATCAATATGTATGTACCAGGAGTCTCTATTATTGGATACCTGATAGATCGTTCTTGAATTATACTTACGGCTTGATATCGTATAGCCCGCATTGTTAAGTTTCTCGACTAGTCCCTTGAGTTTTGCTTCTTCACGTTTGTTAGGTAACTCAATCAGATAGAGGAGCTTTACGTTTTGTTTTCCTTGTGCATGAAAAGAAATGTATAAAGGGTAATCTTTGAAATCTTCAAATGCATTGTTTTCTATCCATTTAATCGAATCCAGTTCGGAAAGTGGTGATAGGGCATTTGCAATTATTGCAGAGTTTTTGAGCTCAGAGTTATACTTAATATTAGTTAATAAGCCATCCTGAAGGTATTCGATATTCTTCGCTTTTATAATAATGGCAGCACCAGCAGGAATATGTTTAAACGTATTTCCATTATCATAGCTTCTAATGCGACTTATTTGAAATAGTGTAAAAGTTAGTAAGAGAATACTTACAACTACAGTAACAAGAACCCAAATTTTCCTCATCTGTCCTTAACCTGTTAGGTTTGATTAAAATAAAAGTGGATGTATATAATTACTTACAAAACTACTTAGGTAGGAGTAAAGAGACAAATTATTAATAAACTATCTAACCACAAGAATCTTTGTTATGGCTGATTGTTGTCCTTCTTCTGCACTCACATATACAAGATAAACCCCGGTTTTTACTTTTTCACCGTTATAATTTCGACCGTTCCAATAGGCTTTACCACCTAATGATCTGGTTTCATAAACTAATTTACCACTGACGGTTGTAATCTTAACATGGCTATCCGTCATTAAACCTGTGATGGTTATATCTCCATCAAAATCTTCACGCACAGGATTTGGATAAGCGTATACTTTATTAAAACCTGACTTACCTGATGTTGCTTTACCTTTGTAGGAAATGATTCCTTTGTCAGTACTTATAAATACTTCCCCAGACTGTGGAGCTATTGCAACGCTGGTAATGTAGTTTGAAGGCAATGGTGAATTATCGGTATTGAAAGTATTGTATGTTTTTAATCCATCATCAGATACTAAGTATAAACCTGATCCTTCTGTACCGATCCATTTCCGATTTGCTCCATCGACTATAATGGTTGTTACCCTTTCGTTTTCCAAAAGGTAATCCGCAAGATTACTACCATCGTTACGTGGAACTTTTATTCGGCTAACACTTGGTTTGTCTTCACTAAAAATGGCCCATGGACGATAATAAACCAGTACACCTTTATCTGTTCCCAGCCAAATATAACCACTCTGATCTTCAGCTAAACAGAAAATACTCTTTGTAATTTCTGCACCATTTTCATCCCAAAGTCTGAGTTGACCTTTATTACGTGGATCATTACCAGAAGGAAGAATGGCACTTTTAAATTCGTGTTCCTCTTGATTCAAGTTGCCTTTTGTATCGACAACCATTAATCCTTGCTTCCCCCCTGTAAAGCCCATTGGTATTGGTATCCACAGATAGTTATTAGTGGCTAATAAGAATTGTCCGGTACTATGTAAGTCATTTGTAGTTTCGTAATCAAACTGGTGCCAGTTATTTCCAGATTTAACAACGACACCTGCATTAACCTCTGAATTAGACATCCATATATTACCCTTTTTATCACTTGCTATACCACCTACACGAACATACATCCTGCCGTCATCAGGATAAATATCTTGCAGGCCGCCATCTATTTCTCCATAATGTTTTAATGAGTCGATACCTTGAGTCTCATAAATTCCACCACCCCAGCTGCTCATATAAACTTTTGGGTCACTCGTTGAACTTGGGCAAAGACGTATTAGATCACGGCTGTTGGAGCCATTACCAGGTTTGGAGCTTCTATATGAACCCCATGAATTATTATCAAAGTATGAGTATTCTATTCTTTTGCCAAGATTATTGTAATCCGTTGTTATTCCTCCTGCCACTGAATATACGCCTTGCGTTGTCGCAAGTATACTAAAGCTGCTATTCGAATAGGGGCCATTCGCTATAAATGAATTGCTGCCATTATGATTATGAACGACCAAGCCATTATTCTGATCTGCTATGAAATAATCTTCTTCATAAACTGAATAAAGAGCGGATTGTAATGCAATACTGTTATCTGCGGAACCATTAAAGTCGTATTCAGAAATGGTTTTTTGAGACGTATAACTGTCGTTAAAATCAGTGATCTTGTTATTTTGAGAAATAACAAGGTGTGCACCATTGATATTCAGGCTTCTGAAGTTTGATCCACTATGAAATTCAGTCCAGTTACTATCATCTCCATAATACGCAGTATAATTACCGTTTTGTACTTTAACAGTTACAATATCATTGTCTGATTTACCAACGGCAAGGTATGGCGTGTTGTTTGGCGTAATTTTATTCCATCCTTCTGAGTAAACAATATTTGGATCTGTTAAGTCGGCTTTAAACACACCATTTTGTGTTGCAGCATATATATGGTTGTTCATAACAACGGATTCGTATACTTTAAGAGCCGCAGAATTTTCGCCTAGATAGTAGGTCTCTAGTATTTCATTTTTATTCAGATCGATCACCATAACAGCAAAGTCAAGGCTGCAATAGGCAAGGTTGTCAACAATATGAAAGTGATTGATACCTTTGGCCCCTTGAATTTGTTTGAGTTTTAAGTCTGGGATATTTATAATCTCACTTTTTGCAACAATATCTATATTGCCGGTAGCATAACCCACAATAAAACGATCATTTGTAATGGTATTCAAGGCCGTAATTTCGACATCGTTTAAGCCATTAACCCGGCTAATGGTCGATATTTCCTGATTGAGTTTATCAAATATGACAAGTCCCATTTCAGCAGCCGCTGCAATTTTATTTTCACTTTCAGCGATATGGATACAATTTCTGTATGAGAAGTGATCGCGCCAGAGCGATTCCTGAGCAGATACAAAATTGCTAAATACGAGAATAGATAGTGTTGTAAAAAATAACTTAATCATGATAATTGCTTAAAAACTCAATCAGTTTAACGATTGCTCTTCCCCTGTGACTTATCTTGTTTTTTTCAGAGAGAGCCATTTCAGCAAATGAAATACTATAGCCGTCAGGCTGAAAAATCGGATCATAGCCAAATCCCTCCATTCCACACTTTTCAGTTAATATGCTACCATCCACTTTTCCTTCAAATTGCCACTCTTTGCCATCAATAATTAGCGAAACAACAGTTCGAAAGCATGCCTGCCTGTCAGATGTTCCGGTCAAATTGCTTAGTACTTTGTTCATGTTTGCCTCAGCATCTTTCTCAATACCAGCATAGCGGGCCGAATAAACACCCGGCTCTCCATTTAGGGCAGCTATTTCTAAGCCGGTATCATCTGCAAAGCAATTTTTATTGTACTTTTTATAGATGTACTCCGATTTTTGCAGAGCATTGGCCTCAAGGGTATCACCGGTTTCAGGAATTTCATCAAAACAATTAATATCCGAGAGGCTAAGTATTTTAAACTTATCTCCCAGCATTTGTTGGATCTCTTCAAGTTTGTGTTGATTATTTGTAGCAAAAACCAATTCCATCATTTCCTTTTTAATTTAACGATTGTGATACAAAAGTATTTTAATTCAGGTCAAAAAAGAAATACTAATAACCCGAGTTCGATTAAAATTAAACAGCTCAGATTTTATTAAATGACTGATATACAATATTAATTTTTGAAGCATAGTAATCTATGGTGATAAAATTCAGAGCAGAAGATCAGTTATTTAAGGAAAAGTAAGACTTCCACATGTAAACAACTGTTTTCTTCGTCATATTTACTTACCATAGCCCGCTATGCCTTCGTAAAGATTCCTTGAAACCAATTATTTACAAGTGGTCTGAGCTATTAATTTTACGTCGAACTTGGGTTAAAAAGGCTATCAACTGCTGATAGCCTTAATACATTACGGTCTTATTTTTTGTAATCGTCGATTGAGTCGTCTTAACTTAAAGGTCTCAAAGTATCTGATTGCTTTTTTGAGAATGTCGAAATAGAGTGTCACATAGAAAAAACAGACTCCCAGCCACACCACTATCATATTAAAAAGAGGCGTTGGAATAATCATTTCCATAAATCTCTTTTCAGGGGCATACAAATGTGTCCTTCCCAAATTAGAAATTGGATTCTGAAAAATAGGATGACGTTTTTGAACGATAGCACTCCGAGTTACCAGCATTTGCTGCAACTCCCGTTTGTTTAAAACCACTTCTTCAAGTGCCTCATTCTGGTAAGTGTCTTTAAATTTAAGCAGTTCATCCTTCGATCCTAACTTAGAAATATAGCTTTCGTATAAACTATCTCTTTTGATTTTTCCTTCTTTGTAAAGTGCTTTGTTTTGCTTCAGCTCAGTTTGCAAAAACTGATTGACATTCTTATACGTTGTTGAATCATAAAGCACATTGTCACTCAACATATATGACAGAATAGGATAATGAGTTATTTTTCTGTCTGCCAGTTTTAAAACTTCAAGTATTAATAATTTCGAAACATCATCTAAATCTTCCTTGTTATTGTGATTTAAGTGGTATTGACATGTTTCGTTAAGATCTTCCAATTTCGGAATCAGAAGGTTTGTGTTGTAGGCCGATGTACTTATCTGTCGATCAATATCGAAAAAGATGCTTTCATACTTGTTGTTTTTATATTGATTGACCGCCAAAGCTTCGTATGACCACCTGGATGTCATCATATCGCCGATACGTGGAACATACAATTCTGACGAAATGGTTTGATGCAACTTATCGAAATTTACGATGACGCCACTAAACAAGAGCTGCGGAACCAGAATAAGTGGTATCAGCACATAAATAGCCACCACAGAATTCAATCCACTACTGATGTTAAGACCAATCATATTGGCATAACAGGCTGTGCTAAATAATATAAGCCAATAACTCATAGTGAGCCCTTTGATTTCAAGAATATAGTTGCCAATTAATACGAAGCTAAGAGTTTGAATGGCTGATATAATAAACAACACTACAATCTTGCTATTGAGATAACTCAAACGACTCAAATTAAGAAATGACTCACGCTTCAACAGGCGCCGATCTTTAAAAATCTCTTCGGCACTGATTATTAAACCAAGAAAAAGAGCCACCACCACGCTCATAAATAGATAGGCAGGCATATTGACGTTTTTTGCAAAAACGTAGGCATTCGGATCGTCTGCCGTACCACTGATGAACTTCGTAAAAAAACCAAGTATCAAGGCCAGGATAGGCGCCTGCAACATATTGATCATCATGTACTGCTTATCTTTTATTTTAGATAAGGTGTCGCGCATGAAGTATATCAGGAATTGCTGAACTCTGCCCGGTATATTATAAAGGTTATCAGGTAGCTTCTCCCACTTATTGTTATGCTTCTGAGATTTCCACTCAAACTTATTTTCAAATTCTTCTATGTAATGTTTGTACCACTCCTCCGGTGAAATTTTACGCTGACGAATAAATTTACCATACGGATTAACCATACGTGCTTCAATAATTCGTAAGGGCTGTTCTGTTTGAACATTACCACAGGCATAACATTCCTTTTCTTCCGGATTAACGTGGGATGCTTTTGCTTTAAAATAGGTAATGGCATCCATCGGGTTGCCGTTATAAATTATCCGCCCCCCTTTGTCAATAAGCATGAGCTTATCAATTAGCTTATAAAGGTCACTGCTCGGTTGGTGGATATTTATAATAACCAGTTTGCCTTTTAAAGTTTGCCTCTTGAGCAAAAGCATTACTTTTTCAGAGTCCATTGATGAGAGACCGGATGTTGGCTCATCAACAAACAGTACCGACGGCTCCCTGATCAGCTCTAAAGCAATATTTAAACGCTTACGTTGTCCTCCACTCAATATTTTATTTAATGGAGATCCTACAACCAAATCGCGAGCTTCTACCAGGTCAAAATCATGCAGTGCTTTTTCAACAAGTTGGGTAATTTCATCTTTGTCGAAATGACTAAAACATAAACGAGCGTTGAAATACAAGTTCTCAAAAACGGTCAATTCCTCTTTAAGCAAGTCATCCTGTGGTACATAACCAATAACACCTGTCAGAACTTCAGATTCCTGATGCAAATCAAAACCATTAATCCTGATGGAGCCACTGTTATATTTCAGGTTGCCATTCAGCACATTGAGAAGTGTGGATTTACCGGTTCCACTGCCACCCATAATGGCTACTAATTGTCCTGAGCGACCGGTAAAACTGAACGGATGAACACCTGTTTGGTTATTATTAAACTTGTACGATACATCAATAGCCCTGTACAGAATACGCGCCCGGTCGGGTCTTGCAATAAAGTTCTCTGCTACCCGGCCATAATAAACAGGTGGCATTCTGGAAGTTCTGATAACAGCTCCCGGACTAAAGGCAACGACTTTGTTTTGCTCTATGATGTGACCATTGAGGTATAAGTTTCGACTTCCGGAATAGCGGAAGAAAAGTAAATTAGTTTCCTGAATATAGAGGACCCATACAAAAATCTGTTGCTTGGGGTTGTAGATGTGCTTTATGTCCTCATCCGGCTTTTCTTGCTGTCCGCTGATAAGCAATAGGCGCTCCTTCTCCTCAACCTCCAGAGGGTAATCAAGTACAAAAGTTCGTAGATTGGCATATTCCTTTTCGTCTAGCTTAAGGTGTTTGGCCAACAGGTCCGTAAAAATGCCTTCCTCTTCCGACACCTTACGATCGCGCATAATAAAGTTCAGCATGTTGGTTACCAGCAGGTATTTTTCCGATAGCTCTAATTCCTGATTGAGCTCTTCACAAATCCTGGTAATCTGGTTGATATTATGCGATGTCTGCTTTTCTCTTACTTCCTGATCCTCGCTATAAGAGTCTTTGTGGTAATCGTTTAAATAAAATTCATATCGCTCTAGTGCACGTTCGGTGTATTCATTATTCAGGTTTCGAAGTAAGAAGTTTTTTACTTCAATTTGTCCATCTCCAGTTTTTTGCTCTTCTTGCTGATCAGTAAGAAGTGCAAAAATCTGCATTAGAGCATCTAGAAACAGTTCACTCATTTTGGTGTATTTGGGTTGGTCAGAAAGATACTAATTATTTATTAATGGGTTTTGATTGCTAAACAACCGTTTTGTAATTTAAGTTCTAATGATGATTAGTATCATACATTCAGTTGGTTTTTAAAGGCACAAAAAAAAGGGAAACCGTTATTGGCTTCCCTTTTGATATCTATAAAGTTGCGCTTACGAAACGTATTTTTCACGTAACAGAGCAACGTTCTTCTCGATGGCATCAAGTTGTTCGATGGTAATACTACCAGCATCAACACTATTATAAATCTCCTGAAGAATCTTTAAGTCGTCAATGGTTGAATTAACATCTTCATGAGAAGCATGCATCTCCAACATCGACATTAGTTTATTTAATGGCTCCTTCTGGTTCATAATTATTTTAACCATTTCCTTATTGCTGAATGTTTCTTCAGAAATATGGCAGGCAATATACAATGCTTCTACCCAGCTACCGGCAATAACAAGCAGAGATACCGAAGCACGATCATTCTTATTCAGATACTCATAAGTATTATAGAATGAGTTTGTGACAATCTTTACTAGTTCATCTTTGTTGTTCAGGTTATTCTCGATTGACTCAAGTAATTGCTTATCCAGTGCCTGAGAAATTTCCAGTTTGTCAATCAGCTTCTTAGATGCATTCATAAAATCTAAGGTTTCCTGCTGTTGATGATAAGTACTGGCATAACTTAAATCGGCACTGTAAATACCAAGGTTAATGGCTTGTGATTTTTCAGTTAAGTAACGATCAACATTATCAGCCTGATTAGATAAAGATAGAATGTAAGCAGCTTCAATACGATTTAGCATTTCAGTCACTTCATAAGAAGTAGGCAGTGGGTAAACAAACTCTCTTACCTCTTTTTCAACATTCTCCTTTTTAATCTCATGGGCTTTGTTCTGTTTAGCTTTCTTGCTATTGCATGCTACCAACAATACAGTTGCTGCAATAACTAATGAGGCTATGCGAATAGTGCTTTTCATGTTTGATAATTTTGGTTTTGTATTTTCTCTTTCAGACGTATAATCATATGCATTATAGTGTTTTACAATTAATCGTGACAAGCAATATACACTGTTGTTTTATTTTAATTGTATTCACTGAAACAAATATAACTGATTTTAGAAATAATTAGTTGACCAATAACTATTAATTGTGGGAATATTTTGAGAAGAATCATATTTAAATTGGCCATGTGTTATCGAATATTGATATCAAATGAACCAAGCTAAATGTTTGATGTTATTGCTTAAGTAAAATTTTGATTGCCTAAGAGGAAATCATTGTTTAAAAGTAATTTATTGAATATGTTTCCACTTTGATAGAAAGGTCGCATTATTCATTATCGATAAAATATGAAGGGGATATTATTAGCTGCAACAACTGCATTTCTTTGGGGGATTTTGGCCATAGCACTTAAAGTGGCACTTAATTACTTTGATCCTTACACCATTGTGTGGTTTAGGTTCGCAGTCGCTACCGTCGTTCTTGTTGCCTATTATGCTTTTGCACAGCCTTCGTTGTTGAGTGTATACAAGCGTCCACCTTTATTGATGATTGTAGGTGCCGTGTTACTGGCTGGTAACTATATTGGTTATATGCAGGGAATTAATTACGCGGGGCCTGCTGCAACTCAAATTATGATACAGACAGGGCCGGTAATACTGGGAATTATTGGCTTTACCGTTTTCAAAGAACGGATTACCATATTGCGCGCCTCAGGCTTTGCCATCGCAACCATCGGTTTTTTTGTTTTCTATTTTAATCAGATAAATAATCTTGAGTTTGAACAAAGCGCATTGCGAGTAGGTGCTTTATGGACGCTGGGTGCTGCCGCCAGCTGGGCGGGTTATGCCTTTGTAAATAAAAAGCTTGTGCTTAAGTACCACCCACAGCAAATCAACCTGATCATATTCGGGTTGCCAATTATTCTCTTTTTACCAACGGTTAATTTTCAGTTATTTTTGCAGGCTTATCCTTGGTGGGTATGGCTATTAATGGTCGCACTGGGATTAAACACCGTAGTGGCTTATGGCACGCTATCGGCAGCTTTTAAATATACCGAAGCTAATAAAATAAGCATTGTCATTATAATGAATCCGGTTATTACATTCATTGTGCTGGAAGTAATGCTTATGCTGAATGTTAATTGGTTCGAAATCCCGCCTGTATCCACCTTAGCCTATTTGGGAGCCTTGTTGGTTATCATCGGGACCATCCTGGCGGTTGGTATGCCAAATAAGAAACAAGATTAATTACCTCGCCTTCTGATTAACCTGATCCCATATTCTTTCTCAATAAACTGGAAATACTGGTATAGCTTAAAGTTGAAATCAATGCCATAATCAATCATTGGATCATAATCGATTTGCGTTTCATAAAAATCACCGTAGCGGAAAGGATTGCTGTGTCGGATATTCCATTCAATACAGTACAAATTATTCCAGTTTCGATAATAGGAATCAGAATAGTAATTTTTCGGATAGGGCTGCGATACCAGAAAAGTTTCAAACTCAGGATCAAATACAATTAAGTCATACTCGGTAGAGTCGGTGCTTTCAACCGTCAATTCCTGTGTGGGTAAATCGGATGAGCTGACCGATTTCTGAGATTGACAGGCCACTATAAAAAACAAGACGCTGATATAAAGAAAATATTTCATAATTATACGTGTTTGGGGTTCAGGCAATAACTTACAAAAATTAAACCACAAACACTTTGATGGGCTTGTTAATCGCTAAAGGTTAAAATAACTTAAGTCATTTGTTTTAAATACAATCTTTCTTCTTAATATTTATTAATTAGCCTCAACTTACATCTTAATTTTTCTAAATTTGCAGCCTCTGAATAAAGAAAAATATCTATAAATAATAAAGTCATGAGTTATAAAGCGATATCGGCTGAAGAAGCTGTAAAAGTTATTAAGACGGGTGATCGTGTTCATTTAAGTAGTGTGGCTGTTACGCCTCATAAACTTATTAAAGCGATGGTTGAGCGTGGGCGCAACAAGGAATTTTACGATGTTAAGATTCAGCATATCCACGTAGAAGGTACAGTTGACTATGCCAACCCTGAATTCGAAGGCATCTTTGTTTCTGAGCAGTTTTTTGTTGGCGGTAACTTACGTAAACAAACTCAGGCCGGTTACGCAGATTACATTCCTGTATTTCTGAGCGAAACACAGAAGTTGATTCGCGAAGGTGTTTTAAAGGTGAACGTGGCGATGATTATGTGCTCTACTCCTGACAAGCATGGTTATGTTTCTTTAGGTACTTCAGTAGATGCAACGCTTTCAGCGGTTGAGTGCGCCGATGTGGTTATTGCATTGGTTAACCCGAATGTGCCGCGTGCATGGGGTGATGCAATTATTCCAATGAGTGAAATAGATTATTTTGTAGAAGACAATAGCCCACTTTACTCACATGATACAGGTGCTTTGACTGAAACGGATATTGCCATTGGTAAGAATGTAGCCGAATTGATCGAGGATGGTGCATGTCTTCAGATGGGTATTGGTGGTATTCCTAATGCGGTGTTAGCACAGCTTGGTAACCACAAAGACTTAGGTGTGCATACCGAAATGTTTGCCGATGGTATTCTTCCTTTGGTAGAAAAAGGCGTTGTAAACGGTCGTCGCAAACAAATTGATCCGGGTAAGATGGTAGCGTCTTTCTTAATGGGATCGCAAAAGCTGTATGATTTTATCGATGATAACCCAATGGTAGCGATGATGGATGTACGTCACACCAACAGTGTAAATGTAATTCGTCAGAACGATAAAGTAACAGCAATTAACTCAGCGTTGGCTATTGATATTACTGGTCAGATCTGTGCCGATTCAATCGGAACAACACATTATTCTGGTGTAGGTGGTCAGATTGACTTTATTCGTGGAGCAGGTTACTCAAAAGGTGGTTTGCCAATTATTGCGATGCCATCGGTTACTGCTAAAGGCTTATCTAAGATTTCACCAACTCTATTGGAAGGATCTGGTGTAGTAACAACACGTGCGAATATGCATTGGTTTGTAACTGAGCATGGTGCGGTTAACCTGTATGGTAAAACAATGCAGGAGCGTGCTAAATTGATTACTTCAGTAGCTCACCCTGATCACCAGGAAATGCTGGATAAAGCAGCCTTTGAGCGCTTCGGTTCACACTTTCACTATGTGAATGCAAATATCTAAGATCGATCTTTAGTCATTAGTCAATGGACACATGTTTGATTGACTATGGAATGAAATATAATAGAAGGCTTCTCATTTGAGAGGCCTTTTTTATTAAATATACAATACGTGGCCGATGCTCTTCATAGAAAATTCATATGCAGCTTTACCTAACACATCGCTATAATTACCATTATCATATTTTACAACTGATGCAGTACTTTATTGACGAACGGCTGATAAGCGTTGATGGAAGGAAATCACAATTATTGCTATTGAAGTATTTTTGTTGCTTTAATGATCAGAACTATGGACACAACCGACTACTTTAAACTACAGACGAAAAACGACATTCTTTATTTAAAACTTAAGAACCGCTGGAACAACCAGGTTGCAGAAACTATTGGTGATAGCTTTAAAGAGCAATACGCTAAGGCTGTTGATGGTTTCAAGGGCATACCTTTTTATTCGTTAATTGAATTGGCTCCAGAGTTTAAGCCAGTTGATGCAAAAGTGAAAGAACTAATGAGCTTTGGGATGCACTATTCCAATACACATAACCTGGTACGCTCGGTTCAGATTGTGCCTGATCCACTGCAACGACTGGGTCTGCAGGATGCAGCGAAAGAAGCGAATCACGATTCATACCGTATCATTGTGGCCTCATTGGAAGAAGGCCTGAAAATGGTGGAAAAACTAAAAGGCTTAAGTTAACTTATTTGAAATAAACAAGCCAAGAAGATTCCACATCGGAACAATTGATATATGCGTTAGGCGTTGTGTCTCGCAACGTCGCCTTCAACAAGGCCTCTTGCCTTATGCAATAGAATATATTGTGTCGCTTCGATTAAAAAAGCAATAGCGAATGATGATTCTTCGCTATGGAATTGTTCTGCGGCTATTCAGAATTGTCTTGCGGCACTAACGCCGAAAGACTATTCCACATCGCCGAGGCTTGCGGCGCTTGCGAATAATCATTATTCCATATGGAATAATAGTGCGGCTGAAGGGAAGAATAATTCGGCGATTGTGCCGGAAACTTATTCGGTGTCGCCGGAGCTTGCGGCTCTATAGAAGAACGACCATTCCATTGCTAATAGTTGTGCGGCGATCATGCTTTAAGGCTATGTTTTTAGTGTAGAATCAACGTATGTAAAAGATTTGTCTAAAGCATTTAAAACGTTTAAAGGAATGTAGTCATTCAAAAAAATAAGCACTGCCGAAACTCAGTGCTTACTCTCTTTATTTAATTACGGAACTTTCGCATCTTCTTAACAATCTCACTGTCTTTGCCCAGTATACCCGAAATAATATCAGCAGTATTGGATGCCTCTTTATAGGCAATATCTAATTTATCATTGGCCTCTTTTGTTGCGTCTTTAGCAGCAGCCTGAGCTTTCTGCTGTTGTAATTCGGCCAGATCACAAGCTTTTTTGTTCTCAGAAAGCGTTGTAATTTTTGCATCTGCAGTGTATCCTTTTGTAGCTAATGCTTCTTTTTCATCTTGTAATAATTCTATCATCTGTGTAACAAAGTCACGTTTTTTCGATTCGTTCATCATCTTTTATGGTTTTGTCTGTTTAAAAAAATTAACTGTGTGTTTCGGATTTAGGCAATAGTATTTACTTAACTACTGCTTTGACTTCTGTTAAGTTAATGAAATATAGGGATGCGGTTAAAGGGATTATTGACGAATAGGCGCATATATATGATTAATGTACTATTTAGTACGACAAGTGAAAATTTTAACTATAGGTGCGCTTTATGATTTGAAAATGTGCTATATGTGGTGTATTGAGGGAAAGAAGGGGATTGCGTGGTTGATTTGTTTATTCATCAAAATACAAGGTGTTGGTATAATAGGAAAGATTGATTAGTTTCGAGTTGTAAAATCAGCTATCTTGAATAAATTTTGTGCGAGTAATGAAAATAAAATCAGTAAATATTAAAAACTTTCGTAGTGTTAAAGATGTAGTTATTCCTTTTCAATCATATGGATCAGGATCAAATATTAGTAGTGCGACATTCTTGGTTGGGTTAAATGAAAGTGGTAAAAGTGCAATATTGGATGCATTGAGTTTAATTAGTGAAGGGATGGACTCCATAAATTATGAAGAATCATGCTTTCTTGAAACACAAGAAAAAAAATACAATTATATTGATTTATACATAGATTTAGAACTTGGACACATTGATTTCTGGAGAGATCAAGTAGCTAAGAAATTTTCACTTACAAAGAATCTTATAGACAAATTAAAATTTGAAAGTGTTGTTCTTAATACATATAGAGATTTAGAAGCTTCATCTTTTCTCTTTAAAATAGTAGTTAATGAGGATTTACCTTTTTATGAGCATGTTGTTACAACAAAAACCAGTACTGATGCTAATGGAAAACAAGCAAAGATCAGAACAATTGGAATTTTAAAAGAAGTTAATAAAATTGAGGAGAATATTACTGAATCAAATGCAAGTTCATTTTTACTAGAAAACCAAGAACTTCTGACCAGAGATGAGTTGCAGGGACAAATAGGGGGGGGAAACTTAAAACAATTCTAAAGTATAATATCCCACAAATAACAATATGGAAATCAAATCCAGAATATCTAATAAATGGTACAATTGACTTAGATAAATTTAAGGAAGATACTAATGTTTCTATTCCATTAAAAAATATCTTTTATATCTATTTGACCATCTCCCAAAAAA
>DIYS01000006.1 GCA_002429115.1 Saccharicrinis sp. UBA6048 | reverse complement strand
TCAATTCTTGTGAAACTTTTTTTTCATAATAAGCCATTATAAGGCCAATAGAACTTGCAAGTCAACGCACTTTAGCTACCTTTAGGTTTAGTGCAACAAACTGCATAGCGCATAAGGCGGTTCGAGTATTTTGGAAAGTCTGTAACTTCGTTCATCAGCGCCAAAACGCTGTTTTGGCTTTTGAAAAGTGAAAAATAAAATCAAAAACAGCGCTTAGGCTCAGCTCAATTTGTTAAGTTAGTAGGGTTAAATTCGCCTTACGACGCCCATGCAGCAGGCCGTTGAGCCCGAGAGATGTATTTTAACGAACATTAAAAAACACAACGAACTTACCATGACATCAACATACAACTGTATAATCATAGATGATGAACGTTTTGCCCGTGAACTGATTGCAGATTATCTAAAGGATTATCCGGAGTTTGTTATTGTTGGTAAATACAAAAACACTTCACTTGCCAAAGAAGTATTAGAATCAGGCAGTTCAATAGATCTTATATTTTTAGACATTCAGATGCCCAATGAAACAGGTATTGAGTTTTTAAAAAACAATACGATTCAACCGAAAGTAATATTTACCACTGCCTATTCTGAATACGCCATTGAAAGCTACGATTTAAATGTTGCTGATTATCTTTTAAAACCAATAACAGAAGAGCGTTTTAACAAAGCCATTGAAAAATTAAAGTCTCAGCTAAAAACTGAGGAAAAGGCGAAGGCTTATGAACTCATAGAAATTGGCCACAGCGATTTTATCAAACTAAAAGCAGGTGCCGAGGTACACAAAATCTACTTTAGCGAACTGATCCGATTACAGGCGGATGGTGAGTATATCAAATACATATGCAAAGATAAAACATACCTTATACTTGGTAGTTTAAAAAAGATAGCTGCAGACCTTCCACCGCAATACATCCAGGCACATCGAAGTCATATCATTGCCTTAACGGAAATAAAAGGGCGGGAGAATTATACCCTTATTTTAGACGACCTCACGCAAATCCCCATCGGGAAAACCTATCGGACAAAAGTATTACAACGGCTAAAATCAGAAGGTTTTTAAGAAACTGTTTAAGTTTTATCCTTTGGCTTATTTTGGCGACTTAAGCGCTCATACTTCTGCAAAAATTCTTTAAATAGCGATGCTATTCGCATCATTTTTGCCTTGTCTGAGGTACGATAGCCATCGTACTTAATTCATCCAAACTAACTCACAAAAACAAAATTTAAACAGTTTCTAATTAATTCAACAACTCAGCTAACTTTTCTTCCAAAGCTGCACCTCTTAAATTTTTAGCAATAATCTTACCTTCTTTATCCAAAAGGAAAGTACTTGGAATTGATTGAATCGCATAAGCTTCTGCAACACCTGATTCTTTAGAAGCAATCAACTGTGTCCAGGTAAGACCGTCCTCTTCAATTGCCTTCTTCCAAGCATCCTGATCTCTGTCTACCGATACACTAATAACTTCAAAACCTTTAGCGTTAAATTCATCATAAGCCTTAACCACATTTGGATTTTCCTGACGACATGGCTGACACCAGCTGGCCCAAAAGTCGATAAGTACATATTTTCCCTTAAAACTATTCAATGACACCTCTTCTCCATTAGATGAAGTTAAAGTAAATTCAGGGGCAATGGCTCCTTCAGCTGTAGCAGCCTGTGCTTTTTCGAATTTCTCCAAAGGCTCAAGCATTTCCTTCATTTCTTTAAAGTAAACATGCTCGGTCATAGTTGGCTCAAACTTAGCAATCAATTCACGCAATTTTTCCAAATCAAGGTTTGGAGCCATGTTCAACGCAAGGAATAAACCACATTCGTTAGAAGCATTGTCATCAACATACTTCTTAAAAAACGCACGCTGATCTTCCAAAATTGATTGCATCTCTTCCTGTAACAATCCCATTTTATCCTGATCCTTGCTCATGGCAGCCATCTGGTATTCCTGCTTCAACTCCTGCGTTCTTTTCTGCCCAGGCAATTCATCATTAAACTTATTCAATAAGTCGGTCAACTCTGATCCTTTAACAGTTACATCAGCCAATTGCTCGACATTACCTGTAATTTCAATTTTATTATTCGATGCAAAAAATACAATTGGTTGTTTTTTTCCATCAATTGCGGCAACAAATAATTCAGGCGCATCTATACTTCCTGTAAACGTAAATACACCATCAACCATTTCAGTGGTATCAATATCTGCAGGCTGTCCTTTTCTTACATGTTTAAGAATAACACGCTCAGAAGTTCCACCTTCCAGGGTTGCTGTGATTTCAAAGCTTTTAGGCTGACAAGCGGCCAATAAGGCAACACCCACTAAGGCAACAATAATTTTTTTCATATATGTTTCTATTTAGGAATTTCAAATGTTTTTGAAGTAATTATCAAGTAGTTCTTTTGCAGCAACAAAGGAGCTTTTCTTATCATTCAGCACCTGTGCTTCAGTTTCTTTAAGTGCTTCTTTAATATGTGCCAGGTGATAAAAATGATTTCTTAATTGCTCATTAATACTCTCGTACATCCAATACTTGGCCTGCGATCGTCGGTTATCATCAAAATACCCGTTACCCTTGGTTAATTGTATATATTCCAATACCATTTCCCATACCTTATCCACATCTTTATGATACAAGGAAGAACAGGTTTTAACCTGCGGCTCCCATCCGGATTTGGTTGGCGGGAACAAATGCAACGCACTTTTATATTCTGCCTGAGCCAACTTAGCACGATCTACATTTTGACCATCCGCCTTATTAATGGTAATAGCATCCGCCATTTCCATAATACCACGTTTGATACCTTGTAGTTCATCTCCTGCACCTGCCAACATAATCAGCAGAAAGAAATCCACCATTGAATGCACTGCTGTTTCCGATTGCCCCACTCCTACCGTCTCAATAAAAATGGTATTAAATCCAGCTGCTTCACAAAGAATTATCGTTTCTCGGGTTTTTCTGGCAACACCACCTAATGAACCTGCTGATGGTGAAGGACGAATATACGCGTTATCTTCGCCAGATAATTTCTCCATACGAGTTTTATCGCCAAGAATACTACCTTTCGAACGCTCACTTGAGGGATCAATGGCCAACACGGCCAGCTTACCACCTTTTTTTATAATATGCATTCCGAGCGACTCGATAAACGTACTTTTACCAGCTCCGGGCACACCTGTAATACCCAGTCGGGTACTATTGCCTGCATGTGGCAAACACCTTTCAATAATTTGCTGCGCTATTTCCTGATGCTGCGGCAATGCACTTTCAACCATCGTTACAGCTCGGCTTAACACTGTGACATTACCAGCCAGAATACCTTCAACATATTCATCGACCGAAAGTTGTCGTTTGCGTTTAACCAGACGCTTCGATAAATTCGGATTAATAGATGGCGCATTTTCAACTCCTTTATTAACCTTTAATCCTTTAAAATCAGGATCGTTTTCTATGTGATGATGATCATCATTTGTCGCCATTACTTATGCTTATAAAAAATAAAAAAGAGAGTTTATCTGAGTAAACTCCCTTATATTATAATTTCCTTAAAATTCTAGTTCACTTTAACATTACCGGTTATCATCAACCGTTGCGTCGCCAGCTTTGGATCATTGGTTACAATCGTAACGGTTTTTGTCTGACGGCCACTTTTACCTTTGGAATTAAATTTAGCGGCTATTAAAGTTGACTCACCAGGTGCCAAAATTGTTTTTTGCGGTTTGATAGCCGTGCAACCGCACGAAGCTTTCACTTTTCTGATGATCAAATCTGACTTACCATCATTTTTTATTTCAAAATTATGATCTACAACATCACCTTGCTTTATCTCTCCAAACTTCCAGGTTTTCTCAGTAACACTTGCCACTGGTGCATTTTTTATTTTCTCAGCATCCCATGAGGCAAAATCTTCCTGAATCGATGCACTAACAGTTAATCGATTTGAATAATTTCTGACATCGTTAAAAATCACAAAAATATTATCTGTTACAAAACCCCAATCATTCTTTACTTTTGCATCATATGTGGCAGTAATAAGTGCAGGCTTACCTGGTGCAATAACTTCAGGCACGCACTTAATTTTAATGTGAGCAGGAACGTTTAAGAACGAAACCTTTACTGTATCATCCGATGTACTAATGACTTTTATTTCTTCCTTTTTAACCTGCTTAGGAGTCATACTGGTAAATGCCAAATGATTACCTCCTAAACGAATCTTATCCATATTTCGCGGATAAAGGTCATTAACGGTCATTTTTCGTGGCAAAATCTTACCCGCAAGGCGCAGCACTACTGTTGCATTTTGTGCATTTGAAGAAACTGTAATTGTCTTGTTAAAATTACCAGGACGATTTCGCGGGTCAACTACCGCTTTAATAACCCCAGAACCTCCAGGAGGAATAGGTTTTTTAGTCCATTGTGGAGTAGTACAACCACATGATGCTTTTACATTATGTACTACCAATGGTTGGGCGCCAGTATTTTTGAATTTAAACTCATAGTTTTTGATTCCACCGTCTTCCTTAATTTCACCAATCTTAAATACTGATTTCTCAAATGCAATGTTTGGCTTAGCATGCTGCGCTACAATCGTAACAGCACTTATAGATAAAAGAAAAACGAATGTTGCTAACTTCCTCATTGTTAAGTTAAGTTTTAATTATACTATATTCATTCCGAAAGCTTTAACGCAATAAACGGGCCATTAGTTTCATCTACACCTTATACATTATCACTTTCGCAACACAAATCTATAAATTATTTGACGAATCCCTTATTGTTAACTTGCTTTTAACACAACATTCCAAAGTAAAATACGACATCCTCATAGTAATAATTACGCGTAATTCTTTATTTAATTGTGTGTTAATTTCCAGAAACAATCTGCATAAAATGATTAATTATTTTCCCAACCTCAATGAGTACTGAGTGATATTTGATATAAGCTGATAAGTTTCAGATTGATTATCTTACACACTAAATTAATCATTGACAGTATGCAATGTGTCTTACTTGATATAGATATGTTATCTTTGTAACTAAAGTTTAAAATATTAACATTTAATATTGTTTTAAACAAAATCAATTGAATTTAACAAGCATGAAAGATCAGATTAAAAAGCTAACTCAAAAATATTTGTCCCAGATAATAGATATACGTCGTCATTTACATCAAAATCCTGAACTATCTTTTGAGGAATATAAGACCTCTGGATATATACAGGAACAGTTGTCAAAACTCGATATTCCTTATAAATCTGGTTTTGTAAACACAGGCATTGTAGCTTATATAAAAGGCAAAAATCCTGATAAGCGAACAATTGCCCTTAGAGCCGATATGGATGCTTTACCAATACAGGAATCATCAAACCTGGAATTCACCTCTCGTAACGAAGGTGTTATGCATGCATGTGGTCATGATGCGCACACTGCTGCCCTTTTAGGAGCTGCCATGATATTAAATGAGCTAAAGGATCAATGGGAAGGTACAATACTCCTTATATTTCAACCTGCGGAAGAAGTGTTTCCGGGCGGTGCTAAGTTAATGATGGATGAAGGCTGTTTCGATGGTAACGAACCTGAAATGGTTATTGGTCAACATGTATTACCAGGTATGAAGACAGGTCATGTTGGATTTAAACCCGGCATGTATATGGCATCGGGCGATGAAGTATACATTACTGTTAAAGGCAAAGGCGGCCACGCAGCCATGCCACATAACCTTACCGATAATGTATTGATAGCCTCTCATATTATAGTCGCACTGCAACAAGTGGTAAGCCGTATAGTGCCGGCACAAATCCCAACAGTTTTATCATTTGGAAAGGTCATTGCCAATGGTGCTACCAATATTATTCCTGAAAAAGTTGAGATTGCAGGCACTTTACGAACCATGAATGAAGAATGGCGTGCGATCATTAAGGATAAAATCAGGATGATAGCGACTTCTACAGCACAAGGTATGGGTGCAGATTGCGAAATTGATATTAAAGATGGCTATCCGGTCGTTCACAACAATGAAGTCATCACAGATGAAGCCATAAACTTTTCGCGTGAATATATGGGTGATGAAGCTACTGAAATAATGGATATACGAATGACCGCAGAAGACTTTGGTTATTTCTCACAAAAATATCCATGCACATTCTATCGCTTCGGAGTTGACCAGGAAGAAGGCGAAACAGGCAGTTTACACACTCCACAGTTTAACTTAAACGAAGATTCGTTGGAAACAGCAGCCGGATTGATGGCTTATATGGCATATAATTTCATGATGAGAAAATAGACTGAAATAGGTCAAATGACAGTAAACATCTTAAAAGACAAGTTTTTAAATAATAAAAGACCTTTAAGCCTTATTTATAACCTTTCAAAATAAACTACTTTCGAAAGGAATTCTTTTTTTTAAATAAAAAAGCAGATAATTTTGCCCGTGTAATAATAACCAATAAAGACAATAAAATGGCTTACGTAATTAATGAAGACTGCATCGCTTGTGGTACTTGTGTTGACGAATGTCCTGTAGATGCTATCTCTGAAGGAGATATCTATAAAATTGATGCTGAAGCTTGTACTGACTGTGGTACTTGTGCTGATGTTTGCCCTACAGAAGCAATTCACCCAGCATAAGCTTATCGAAGCGAAAAAATAACTAAGCCCCTTTATAGGGGCTTTTGTTTTTTATAGAAGTATTGGATCTATGCATGAATCACCTGATCCATTTTAATATCATGCGGTTCTGTTGGCACCTTATCAACCATTTGAAAATCGAATGCCAACGCCAGTTTCTTAGCTTTTGGAATTCGATTTAAGATACGATCGTAATAACCCGCACCTCTGCCCATTCGATTATTATCCGCATCAAATGCCACACCTGGCACGATGACTAATTCAATTTGCGATTCATCAGAAATTTCTGGTCCGGCCGGCTCAGGAATTCCATACTTTGCACCGGGAACCATTTTATCTTCACCTTCGTATTTAACGATTCTCAAATCATCGCCATCCACTACCGGCAGGTAAATTTCTTTGTCGGCAAACCATTTATTGATAAAACTTTTGGTAGGCATTTCATCGCTCATCGCCCAATACATCAAAATGGTATTTGCCTTTCTAAATTCATCCGATGCTTCCAGTTTTTTATATACTATTTCGGCCTGTCTTTGTTTATTTTCGGCAGTCAGCTCATTTTTTAAGGCTTTGATACGCTTTCTAAGCTCCTTCTTTTCAATCATCCATCAATATTTAAATTACCATACACATCCTGTCGTCTGTCAGCAAAAGCATCGTTGCGCACAGTTATAAATTTATCATGAGCCAAACTTAAATCAATATCTGCAGAAATAACCTGATCATTATCTACTCCCGCCTTAATAATTACCTCTCCATCGGGCGACGCAATTAATGACTGACCAGTAAATGTTAATTCACGTTCTGAGCCTATACGATTTGCTGTAGCCACAAAACACCTGTTTGTCAGCGCATATGACGGAACTACTTTCTGACAATAGTGCAATACCAGGTTCGATGGATGCGCAATGAGCTGCGCTCCATTTAAAGCTGCCTTTCGCCAGGCTTCAGGAAACATCCAATCGAAACAAATTAACATGGCCACTTTGCCAAATCGGGTATTTATAACTGGGATATCCAGGTTACCAGGCTCAAAGATGGACTTCTCGTTTAAAAACAAATGCAATTTCCGATATACACCAAGAAATCCTTCCGGCCCAACCAACACCGAAGAATTAAATAAATTATCGCCTTCTTGTTCACAAAAGCCGGAAACAATATAGGCGTCATTTTCTTTAGCTAGATCAATTAAGGCATTAATAAATGTACTCGACTCTGTTGACTCTGCATACTCTAAAGCTTCTGCTTTGTCTTTAAAATTATAGCCTGAATTGGCTAACTCCGGCAGAACATAAAAATCAGATTGTTCTGATGATATCAATTCTCTAATACGTTTAATGTTCGCTGCTGTATCGCCAAGTTTGGGTGCAAACTGTATAACACTTAGTCTCATGGGGTATGGTTTAATTATGGTCTGTATCGTGCTTCTCTAAATATTTTATGCGCATCCCGTTCGTTCATCAGGTCTTTTAAACTAAGGTTCGATTCATCCATATATGCCTGTACTATTTGATATCCCAAAAATACAGCAGCTTTACCTGGCGATTCCTGACCAAAATAATAGGTAAACGGACTATCGCCAACATATTTTTGAATCAGCATACGATCGGTATTATACAGATGTTTTTGTTCAACCAAAATTGACCAAATGTCAGCCTCATGCTTTTTAAGCCACTTCATCTGATCACGCGAATAATCAAACAAGATGGTATCATTTATTTCAGGGATCATCTGGTGAATAAAGTACTGCAATCGCCCTTGCTGAACCATATTACTGATCAAATCTATATTTTTAGTTGTCTGACTAAAATTCGACAGAGCCATGGCTTTCATAACATCGGGCACAATCTTTTCGGGTGTCATTTTACGCCTTAGGTACTTTGGCACCGACAACCACTCATAGAATTCACATTCGGCCCCGAGGTATTTTTCAACACTCACCGACACCCAATTAGAATCTAAGGCAATGGACTGGTTAAAATAAGATGTGTGAAAATACACTTCTGGTATGCTCTTTCCAGGAAAATAGTATTTGTAATGCTTGAAAGCACTAGTCAACTCATCACTCAAATCACCCACTTCAGCAAATGCTTCCTGGCACTTTTCATAGACGTCCTGATTATCCTCGTAGTTAAGAAAACTCAATATATAATTCGGATATTCTGCGGATTCAGGGCTACCTATCTTAATTATTTGTTGACTATAGGCATTTAAATACGACTGATAACGATCTTTAAGAACAGGTAATTCTGTCTCTATATTAGTCTCGTTAATCTTAAACAGATCATCGTAAAATAATTTCGGAGTAACTTCCAAATTGATATGACTTACATCTGGCCCCTTGTTTGAATCACAAGATTGCATAAAAAACAAGCAGACAATGAGTAAACAATTGAAGTAAAGAATTGATTTTTGCATATGGTTCCTCAAATTTGAACTGTAAAAATACGAAAGCTTATAAAATATGTAGTTCAGACAAAAAAAAAGTGGTAGCATTACATGTTTTAAGTATGTTTGTAGTCAATTTCAACCTAAATAGAATACAACAATGAGACACACTACCCTTATACTTTTATTTGCTTTTGTGACCTTAATAAATTCAAGTGCTCAGGATGATAAAAGAACACGACTTTCGTTTGTTCTCAGTCCGCAACTTTCATGGTTAAGTTCAGACAATAGCTCGGTTGATGGTAATGGTAATTTATTTGGTTATAATTTTGGTGTAGTAATGGATCGCTTTTTCGATACCAACTATGCTTTCACCACAGGATTAACAATTAATACAACCGGAGGAAAGCTAAAGTATGCAGATGGCACGACTATGAAAATTGGTGGCGAAACTCAGGAAATTACAGAAGCAACATATAGACTTAAGTATATTGAGGTACCCTTAGCATTAAAATTGATTACCAACGAATTTCATCGTTCGCGATATTACGGCCAGTTTGGTGTATACACACAGTACAACATCAAAACAAATGATGGCAATGGTAAATCCATGAACAGCGAAGTCAACTTTTTTGATATGGGCTACCAACTTGGTGGCGGTATGGAATATTCGCTGGGTGGCGATACCTACATGATGTTAGGCTTAATATATAGTGGTGGATTTTTAGATGTAACAGACAATGTAATTGACGATAAAACAACACTTAACCGTTTTACATTTCAGTTCGGCATCATCTTTTAACTGAATCCTCCGGCAGAACTTAACAATTAATTAGAGATAGAATTATAGGCAATGAAAATTGTATTGGCGCAGTTGAATTATCACATTGGCAATTTTGAAGCCAACGCTGATAAAATGATTAAAAGCATTGAAGATGCAAAGCAAAACAAAGCTGATCTGGTCGTTTTTTCCGAATTATCGGTTTGTGGATATCCTCCTTATGACTTTTTGGAACGAAAAGAGTTTATCCAAAGCTGTACAGACGCCATTGATCGCATTGCCAAACATTGCACCAATATTGCGGCAATTGTAGGTTCTCCGGAAATTAATCCGGAACCACAGGGCAAAAACCTGTTCAATACTGCCTACCTTCTTGAAGATGGAAAAATCAATCAGGTGGTAAGAAAAACGCTTCTTCCTAATTACGATGTGTTTGATGAATACCGCTACTTTCAGCCAAACATTGTATTTGACCTGATCAAATTAAAAGGAAAAAAGATTGCGTTAACCATTTGCGAAGACATCTGGAATGATCAGCCGGTAGCAAATGCCTTTGCTCGTGATAAGCTGTATACGCTATCGCCAATGGACAAACTGATTCAGCAAAAACCGGATTTTGCCATCAACATAGCAGCGTCACCTTTCTCTTATACACAGGTTGATATTCGTCGTGATATTGTGAGAAATAAAGCGCGTCAATTTAAAATTCCATTCCTGTATGTCAATCAGGTTGGAGCCAATACAGAACTTATATTTGACGGCAATAGTATGGCCGTTAACAGCAGGGGCGACATCACGCATATGGCCGATGCTTTTAATGAAGACCATATTACAGTGGAAATGGATACCTTGGATGAGGCCACAACCACTCCTCCAAAGGCAACAAAACCGATTCAGTTAATTTATGATGCACTGGTAGCTGGCGTTAGAGATTACTTTGGAAAAATGGGCTTTAGCAAAGCAACTCTTGGTTTGTCTGGCGGTATCGATTCAGCTGTAACGGTTGCCATTGCAGCTGATGCATTAGGTAAAGAGAATGTAAGAGTATTGTTGTTGCCCTCACAATATTCATCGGATCACTCGATTAAAGATGCTGTTGACCTGGCTGAAAATCTAGGCATCCAACATGATATTGTACCGATTAAGGATATATTTAATAATTATAGTCATTCTATGAGTCCGTTATTTGAAGGTTTGGATGCCGACGTAACGGAAGAAAATATTCAGGCCCGCATACGTGGCACGTTACTGATGGCGTTATCAAACAAATTTGGTCATATTCTGCTGAACACATCGAATAAAAGTGAGGCCGCTGTAGGTTATGGCACCTTGTATGGTGACATGAATGGTGGCATATCTGTATTGGGTGATGTCTATAAAACCGATGTCTTTAAGTTAGCACGTTACATTAACCGCAATGGTGAAATCATACCAGAGAATACCATTGTTAAACCACCTTCGGCAGAGCTTAGGCCTGATCAGAAAGATTCAGACTCCTTGCCTGATTACGACGTTCTGGATGCGATACTTTTCAGATACATCGAAAAAAATCAGTCGCCTGCAGAAATCATTGAGGCTGGTTTTGATGAGGCCGTTGTAAAAAAGGCAGTTCGTTTAGTGAATATGAATGAATATAAGCGCTTTCAGACTGCCCCAACCCTGCGAATATCAGGAAAAGCATTTGGTATTGGCAGGCGAATGCCATTAGTCGCTAAATATTAATATCATCAATGATTGATTTTGAGTAAAATAAGAGCCATTAATAAGCTTTTTTTATAAATTTGTATGTTATATAACATAGTTCTATAACACCCCTGAGATGCCCGTTAAAAAAAATAGTACCCCGGAAGAGCCTACAATTAAGGATATTCCTAAGCTGTATAACATCCTGACGGATGAAGAAAAGGAATACCTGTTAGATAATCATTCAACTTCTTACTATAAGAAGAATGATATCATATACCAGGAAGGTGAAAAACCAACAGGATTGTTATGCCTTGGAAAAGGAAAGGTGAAAATATTTAAGGAAGGTGTAAGCCGCCGCGAGCAGATTGTACGAATGGCCTCTGCACCCGATTTTATTGGCTATCGTGCTTTATTTGCTGAAGAAATGCACATTGCAAGTTCAGAGGTGATTGAACCCTGCACCATCTTCCATGTACCTAAAAAGGTAATTTACAACTTAATGAAAACAAACCCTGCCTTATCCATGGCATTCATTAAGTCGTTTGCCAGTGAGTTAGGTTTTGCACGTTACCGAACTGTTACCTTAACACAAAAACACATCCGTGGACGATTGGCTGAAAGCTTGTGTGTACTGAAAGATATTTACGGATTTGAAGACGATGAAAAGACCTTAGCGGTTTACCTCTCGCGCGAGGATCTGGCCAACTTCTCAAATATGACCACCTCCAATGCCATTCGAACGTTAAGTGCTTTTGTTAACGAGAAAGTACTGGCAGTTAACGGACGAAACATTAAGATATTGGATGCGGATACGCTTCAACGAATATCGCGACTGGGATGATAAAACGGAGTTAAGTGAAAAGATATTAGTGAAGAGTGAATAGTTTAGGCTGTTTGCTCTTTTTTTGTAATTTTTTCAAGCCGCTTAGCGAGTACTTAATTTTTTCACCAATAAGGCATACCACATATGTTCTATTTCAATAGTTTGTCAACTTCTATTTTCAGCTTTGGTAGTGAGCGAATTACAATTGGCTATTTCGGAGTGACCA
>DIYS01000192.1 GCA_002429115.1 Saccharicrinis sp. UBA6048 | reverse complement strand
AGCGATAAAGATATTTCAAGGATAAAACAAAAGCGGCATCGTTTCACGATGCCGCTTTTGTTTTAATAAGTTATGTATCCTAAAGACCAAATGCGTCTTTAATTGTATCAACATAGTCTAATTTCTCCCATGTAAATAACTCTACATCGAATTCTTTCTTACCAAAATATGGTGATTCGTATACTTTTCGAACGGTCTTTGGCGTACGTCCCATGTGACCATAAGCGGCCGTTTCTTCGTACATTGGATTACGAAGCTTTAAGCGCTCCTCTATGGCTGCAGGGCGAAGGTCAAATACCTCAGCAATTTTAACAGCAATTTCGCCATCGCTCAGGTTAATTTTTGACGTACCATACGTATCGACAAAAACACCTACTGGTTTTGCCACTCCAATGGCGTACGATAATTGCACCAATACTTCATCAGCCAAACCAGCTGCCACCATATTTTTTGCAATATGACGTGATGCATAAGCCGCCGAACGGTCTACCTTACTAGGATCTTTACCTGAGAAAGCTCCACCACCATGAGCGCCTTTACCTCCGTAGGTGTCAACAATAATTTTACGACCGGTTAAACCTGTATCTCCGTGTGGTCCGCCAATTACAAACTTACCGGTAGGATTTACATGAAGTATAAATTCATCATCAAATAATGTCTGAACACGAGCTGGTAACTTTGAAACAGTACGAGGAATCAGGATATTTCGTACATCTTCTTTGATCTTTGCCAACATAGGCTCATCCTCATCAAATTCATCATGCTGTGTAGAAACAACAATTGTATGCACACGCTTTGGCACATTATCATCGCCATATTCAATGGTTACCTGGCTTTTCGAATCCGGACGCAAATAGGTCATTTCCTTCTCATCACGACGGATGTCTGCCATTTCCATTAATAAACGATGCGACAACTCCAGAGAGATTGGCATATAATCATCTGTTTCTTTAGATGCATAACCAAACATCATTCCCTGGTCACCTGCTCCCTGATCCATTTTCTCGGCACGGTCAACACCCTGGTTAATATCTGATGACTGCTCATGAATAGCTGAAAACACACCACATGAATCGCCATCGAATCGATATTCACTTTTGGTATATCCAATTTTGTTAATCACACGGCGAGCCACTTCCTGCACGTCAACATAGTGCTTTGAGTGCACCTCACCCGCTAAAACAACCTGACCTGTTGTTACCAATGTTTCACAAGCTACTTTAGAATTAGCATCAAAAGCCAGGAAATTATCCAATAATGCATCCGATATTTGATCTGCTACTTTATCCGGATGTCCTTCAGAAACTGATTCTGATGTAAATAAATATCCCATATCATTTAAAAAAATAAACTCTATAGCCTAAACTACAGAAATACGTTAATAAAAAATTGATATGTGAAAAGGAGGGAAGTACAAACGTAAATATGCGTTTTAGCACTTTTTTTAAGTGGTTGCAATCAGCCAAATCCTTCCACTTTTCACTAGGCGCAAAGTAACACATTATATATATAGTGTGCAAACTAAATAAGAGTTAAAAGTCTTGATTAAAAACAAAGCCAAGCTAAATATTTGTATATTTGAATCTTAAACAACCTCACGCAATCTTTGCTGAATTTTTTGGAAGTTTTTTAATAAAAAAATTTGGAGGGATTCTAATTTGCTATATCTTTGCATCCGCATTTGAGACATGAGCGTATGTCCAAAGGCAATAAGGTCCCTTCGTCTAGTGGTTAGGACGCAAGGTTTTCATCCTTGAAACAGGAGTTCGATTCTCCTAGGGACTGCTAAAATAAAGATTAACAATTTTTAATTGTAGTACGATGGCAAATCATCAATCAGCAAAAAAGCGAATTCGTCAGATAGAGAAAAGAAGACTTCACAACAAATACTATGCAAAAACTGCACGTAATGCTGTGAAAGCATTGAGAGGTACATCTGAAAAAGAAGCTGCTCAGGAGTTACTTCCAAAAGTATCTTCTATGCTTGACAAGCTTGCTAAAAGAAACATTATTCATAAGAATAAAGCTGCCAATTTAAAGTCAAAGTTAACTAAGCACGTTAACCAGCTTTAATAACGGCAATAAGGTCCCTTCGTCTAGTGGTTAGGACGCAAGGTTTTCATCCTTGAAACAGGAGTTCGATTCTCCTAGGGACTGCATACATAACTTTATCGCCTAAAAAGGCAATAAGGTCCCTTCGTCTAGTGGTTAGGACGCAAGGTTTTCATCCTTGAAACAGGAGTTCGATTCTCCTAGGGACTGCAAAAAAAGCTCATCGAAACGGTGAGCTTTTTTGGTATCTGATATTTACTTTCTCATCCAGCCTCTTTATCTTTTCTGTTTAAAGAACAAGATATGGAGATATACGAACGTCTCAGCATAAAAGAATGGGCACTTGAAGATCGTCCACGCGAAAAAATGCTTTATAAAGGAGTTGCCAGCCTTTCCGATGCTGAATTATTAGCTATTCTGATAGGCTCCGGTAGTGCCAAAGAAAGTGCAGTTGAATTGTCAAAGAAAATACTACGTGATTGCCAGAACAACCTTAATACACTTGGTAAAAAGACAATCATTGACCTCAAGACCAATTACCATGGTATTGGCGATGCCAAAGCCATCAGCATTGTTGCATCTCTTGAGCTGGGACGACGCCGGAAGCTGCAGGCCAATGATGAGCAAAACAAAATAACATGTAGCAAGGATGTATGTGATGTTTTCCAGCCAATTTTGGGCGACTTACCACATGAAGAATTTTGGGTATTGATGCTGAACCGTGCCAATAAAGTCATTGCTAAAAACAAAATCAGCCAGGGAGGTATTTCCGGAACCGTTATGGATGTGCGCCTAATACTTAAATCGGCCATTGACCATTTGGCATCTTCAATTATTCTTTGTCACAATCATCCAAGCGGCAACTTGCAACCAAGCGATGCCGACACCAAAATCACCAAGAAAATGAGTGAAGCAGGTCAAATTATGGATATTCCGGTGTTAGATCACATCATTGTTACTGACAATGCTTATTTTAGCTATGCCGACGAGGGCATGATATAAGCACACTTCAGATGAAAATTCAAATACTTGAGCGTGACCAGATTGATGATGACAAATGGGATTACTGCATCAGGCAATCTTTTAACAGTGCATTTTTTGCATTTAGCTGGTATCTGGATATTACCTGTAAAAACTGGATGGGCATTATTGTGGATGATTACCTGGTTGTATTTCCATTTCCCGTCACCTCAACAATAGTACTCCGACAAATACGTCTCCCCCATTGGATTCCTTACCTTGGTATCTTCAGTCAAAAACCTATAGACAGTACGCTAACGAATAAACTGCTAAGCTTTGCAAGCGCCAATTGCATCAGAATAACGCTCAATCCATATAATAAACCAGATGAGTACAGCAAGGTAAAAGAATATGCGGTTTTGGACTTAATTCAGCCCTTAGAAAAGCTCGAACAGGCATTTAAAACAAAGGTAGTACCGGCAATGCAGGCTTATAAGAATAAGACGATAACAGTTATTCGTTCTTTAGATACTGGTGAGTACATTAATTACGCCAAACAATATGGCCATACTTCTAAGCAGCAGTTAGCCCAACTTACCAGGATTATTGCCTTTACATTACGCTATAAAAGTGCCGGTCTGTACGCCGCATATGATGCTAACAATCAAATAATCGCTCAGGCTTTTCTGATTAAGAACAGGAATACTCTATCGCTTATTCACTGCAGCTGTTCACATAAACATATCAATGGCATCTTTGCCATCATTTATCACCTGTTGAAACACAACTCAGAATCAAATCTCACTTTGGAATTTCCATTTCACTCCAAAGAGATTGGATCGCATTTTACTTCAAAAACACATATTTGCAAGGTTTATAAAAGATGTAAGCTTTTGAAACGAAAATAGGCCAACCAAATTGGCCAGCCTATTTCTATATTAATTGTAATTTATTCTATCCTATTTCATCGTGCAACAAGAAGTCTTTTACCTCCATAAAGGCCTTTTCCATTCTTATCATTCGATCGATCATGAATTTCATAACTTCAGGCCATTGATCCTGACGATACATGTCGGCTGGTGATAATTCGTCGTAAATACGACAAACGTCTCTGCCCTCCTCTTTGCTATAAATGAAATCCCAGTTTAATTCGTTTTCAAACTCCGATTCAATAATCGATTTACAAGCTTCAAGCTTTTCATACAGTCTCAAGCGTCGTTCTTCGCTGCGGTGATTAATTTCAAGCGCAACTATAGCACGCTCCCGATTAATATCAAAACGCAAATCCAGACCTTTTATGCCTGTATCATCGAATATCCACTTAATTTTCCGGCCTTTCTGCCCTGGTAATCGTCGTGTGCGATTTTCCAGCTTGTGCCAGAATAACTTCCTTAACTCTTTAGCTTCTTCCTTTGAAAACATACTTTTAAGCTATTTGCCTTTATTTTGTTTCAACAACAAAAATAGAAGATATGCAGTTCCTACGCCAATTAATAATAAACTAACTATTTCCATCACACCTTTGGTGCTATGAATCATACCAAATCCAGCGATGATCATTAAAATAGCTAAAACCGCAAGTTTCTGTTTCATTAATAGCTGTATTAATTATTAACCTGAGTTCGATTTAAATTTTAAAACTCAGATTGAAATAAAAAGCTGATACACAAGGAATGATTTTATTGGAATAGTGAACTATTGCAAGAAAATTTGACGCAGAAGATCAGT
>DIYS01000090.1 GCA_002429115.1 Saccharicrinis sp. UBA6048 | reverse complement strand
GCAGTGAATTTTTCGGGTTAAGTGCCCATCAAGGCTTGAAGGTTTAGTTTAATGTTAAGGCTAATTTTTATTATTGTCCTTATTCACCCCTGTAAATCCCCTATAATAGGGGATGTAAAAAGTGTTGATTCGCGAGATGCAGGTCAACACTATTCTAGTCTCCCTCCTGAGGGAGATTTAGAGGGTAAATTAATCAATCAATGAGCTCTGAGCAGTAGCTTAACTCTTGCTCCAGGTTATCACCGATATGCTTTTGAGGTAACTGCTCTTTGATATCGTCATCGACACTGTAAGCCATCTTTCGAAGCAACTTGGCTCTTTCCTTTAATACTTCCAATGGCGACAAGGGGTTGGACCTACTCTTGGTATGGGTGGCATCAACGATGATAGACTTGGACTTGATAATTCCTTTATCGATAGCAATGGCTACAGTCTTTCCTATTAACAAGTTTAATAAGTCGGTATCTTTTAATCTTAACCGGCGAAATTTTGTTAAGGTACTTGGATTAATCACATCATCCTCTGGGGTCATACCTAAAAAAAATTTGAAAGACATATCAACACGCGAACGTTCTACTACATCGACATCAGATACATTGTAGATCACTTTCAACAGAAGATACTTGAATAATCTTATGGGACTTTCGGCTGTCCGCCCATTATCATGACAATATTTTGACGATAGCTCATCGTATATAAAACTAAAATCAATTAACTCATGAATACGACGAAGTATGTTGTCTTTGGGAATAATAAGCGCGTAGAGTTCCGAGTAGGAACTAAAAACAAGTTTTTGTTGCTGTTCTAACATTGAATGCTCTTAAGTACTAATACAAAGAAAGCAGTAAAAAGAGAATTGAATCTTCCTTTTACTGCTTTTATTACTTAAGAGACTTTTTCAGTGGCCTCCAACTGTCGGCTCTTTTTTTTAATACAAAACCTTGATGTTAACCCTGTTAATGCCAAACGCAAGGCATAAAGCAATAGAGAGAGCCCGCCTACAGACTCTCTCTAATTACATTTGCAATGTTATCAATTAAAAATAGGTGTTTTACATCGCCTGCCTATAGATACCAATTACATCATCGATGGAGCCCTGCACCGGATTGGTGGCACTACAAGCATCGTTGAGTGCATTGGTGGCCAGAGTAGTGAAATCTTCCTCTTTCACACCTAATTGCTCCAGTCCGGCAGGAATACCGATAGACTCTGACAATTGCTGTATGGCCTTGATCGCATCGTCCTGTCCCATAGCCTTCGCGATGTCTTTCAGTCGATCATTGGCCTCGGTGGAGTTATAGGCCTGAACGTGCGGTAAAAGAATGGCATTACATACACCGTGAGGCAAGTCGTACATACCTCCAAGCTGGTGCGCCATGGCATGCACATAGCCCAGAGAGGCATTGTTAAAGGCCATACCAGCCATAAACTCGGCATACGACATCATATCACGCGCTTCCATGTCATTACCATCGTCAACCGCCCGCTTCAGGTAGTTGGCAATTAGCTCAATGGCTTTCAAAGCACAGGCATCGGTAATTGGTGTGGCCGCTGTTGAAACATAGGCCTCAACGGCATGCGTAAGCGCATCCATACCAGTTGCTGCTGTCAACGATTTTGGCATGGCCGCCATTAGTTCCGGATCATTAACACCCATAAGTGGTGTAAAATGCTGATCCACCAATGCCATTTTCACATGACGCTCTTCGTCGGTAATGATTGAGAAAATGGTCATCTCACTGGCGGTTCCGGCAGTTGTATTAACACAGATTAATGGAAATTGTGGTTGCGCCGACTTGTTTAAGCCCTCGTAATCGCGAATATCACCACCATTGGTTGCCAGTAAGGCAATGCCTTTTGCCGCGTCATGCGGTGATCCGCCACCAAAGGATATAATCAGATCACAGGCATTTTCATGCAATACCTGCAAGCCTTCATTCACATCGTTAACCGTAGGGTTAGGATGAACGCCATCGTATATAACACACTCTATTTTATTTTCGTCCAGCAAATCAGTTAAGCGATCAACCAGTTTTATTTTAACTAAATCAGCATCTGTTACAATCAAAACTTTTTTAAAGCCAATTGTCACAATTTCTTTCACTGCATCTTTTAACGATCCCGGTCCCATTAACGCCAGTGGCGGCATGTAAAATCTCGAAATATTCATAGCTCTTCGTTTTAATGATTAATAATCTGTTGTTTATCTCGCATTACAAAATTGAGCATTTGAGTGTCGAATCTATGCTCCATAAAGGTCAGGCAGCAATCCATTAAGGCCAATTTGAACAAATGAAGTGAATAGTCGAAAGTTACTATTTTCAAATCAATTACAATTAATTTTAAAATAAAATTGGTATGACTGTTGGTTTACAAGCTATACTGATAATATTATTCCTCACGAATTACAAATTCGCGCCAGCGAGCTGGATTTACAGTATGCACACTCAGCGTTCTTTTTTTACTCTGCGGTTAAAATAAGATCTGTAGGAAATAATTTATGAGATCGTATTAATTAGGGTTGCCTTTAAGCGAAATGTAAATCATACTATTATATCTCCCTTTTTAAGGGAGATACAGAGGGTTAAATATTGCATCTGCTAGCGCAGCTTTACAAGCTATACTGTCTATACTTTTCGACACGAATTACAAGTTCGCGCCAGCAAACTGGATATGCAGAATAAACCTTAGCGTCCTTCTTATACTCCATGGTAAACAAAAGAGCCGGCATTGCCGGCTCTTTATAATAATACTGTTTACTATTAAAAATGGCTTGATCCATCCCAACAGTGTGTACAGAGTTTTTCTTTAGGCAGGCCAATGGCTTCCACCAGGTCATCCAGTCGCTGGAATTTAAGTGAGGTCAGATCCAATGTTTTGCGGATCTCTTCCACCATGGCTTTATACTTTTCTGAATCGCAGTCAGAGTATTCTTTCATATCCACATCCTCACGACCTTCGAGCTTGCAGGCAGCTTTAATAGTGGCCAGATCCATATTGGAGCGCGAGCGGCTGAAGTTAAGGAACTCACATGGGTAAGTCAGTGGCGGACAGGCAATGCGCACATGTACTTCTTTGATACCGGCTTTATGCAAATCCTGTACGTTATCTTTTAACTGTGTGCCTCGTACAATAGAGTCATCGAGGAAGATACCACGACCACCTTCGATCAGTGCTTTGTTAGGTAAGAGTTTCATCTTAGCTACAAGATCACGTGTTTTCTGGCTCTGAGGCATAAAGCTTCGTGGCCATGTAGGTGTGTATTTCGAGTAAGGTCGCTTTAATGGCACACCAGTGGCATGGCTGTAACCCATGGCGTGACCTACACCTGAGTCAGGAATACCGGCACAGAAATCGGCGTCGGTACCATTTCTTTTGGCCAATGCAGCACCACAGCGGTAGCGGCTTTCGTCCACATTGATACCCTCATAGAACGATGGTGGATATCCGTAGTATACCCAAAGGAACGAACAAACCTGCATCTTCTTATTAGGCTCGCGCAATTGCTCATAACCCTCGCTGGTTATTTTTACAATTTCGCCCGGCCCCAGGTATTTCTCAATTTCATAATCCAGGTTAGAGAAGGCACATGTTTCGAACGACGCCGCATAAGCCCCTTCTTTTTTACCCAGGATAATTGGTGTACGACCCAGTTTATCTCTGGCAGCCAGCAAACCATCTTCGGTTAAGATCAGCATGGAGCACGATCCCTTAATGCTGTTGTAAACATTCTCAATACCTTCTTTAAACGTTTTTCCCTCAGCAATCAGCATGGCCACCAACTCGGTTGGGTTAATGCTGTTCTGACTGGTTTCGGAGAAGGTACGATGTTGCTTGATGAATCGCTCTTCCAGCTCGTCGATATTAACGATCTTTGATACGGTAGCAACAGCGAATCGCCCTAAATTAGATGTTACAATAATCGGCTGTGCTTCGGTATCAGAAATAACACCAATACCGCTGTTGCCTTCAAATTCTTCAATATCAGACTCAAATTTATTTCTGAAATAGCCATCTTCCAGGCTGTGAATAGCGCGTTGAAAACCTATTTTAGGATTGAAGAACGCTAATCCTGCACGTTTGGTGCCCAGGTGAGAATGATAATCCGTTCCGTAGAAAACATCGGTTACGCAGTCTTTTTTCGAGATACTGCCAAAAAATCCACTCATTGTGTATAATTATTTTTGAGATTGAGTTACTAAGCAGGCTAATTTAAATATTTCCGCTGTAGGTTGAGGAGTATGAATGCATGACATATTTAATTTGTTTTCGTTCTAAATGTTTTGATCTGAATATTATGATAGTATTTGCGTGGTGCTTAGCTGTAGTCAAGTGAATACAGAAGCGACCATTTGGTCTGTATGTAATTGAGCTAATTGTTTAAAATCAGGAATTATTTTTTTTCATAAAAACAGATTATAGCCAATTTTGTATTTTTAAAGGTTGAATAAGTAATGATAAGCTTAATCATCCTAAGACATATAAAACAATTAACCAAGATCAATGAAAAACATCCTGAACGAACTAAGACAATTAAACTGGGTGGAGTATAGTATTCAGTTTTTCCTGGTGCTAATAAGTATCATGGTGGCTTTTAATGTTGAAAACTTCCGTGATTATCAGCAGGAGAGGCGCGTCGAACGAGAGTATCTGGAAAGTATGGTTGACGAAATAAAGGTCGATTTGTCATACTTTGAAGCTGAAGTTAATAATAGCGAGTATAATATTAAAGTATACGACAAGCTACTGGCAGATCACCCCCAAAGCATACCAGTTAATGATTCTGTGGTTCATGTTATTTATGAATTTTACCATCCATCACGAATCTTCTCACCTATGGACATCACCTATACGTCGATGAAAACTTCCGGTAAGCTGGAACTCATTGAAAACAAGGAGATCCGAAAGCATATCATCATGCTTTACCATCGCTATTACGAGCATATTTACAGGAGTGAACTTGAATATAACAATCGGAGTAAGGATCATTCATATCTCTCAAAATATCTTCAGTATGATCCTGCTGGGCAGCTCTATAAAGTTAAATACCCTGAGATGATCCACTATTTTAGAGGTGAACAACAATTTAACGAATCAAAGTTATCCATCTACAAATTTGCAGTGAATACATGTAATGAACTGATTGAGCTTATTAATAAAGAGCTGGAAGGCAGAGGTAACGCGTTGAGCTTGTTTGTAGCTGATAGCGAAGGGTAAATTAAAGTAATAGTAAGTAATTAGAATTGTGTAATCTACGTAAATAATCAACGGCAAATATATTTCAATGAAAAATATCCTGAACAAACTAAAACAAATAGACTGGGTGGAATACAGCGTTCAGTTTTTCCTGGTACTAATTAGTATCATCATCGCCTTTAATGTGGAAAACTACCGGGAGTTTAAACAAGAAAGGCGCGTTGAGCATGAGTACCTGGAGAGTATGGTTGACGAATTGGAGGAAGATTTAAAATACTTTGAAGGTGAGGTTTTTAGTCGTCAATATAAAATAGGGTGTTATGACTACTTGTTGGATAACAAACCTGAAGCATTGGCATACAATGATACAATCGTACATACCATCTTTAATATGTACTCCATTGATAATAATTTCTCACCAATGGATATCACCTATACGTCCATGAAAACTTCCGGTAAGCTTGAATTGATTGAAAATAAGGAAATCAGAAAGCAAATTATAGTGCTTTACCACCGTTTTTATCAATTAGTATATCGAAAAGAGCGTGATTATACTCAAATGACAATGAATATGCCTGAAAGGATGAGTCGTATTTATAGCTCTGACCCATCGAACCAGACACTTGTTTTTAAATACCCGGAATTGTTACAAGTTTTAGAAGGAGAAAAAAGACAGGAAGAATCCCAAATGAGCATATATAAATGGGGTATTGATGGTTGTACTAAATTGATTGATTTGATCAATGAAGAGCTGGAGGGCAGAGGGAAAATACTGAGCTTGTTTGAATCTGATAGAGAAGAGGCAGACGAGTAAATAATGAAGTACATAGGAATGGGATTTAGTTGATAGCTCAATTGTTAAAGGCAGTTTTTTTATTTTTGAGGCAAAATACAATTGCTTAGCGAGCGAAAACTGGCAGAAGTAACAATAGCAAATTCAATTAAATTTTATACCAATGAAAAACATCCTGAACACATTGAAACAGTTAAACTGGGTGGAATACAGCATCCAGTTCTTTCTTGTTCTTATAAGTATTATAATTGCTTTTAACGTAGAAAACTATCGCGATTACAAACAGGAAAGACGTGTAGAACAGGAGTACCTGTCGAGTATGGTTGACGAATTAAAGGTGGATTTAGAGTATTTTAATGGAGAGGTCAGTATATTCAATCGTCACCTGGATGCTTATGATTATTTCTTAGAAAACAAACCTGATACCTTATCAAATAAAGATTCATTAGCAAATATTCTGTTCTTATGGCATATGGATCTAAGGAACTTTTCACCAATGGATATTACCTACACGTCCATGAAAACCTCGGGTAAGCTTGAATTGATTGAAAATAAAGAAATAAGAAAGCAAATGATCATGCTGGAGATGCCGATCAAAGTGA
>DIYS01000035.1 GCA_002429115.1 Saccharicrinis sp. UBA6048 | reverse complement strand
ATGAGTTGTTTAATTTCATATATTACAAAATCAGCACCATAGTGAAGACTTTACTTGCAAGCACCAGACCCAAGGCTTTTCTTCCGGTGAGCCACATGCCCCAGACTACTGGCCAGTTAATGCTTGCATTGAATTGGGAAAGTTAAAAACGGGAGATGGTCAACTTATCAAATAAGGTATACTAGTCCATATTGTAAACAATTCATTGTAACCTGACAGGCAAAAAATAACAAAACTAAAGCTACAAATCAGAACAAAAATAATAGTGTACGTTAATAGAGCTGATAATTGCCTTAAATGAGGATACTGTTTTTTTAATCTTTCTGAAGCCATAAGCCAATATTTTAGAGTTAATTCATCAATAAACACAAATGTAAAAACTTTCACTTAACAAAAAACCCCGTAGTTTAAACAACTACGAGGCTTATTTAAAAAAAATGGGGTGAATTTTAATTAAATCATCTGTCCTTTAAGATTTACTCTACTAAAACTTCTCTCAAGCGATGGATATTATACATGATATCTTCCAAGGAGCTTTTCCCATTACACAGAGCCGAACAATCTGCTTTATCTAATGCACTTGCTGCCGATTGTGCCAACAAATAATAAGCGTTATCTAAAGCCTCTACTACATTTCCTGCATCAGTTTCATGCCGCAAATATTCTCGAATGTTCTCAATAGCTTTATTATTATCTATCTTATATTCCATTATGCTTGCCCTCCAAAGTTTATAGGTAATTGAAGGTTCACTTTCTCTTTAGCTGAGTTTCGCCAGTCGTAATACCCAATTAATAAATCGAAGTAATGTTCAGTAATGAAATTACGACCGTATATTTTAGTAAAATGATGCGGATGTTTCCTTTTGCGTGAAGTTGCACTACTCAATGTACTACCACCCAAAGCTTTCATTACTTCAATATAGCAGTACCAACGCTTTCCATCAATAAAAATAGGCATAACACCTCGTTTGGGCTCTAATACTATTGCCTGTTTGGTAAGTAGCTTGATTACAATTTCATCAACAGCTACTGCAAACTTTGGGTCTAACCATTGTGCAAATCGCATTGCTATTCTACAATCATTTGCCCATGTTCCTGCCAGTTCCGGCATACCTCCTTTTCTAACTTCCACCAAATCAGCCAAAGGGCTTTTAAGCCCTTTGCTTAATTCTTCTAAATATTCTTTTGCTGGATTGTGTCTTAACCATTTTGAAGGTTTTTTATGGTCACCAAAAGGTTTTGCCATTTGAGTGAGGTTAAAACTAATGTTGCCGTTTCGCTCTTCTACGGCAAATCTTGTGTCGTTTATTACGACTGTTTGTAAGTTAATCATCTGTAATTTTTTGAACTTGCAGGCAAAAAAAGACGGTAGCCTGCTACCCGTTGTTCAAGCTTCATTACAGAGAGCCGGTACGCCATTATAGCAATACCACGGGGCAAGCTACCGCATATCGTAACATTAAGGCATAAAAAATGCCCTAAACGCAATATGGGCAACTCGTTGTTGCTCCCTGTATGAAAACTTGAACACTGCAATGTTACTAAATATTTTTGACATGCAAGATTTTGTAAAAATTATTAGTCGTTAAGTCTTTTGTATATTTGCTTGTAGTGTTTCATTATGGCTTCATCCATCAATAAAGTAATGACGCCAATAAACAACAGGATAATGCAGAATATAATTACCGGGATAGTGTACCCCATTATAGCGGGTGTAGGTTTAATGTTTGTGGCGTTTGTACTTAAAGCAGTATTGCCCAATAATGCTATAATAGCTATGGTTATGAAAAAGAATACCCTGCGTGCAATGCGGTATGTTTTTAGTGCTCTTTTAATGGCTTTGTGCTGGTTGCTTTTACCATTTAGTAAGTTGTTTGTTTTTTGTATTGGTTTGTTATTTTCTTTCATTGTTTTAATGTTTGTTTATGATTATGCCGAGGCCAAATTTGCCGGCATTAACAGAGCTATGAAAGCCGAAATCAGAGAGAATGAAATTGATAAATGGACTCATCAGCTTGCTATGTGCGATTATAAGGATACTGAGCGAATCAAGATGATTAAGGCCAAACTTAAAGAGCTACGTAAGTAGCTCTCCTTTCTCTACATATAAATTCATAATTCATCAATCTTTACAGTTTCGCCACAGTGAGGGCAAATACATGTTATTCGTAAATCAAATTCACACTTACACCGTTTACAAGTGTGCCAGTGCTCATGGTTTTTTATCGGCATTTAAATGTTCTTTAAACCAGGTTTCAAACTCATTTAAATTGGATTTGTGGTAAAGGCACAGCATGCAGGAGCCATTAACACAACTAGCTGAAGTATTACAAAAGGCATCTTGTATTTCCTTAATCTGATTCAATCTAACTTGAGGCCTTTGTAAGCGTGAGAGCTTCTCGTTATCTATTACTTAATTTGTTTGAAATACAACTTTAGGTAGGTACCATTACTATCCTTTTCAACTGCCAATAGTTCTTTTTTACCATGGACGTACACGTGAAAGTTGTTATCCAGCTTTATAACTGACCTGAAGAATTTGCGACCTGTATGGTCAAATTCCATCTTTCTGCGGGCTACTTCTAGCCAATCAACTGTATATTTCATCTCTAAATTTTATCTTCAACTACAATAAACTTTTTGTTACTTCGCTCGATTTTCAGAACCTTGATGTCAAAATCCAAATGTGGGTGCTGCTGTTTAGACATCGTCTTTAGATATTGCTTCACCTGGGCTTCTATTTTAGAGTGCATAACTCTATTTCTTTTAGAGACAAACTCACCTGTGTAGAAGGATGATTTATATTTTGCCATCGGATCACTAGAATCCGATGGCGTTATTTTAACTTTTACAATGTAATCCATACCTAATCCTTGTAAGCTTCGGTTTTACCATCGGTCACCTCTTCATCACCATTGAAGTAAGGAAAGAAGTCAAGAATCGGACTTTCGGCAATGGCATTAATATCGAAGTCAACCGTCATGCCACCCATGCCTTCATGAATCTTGTCAAAGGCATCTTTAACGTTGCTGGCCAGTACCAGTATGTTATTGCTAACACGCTTGCCTTTGCCGCTTTTATCATCAACGGTTTCGAATGATATTTTACTCTTGTACCAAATATCACCATCCTCGTTTTCGAAAATCTCGGTATAGTTGACCTTACGAACGCTTTTAACTACGAACTCACCACGAATCATAGCTTCCATTTCTTTATACATGCGGCTCTCGGCTTCGCCATGAGAAACAGCATCTACCAGGTAACACTCAGTTATTGTTTTTTCATGGCCACTTTGTTCGTCAATCTTCTCATAGCGAACTCGGCACTCAAATAAATTCTGCATACTTTTGTTTTAAAGTGGTTAGTCCTTCGACTCCATTCAGGAGCCGAAGGATTTTATCTATCTTCTAATCGCTTATCCCAAGGCTCAGGGCGGTTACTTTGGCGAGTGATGCCCTGACCTTTTTGTTTGTACTCACAGATGGCTCCCCATATCCCGGAGATTAAAAACCCACCTATAGCAACATACTCATACCAGGCGAAGCCCATTATTAAAATCGGTTAAATGAGATTTCAATTTTTCGCCACACCTGGAACTCATCTTTCTGCCAGAAGTAATAATGAATAGCGATACCCTCCTCAACATGGCTTTCTTTAAATAAGCTCATTATATCAGAGTATTCGGGGTCATTAAACTTATCCTCCCATTTATACAGATTACTGATTTGCTTATAGTCCAAATCACCCTGGCTATTTCGCGATATCATGGTCATAGCCAATTGGTACATGGGGTCTTCCGTTCCCTGGTCTTTGTTCTTAATCCACTTCAAAAGGAAATCAATTAAGCGCTCGGCAGCCACATCGGCACGCTCATCAAATTTTTTCACTTTATTGGCTTTGACTTCGAGTTTAAAGTCACCATCAACCAGTTTATAACCAATTTGCCCCTCTTTCTTCAGCTGGCCATATTCTTTCATTACCTCAAGAAAGCCAGCCGTCTCGTTACGCACGAAAGCAACCAGGGCTTCAACTTCCATCGCCTCTTTTAATACACGATCCTTTAGTTTGCTCATAAAACCGTGTCTAAGCTCAATGTAGGCTGTTTCCTGTCGTTGCCTGGCATCGTTTTTTCTGGCCTTAATTTTGGCTTCCAGTTTTTCCATCTCGGCCAGCGAGAGGTTGTCAATGTTAATATTCTCCACGTTGTTTAAAGTTTTGTAATAATTAATCTGCCGGTAACTTCTATGAGTTTACCTGTTTCCTTTTCTTTGAAATAATAGCCATCGCTATTTTTTTCACTTTGTACTTTTCCACTACTAATCCAGGTTCGGGCTATTGTACCATCACAATTGACCATCTCGATTTTAAATTCATCACCATAGCCTCCAAACTTTGCCCTTGTGGCATCAGTGCAGGAAGCTATTAAAGCGGCTAAACACGCTACAATCAGAACTTTCTTCATACTTATTATTTATAATCGTTAAACTTAAAAGCCGGTTGCGACCGGCACGCCGATAACACTCTTATCCCGATTCGTATAATACTTGTGGAAAGGGCAGGAGTCGAACCTGCGCGTTCAGCCCTAACAGGGGTACTAACTTCCGAACATCTGCTATAGTGCCTTACCACTCGGCCACCTTTCCAGTTCCGGGCAACGCCTCACGCTGCCCGGCAGTTACATCATTTGCTTAATACCACCTGTGGGTGTGGTAACCTTGCCGTTGCAAGGATTTTTAAAAGCTAAGTGCTCTTGGCTGATTGCACTAGCTTAGAGTTCTAATTTCGCTTCAACAGTAAAGCCTCGTGCCCTTAATTCATCTACGAGTGTCTCAGAAGTAAAAGCAGCTAACCAGTCATTTACATTAGGTTCTTTATCTTTTAACTCAACAGAAACAACCTTATATCCTTTCTTATAAAGCGCACGCCAATTATTTAAACCTTTAATGAGTCGCTCTACTGCTGGTTTGCTTAGTTTTTCTGGTGCTTCGTTAAGTTTAGTAATAGAATGGATGCTCACTTTGAGATTTGAGGCCACTAAATCTAAGTTAGAGTTGGTTGCCCTGCGTAATGTCTCTACTTCACATGCAAGCTTAAACAGTTCCTTGTCAGTGTAACCACTATTGTTTTTCATATTATTATTTGATTAATGGTTTGCTATTTAGTTTAAAAAGGTTTTTGCTGCTAGTTGCCGTTGCATATCACTCGTTAGTGCTTTAAAGTCCTTTTGTTTATTCAAAAAGGTGTTGTACACATTGCGCAAACGTTCCGGGGGGATTCTATTAAAATCTTTGTGCCCGGTAGAACGGCAAGCAGTTCCTTTTATAATCTCAATATTGCTTTCTTGACCAATTAGCTTAAACCAGCCGCCTATACTGGCAATTACACGCTTGCGTAGTTTGTCCAGTTCGTTGTTTTGCTTTTTAACCAGCTCCTCCATGTCATTTATCATTTTAAAGTACACATGAGGATGCGTTTTGTATAGCTCACTTAGGCTATCAGTTAAACCATCGGTATAATCCATTAAGAAGTCACGACGGTCGTTGTGTGGTATGCCCATTTTGCTTAACAGTGCATAGAATGGGGCAAAGCGGTTTTTAGTTGTATTCATAGTAATTAGTTTGATAATAATTGAGTTTCGCCCCAGTATTTGGCAGCTCCTGCTTTCCAAATATCCATTGTTGATTCACTACCGGTGGTAAAACGTGATGAAACAAAGACTCTGTAGCCTTCGGTATAAATCTTTACAAAAGCATCGTAGAATATATCATTGGCTAAAGCACCTTTGGGTTCTTTCCCTTTGGCATGCGACACCCATATAAACAGTTTATTGGGGAAACGTTGGCAAAAGGCCTGGTAATCGTTCCATCGCATTTTTGTATATCGAACCGAATCAATAAATACGATATTAGGCGATTTGTGCTTCTCAAGCCTTGCTGTTAAATCTTTCATGCTCTCCTGCACAAGGGTAACTTTATTTTGATTTGTTATACCAACACGGTTATAGGCCGTTTGTATACTTGCGCTGAGGCCTTCCTCCAGGCTATTATAAAGCACTCTTTCGAACTGGCTCAGATACTTTACCAGTTGCATATTAAAAGTTGTTTTCCCACTTGAACTACGTCCGTATATAATCCAGCTATGTGCCCTTTCTGGCTGGCCGAATACTTCTTTCCAAATACCGTCGAACGGTAGTCCTTTAAATTTTTTATTTAATACATTCTCTACGTCCCACGAACGCTTACTGCCTCCCTTAAGGGGCTTAACGACTGTGGTTGTTTCCTCCTGCACTTTGCTCATTATGCTCTCTTATTTTTCATATTCATCACCCTGATTTTGTTGTAAACATTGGTCAGGGAGTGGTTGCTGCTGGTAATTAGTTTTTGAATATCAACACCCTCAGGTGCATTGGCCTTGGCTACTAAAGCTGCTTGTTGACGTTTGAAAGTCTTCATATCGTCTCCGGCCAATGGCGAAACACGCTTATAAGCACTGCCATATCGACGAAATATCTCAGTATAGCCAACTTTCTGGCAGTTAATGGCACGTGTAATTTTGGCTTTCAACCCATCGGCACCCATCATAAACCAACCCACATGCCCCTCGGTAGCGTTCCAAAGTGCCTTTAGTTCAAGAAAGGCATTGTAACGTAAATCGCCAGCCTCGTCAACAATGATGATAGGTGATTCTATGGAGTTCAGGAAAAACACCAAATCATTATAGACATCGGCATAGCGGCCAGTATGGTTAGCACCAAACTGACGGGCAATTTCGCGAACAAACAGCTGCTTTGTTTTCACCTGTGAACAGTCGATGTAAACCGCATTTTTGTTGTTGCGTGCATAGAACTTAGCCGTATGGGTTTTGCCAATATCAGCCATATCTACCAACATGGTGCTGATGCTTTGTTGCTGGCAAATGTCAAGAGCTGCTGTGATGTATTGGAAAGCAGGTGTTTTGGCAGTTTTCCACTCAAACGAGCCACCCATGCTTATTTCATTCTGTCGGGCAATCGTGATAAACTTGCTATCGGCCAGCACGCCATCCAGTTCTCCTTTTTTCAGGCGACTCCACTGGGCGTTATTAATGCCTATTTTAACGGCAAAGCGTTTGGAGCTAAGCCCCGAATTGCTCTCCAACTCTTTGAGCTTGGCAATTACATGTTGTTTAAATACTTTTGTAACCATAGTTAAAACTGTTTTAAAAGTCGTTAAAGGCTTTTTCGGTGTAATCTATTTCGACAGCCTCAACCCCGCACGGTTCGGGCTGTTTCTCTTCTATAATAATCTCAGGTTCGGGTATTGGCTCATTATCATTTTTCAGTACTTCCAGCTTTGGATAATCGGCAATCCCATCTTTAATCATCTTATCAAATTGGGCGACATATTTGTCTTGGGCCAGCTTGGCTGCCTCATCTAATTCTGTGCGCTCAGCTTTGGCCTCGTTGTACTCAATCAGTTTGTTACAAGTGCAGATATAATTACCATCCTGGTATAGGTATACTTCATTGATGGAACCATCATCTTCAGGCATCCAGTAAGCTGTAACCTCGCGTTTGTTAGCCTTTAATTGTTCCAGCACCATTGGATTTGGCAGCATATATTTTTCATACTGGCAGTTAACGTACTGGCTGCGCATGATGGTTGTTTCTGTTTCAAAACCAATGTAACGGTATATGTGCTGTTTATTCAGGCGTGGCAGGTTCGGGTTTAGGTTATCAATCAGAACCTCCATGCGTGTCATGCCCGGATACTTATCCTGGTTAGGGTGCAATGCGTTGTTGTATTGTAAAGTATCCTGAATATCATCTGCTATCATACGGTCGGCCAGCTTCATCTTTTGTTTAAACTGGTCATCCACCTTATCAACCGAAATACGATTGTATTTCGATTTTAACCACCAGCGGCCTACGCCGGGATGGTTGTTTTTCTCAATCTGATATTTGACATAGCGGTTAAAATGCTCAGCACGTTTCTCCTGTGAGTTACCAGGAGCACAAACCGTGAGGTAAGGAAACATCACCTCCAGGTCGCCAAAGAATTTATTGACTAGGTGGTTTTCTACCTCCACCTCCAACGGAACACCAAAGCCATGGCGGTCGATAAACACAAACATGTCGCGCATACAGTCGAGGAATAGTTCCTCGTTCTTATCCATGCTATAGGCCGAACCTATGCGACAACCGCTTGTAACATCGTAAGCATAGTAAGCTTTCACGCGTTTTTTAGTCGCTCTGTCTTTCCAGATAAGGTCACGGTCATCCAACGATATTTTACTAAACGAATAAACAGGTGCATGACGATGGCGGTGTGGGCGGTGTATATCGTTAAAGTCTTTACCTCCCAATCGTTTTTTATCAAGGTACAGCTGTACATTAATTTTATTCAGGCGGTTCCATATGGCGCCATCGCTCAACTCAATAATATTACCGTCATCATCAAGGTAATCTTTGTGGTCGAATACTTCGCCTGTGGCTTTGTTAACCAAATCAACTTCGCCACGCATAAACTGCATGTAATATTCGTTTACCTTAGTGTTATATGGACGTGTTGGCATGGCTGCTATATAGGCCAGCAAAAACAACAGGTCATCATTGATTTTAATGTTGTTTTGATTGCCTACATAGTTTTTAATTAAAGCATTGTACCTGATATTAGGGTCGATATACTTGAAAAATTTCTCGCGCAAACGACGACCGGCAACCGGTAAGTTATGTTCCCAGGTACTTCGTAGTGACGGGCTTTTTAATTCCGTGGCCGCATTATCAAAAAACTTTGTATACAACGGCTTTTTACCCTTTTTAGCCCGTTCTTTTACGTGCCCTTGCCATGCTCTTGCAATAGCATTTAATATGGCCGCGTTATTGCTCCACAGCTTAATGTTGTCCACCTTATCGCAGGGTATGTAACTACCATCCGGGTATTGAAAGTTCATAAAATAATTAACTGCCCTGTAATCCTTCTCAATGGCAGTAACGTAAGTGTTTTTAGCGGCTACCTTCTCCACATTGCCATATTTGGCACGTATCAGCGCCCGATATTTAGGCGGAATACTGGCAAACTCAATCAGTGCATAGTTGCCCTCACCTTTGCCTTGACGCATGATTTTGAGCTTCTTTCTTGACACCTGAGAGCAATACGTACCATAAGCCACATACCTTTCCTCAACAATCTCACCCTTACCCGGTCCATCGCTGTACTCGTGGTAATAAAAGTGCGCCGCAAAGCACAATATGTTGTTATAATATTCCATTTGATGTGTATGTATGTGTTTAAGTTGTTCCCGGCAGCGGAGTCGAACCGTTGCTAAAGACCGTCCGGGAGAATAATGTTATATTGCAATGGTTAAACTTTGTGAGCCATGTTCACCTATTGTTAAATCAAATAGTTTTCGAAGTAATGAGTCTTTATAATTATCTTGCAAAAGCACGTAAAGTTGAAGAAGAGATACGTATGGAGTTCCTGCACGAGACGGTACAAACACTCTATAATCTCTTAAAAGAATTAGGAGTTGACGGGTATTATGACTGGTGGCGTCAGCACCGTGAATTAGCGATGCAATATTTGCAGCTGCCTCCTTCTCGACGGAAAGCCAAGAAGTGGGTAAATCACCCTGATATTCTTCTAATCCGTTTTGCAGCTCTTCAAGTTTCCGGCACAACATCGTTTTTTCTGAATCAAGCCGAGCCAATAAGCGGGATAGTAGATGGGGGTTCTTACCGTGATTTTCACTTGGTATTTGCTGATGCCATAATGGAAACATTTCGGGCTCCATTCTATTTTCGCTTTCCTTTTGCTGGTTTTGACAATCCATTCTCAAATAATTAGTAGTTGATTACTTTTTAGATTCTTTCTTAACTTGTTGCATCTCCACTCCGTCAAACTGCGTTAACGCAACATGACGGATTTTTTTTGTCAGGTCATTTTTGCGATGGCCACGCAAGGCCAGGCTAACCGCAGTCTTGGAAATACCAAACACCTTTGCTATCTCCTTTACCTTTCCATGCCTTACCATGATGATTGTCTTTTCCATTTTTTATCTATCTTTAAACGGTTGTAAACATTTTACTGGTTACAAATATAGAGTATTACTCTATTTTAATCAAAGAAAAAATAGAGATATTCCCTATTTATTTTTTATTCCATTGAATATGAGTGTAAAAAACAGACTTAAAGAGTTTATAAAATTTAGAAACCTATCTGTAATTGCGTTTGAAAAATCTATAGGCGCCTCAAATGGTTATGTAAACAGCATTTCTAAAAGTATTGGATTAGATAAGATTTCTAAAATAATAGAGATATACTCTACATTAAATATTGAGTGGCTTCTTACTGGTAATGGCAAGATGTTAAAAGAAGAAGCTACTAGTGAGATTATAAAAGAAAGGAAGTTAATTCCTTTGTGGGATGGAGTTGCCATTGGAGGTACAGGTGAGGTTGCTAATTTAGCTCCTCAGTCAGAAACTGCTGAACGGGTTGATGCCGGTGATTGGTTTCGCGATGCTACCTTAGCAATGCGTGTTCATGGCGACAGTATGTACCCAATGTATAAAAGTGGTAGTATTGTTGCACTCAAGGAGGTTTTTGATAAACGCCTTATTGTGTTTGGTCAGGATTATGTAGTAGAGACCTCTGAATATCGTGTAATTAAACGCCTGCAACGCTCCGAATATGATGGATGCTGGTTGTGTTGTTCAGTTAATGAAGAAATGTACTCGAATAGCAACAGATTAATCCACGAGCCTTTTGATGTACCAATTGACTGTGTAACACGACTCCACAAAGTACTAGGCAATGTGTTTAGAACTGAAAGTAGTCGTATTGTTCCTAATAACTCAATAAATTAAATTTATATATGCAAAAAGTAGTGCCTACGGATGATTGGGAGAAAGAATTTAAACGAATTACTCATAATCCAATCTATTTTATTGAATATTATTGGAGCTTACTACACCCTGAAAACAAACCTGAGCTTACAAAGGAAGAGAAACAAAAATTATTCGACAAGTATTGTGGTACGCCTTATTTTTCAAATTGGGAACAGTTGGAAGAGTACCGCGAAACAGTTGATGAATTGAAAAAGCAAGGATATGAAGACTGGGAGATAATACACTAATGTACCTGTATAAAACACTACATCCTTCACTAACCACTTGATTACATGTCTATTGAGTTGATTTTCCACCCTTTTAATTATTACTTTTTAGGGTATTATAGGGGGTGCAATAATATTATTTAATGGGGTATTCTTTCTATTTTACCCCTTTAGAGGTGTATCAATAGCCTGTTTTTACCTCTAAAATGCAATTCTTAATGCATGTCTTAATGCAATTCTAAGTGTACATTTGGTACTTTTTTATAGCTACGGTATTGGTGTATATGCAGCCAAAAAAGCCCGTATATAACGGGTTGTCGTGTTAAGGCAGTAAGCTTGTGTGTACCTTGTAAAATAAGGGCTTTAGGGGTATTGGCGTGTAATAATGGTAGTTTGGTGGCGTAGCTCACCTGGCCATTCGCCCCAAATGGTAGTTATGCGGTAATAAAGTGGTAGTAAATGTACATTTGGTAGGTAAGCGCCGCGCAGTGGCAAAATGGGCTACAATCCTTTATTCACAAGGGTTTCAGTAGGTCAATTTTCGTTTTTTGTTTTGTATTTTTTGTTTTTACCCTTATAGTTACAAGACATTATAATACGATGGACAACTGGCTTAGCATCGCTATCATCAGTCTGTCACTTATTTTTATAATTTGGTATTTCTTTGTGTACCCGGAACAAGTTTATCGCAAACATAAAAACAAAATAATCCATGATCCAAAATGAACTAATTCTAAGTGAAAAGCGCGATTTCAGCGATGTGATAAATGCATCGTTTCGCTTTATAAAACAAGAGTTCAAACAACTATACGGAACTGTTTTCTTATATACTATCATCCCGCTTGTGGGTGTGAGTATTTTGGCCATCTATTATACAACCGATGTGTGGTCCGGATACTTTCAAGGTATGATTCAAAACTCTCCAAATGTTGAGATGCCTAATATTTGGATGTATTTCTTAATGATGGTGATCAGCTCGATCTCACATGTTTTAATTATAGGAATTACCTATGAATACATGGCCATGTATCATCGTCATGGCAGAGGCAATTTTACAACGTCTGATGTTGTGAGTGCGTTGGCCAAAGATTTCTTTCCTATTATTGGCTATGGCATAGTGGTTACTATTGTTTTAACCTTCGCCTTTTTATTTTTTGTTATCCCAGGCATTTATATGATGGTGCCATTATCGATGATAATCATTGTAAAGTTGGTTGAAAGAAATGGTTTCTCAGTTAATTGGGGACGCTGCTTTAAGCTAATTAAAGATAATTGGTGGATAACATTTGCAATCATCCTTATTGCATCAATTATTACCGGAGTTATTTCAGCTGTATTTAGTATGCCCACTTTAATTTATGGGGTTGTTCAGGGCGTTGTGTCGGCTCAGGGTGGTACGCCTGAAGTCAACCATGTTGTATTAGGTATTTTCTCTCTGATTTCAACCCTTGGAACCTATATGCTTTATGTGGTTGTATATGTCATTATCGGGTTTCAGTATTTTAGCTTGAGTGCCACTGAAGGTTCGAAAAGCATTATTGATAAAATAAATGAAATTGGATCCCCAGAAGCTGATAACGCTTAGCAATTGATGAAAGCCTTAAAGTATATTTTATTCTCCGTATTTCTTTTAGCAGGATTCTCTGCCCTGGCATCACCAATTGAGTTGGTAAAAGACTCAGTTGCGGTTGAAGCCTGGGATAATAGCATTGTTGATTACCGTTGTGCAACGGTTGATACGATGGATTACTTTAGAGGCTTACCCGAATATAAATACGATCTGGTTAAAGAGCCGGAGTCTTTATTCATGGGAATATTAAGATGGATCGCCTCCTATCTGACGGTATCTGATGAAGGATTAAGTGTCCTGGGCTGGTCGCTTATTATACTTGCGGCACTGGCACTTCTTGCTCTGGTAATTCGAATTGCCCGGATACCAATAAAAGGTTTGTTCGTTTTCTCCCGATCAACTGAAGTAGCGGAGTTAAAATTTGGCGCAGAAAACAATAACATTGATGAGATGAGGCTCGAAAAGATGCTTTGCTCGTTCATTGATAATAAAGCGTATCGCGAGGCTACCAGGGTGCTGTTTCTGCAAACCTTAAGAATACTTAATAAACAGGGGCTTATCAGATGGAACGCATTTAAAACAGACAGAGAATACTATTACGAACTTAACTCCGATGCAATTCGGGATGAGTTTCTTCAGTTAACAATGAAGTATGAATTTATTTGGTATGGCAAGTTTGAAATTGATCATGATGATTTTGTTATGGTAAAGGAAAATTTCGATGGTTTCAATGCCTCTCTCACTCATAAAAATGGTCATTCATGAGTAAGTCAGGATCAGGAAAACTATTGTTATTTGGTGTTCCACTATTGGTGGTCATTACCGCTTGGGCACTTGCTTATTCACCTAAGCCAATCGATTGGACTTTGAGTTTTTCAAAGGAAGATACACAACCTTTTGGGAGCAAATTATTATACGATCTTCTTCCTGTATTATTTGAGGAATCAGAAATCGAAACATCCTATGCGTCTCTGCACAGCTACTTTGATGATGATTACGACTTAAATACAAATGTTATCATTATTAACAGTGGTTTATATCCGGAGCCGGCCGACATTGAAATAATGACTGATATCCTCGAAGATGGGGGGAGTATTTTCATTGCTGCACAAGATGTTTCTGAAGAATTAAAAAGCTGGTTTGATCTTAAATATGAATTTAGCCTTAATTTTCATTCCGAGCTAAACGATTCAATTAGTCATAACCTGGCCAATAGAAAACTAAAACGACAATTGGGCTATTGGTACAAAAAAGGAATGACTGACAATTATTTCGCGGGCTATGATACTCTTCGAACAAGTGTTTTAGGACATAATACCGAAGGGAAAACAAATTTCATACGTATTAAGGAAGGTAATGGAAACGTGTATATCAATCTTAATCCTCAGGCCTTTACTAACTACAACCTGTTGGTGCGAGATAATTACGAGTATGCATTTAAATGCCTTTCATATCTGCCAAAACAAAGAGTCATTTGGGATGAGTATCACAAAATCAAATACGATCATCAGTCGCGCTCAACTTTAAGTTTTATTTTTGACAGGTTTCCCCTCCGACTGGCATGGTATACTATCCTAATTGGTGTTCTTATCTTTTTCCTATTTCAGTCGGCACGCCGGCAACGGATGGTGCCTATCGTTAAGCCACCATCTAATAGTACCGTTAATTTTGTCGAGACAGTAGGACGGCTCTATTACAGTCGCAAAAACCATTTGGATATCGCTCGCAAACGCTTTAAGTACCTGCAGGCTTTTATCCGCTCGAAGTATTATATCAACACCTCTGAAATGAATGATGATGTGTTTCAGCAACTGGCTGATAAATCAACTTTGCCAATCAGGGCAATCAGGCAATTGTTTGACATGGGCAATAATCTGGATAAGATACAGCATATCAGCGAAGAAGATTTGGAGCAGTTTAATCGACGCATAGAATTTTTTTACGAACAGTGTAAATAAAAAATAAAAATGGACCAACAAAATCAAGCACCTTTCGAAAACCGCTTACCGCTGGAAGAGCTCAACCATTCCGCGTTTCGGATTCGTAGTGAAATTAATAAAGTTATCGTAGGACAGGAGAAAGTTCTGGATTTGCTGCTAACTGCAGTTATAGCCAACGGGCATGTTCTGATTGAAGGTGTTCCCGGCATTGCCAAAACGATGATGGCTAAATTATTATCCAAATCCATTTCATCCGGCTTTTCACGCATACAGTTTACACCCGACCTGATGCCGTCGGATGTTCTAGGAACCATGGTGTTTAACACAGGTAAGTCTGAATTTGAATTTAATAAAGGGCCTATCTTTTCAAACTTGATTCTTATCGATGAGGTAAACCGTGCCCCGGCCAAAACGCAAGCTGCACTGTTTGAAGTGATGGAAGAACGACAGGTAACCATAGATGGTACCACTCGACGTATGGAGCCACCATTTTTAGTGTTAGCAACGCAAAACCCGGTTGAGCATGAAGGTACATACCGCTTGCCTGAGGCTCAGCTTGATCGTTTCCTGTTTAAAATTAAGATTGATTATCCAAGTTTGGAGCATGAGGTGTCGATATTGGCTAATGCGCAGAGTCGGGAAGACAAGGATGAGCTGAGCCAGGTGAATCCAGTCGTTAATGCTGAAGAAATTATTAAGTATCAGGAAATGGCCGCAAAAGTTATTGTTGAAGATGATTTGCTACGTTATATCGCTCAAATTGTTGACAAGACACGTAATCACAGTGCCTTATTCCTCGGTGGAAGTCCAAGAGCATCTTTAAATATTTTAAATGCGGCAAAAGCCTTTGCAGCGCTTGAAGGACGGGATTTTGTGACGCCTGATGACATTAAAATGGTGATCATACCGGTGCTTAACCACCGTATTATTTTAACTCCTGAAAAGGAAATGGAAGGTGTTAAACCTGAGATTATTATTCAGCAAATAATTGATTCAGTAGAAGTACCTCGTTAACACTATCGGGCAAATGAGCATTAAAATTCGCAATCACGTTTATTTTACTTCCAGGTTTTATTACAGTCTTGGTACTGTTGCCTTTTTATTGGCATTAGGACAGTTTGGTCCGCTGTTCTTCCAATTTGGACTGATTTCACTGGGTCTGTTTATGATGCTCATACTTCTTGAAATACTTCTGCTATTCTCTATTTCAAGAAGTAAGTTTGCAGCTGATCGAAAACTGGATGAGCGCTTCTCCAATGGTGATGATAATGAAGTTGAGCTTCAAATATCCAATAATTATTCTTTTCCTGTTGATGTAACCATTATTGATGAAATACCGGTTCAATTTCAGGAACGCAATTTTCAGATCAATCAGAAATTAAAATCCGGCGAATCCATCATCAAAAGGTATTCCTTAAAACCTGTTGAACGAGGTGAGTACTGGTTTGGCGCCTTAAATGTTTTTTATAAATCTCCTCTGCAGCTGTTAGAAAGACGCTTAAGATTCGCGGATAAGACAATGGTGAAAGTTTATCCGGCTTTTAAGGAGATGCGGCAGTTTGAAATGATGGCTATATCAAATCGACTGACAGATGTGGGTATTAAAAAGATTCGCCGCATCGGCCATCAAATGGAGTTTGATCAGATTCGCGAGTATACCAAAGGCGATGACTATCGCACCATCAACTGGAAAGCAACAGCGCGGCGGAGTACACTAATGGTTAACCAGTACCAGGATGAGAAATCACAACAGGTTATTTCCCTGATTGACATGGGACGAACCATGAAAATGCCATTTGAGGGAATGACATTACTGGATTATGCCATTAACTCTTCATTGGTTTTATCTAAGATTGCCATGCTCAAGCAGGATAAAGCCGGAATCGTCACTTTCAATAATGAGGTGAGAAGCATTGTAGCTCCCCAACGAAACAGCAAGCAAATGCAGTTGATAATGGAGACATTGTACAACCAGAATACAATGTTTCAGGAGCAGAGTATCCAGGCACTTTATACAACTGTTCGCCGCAATATTCACCAGCGCAGCCTGTTAGTTTTATACACTAATTACGAAAGTCTGAGTGCTGCCCAGCGTCAGATGCCAATGCTTCAAAAATTGGCCAATGATCACCTGGTGGTGGTGGTGTTTTTTGAAAATACAGAGCTTAGCTCGCTTACAAAAGCAAAAGCCCCTGATATTGAAAGTATCTATATCAAAACCATTGCGGAGAAATTTGCTTACGACAAGAAACGTGTCGTGAAAGAGCTGGAGCGTCATGGCATTCATACCGTACTTACTGAGCCGGAAAACCTCACGGTTGAAACTTTAAATAAATACCTGGAGTTGAAGGCCCGAGGTTACATCTAGCATCGATAATTTGCGTTAGCAGAGTGTTTATTTGACGAATGATAAATTCCTATAGATGATTGTACATTTAATATTGATCAGGATCTGACATAACGGTACAATTTTGCCGAAAAAGCCTCTACCTTTATACGTGAGTAAAACAGATCGTTTGTCGTATTAATGAACGATTAACGAAATGCTAATCTCAACTTAACCATTCAGTATACAACTTGCACATAAGTTTGTACTGAAAACTAACACAGGAGGCGTGGCTATGATAAGCGTATTTAATTCTACACGACAAAGCTTTCAGGAGAAGATAGAGCTGGACGATGCTGTAAATACGGAATTACTCTCATTAATGACAAAAGCGCGGATCAAACCGGAAGATTTTTACCTGACCGGTTACGAAACCATCAGTTTCAAACGAACACGTGAATTTGCGCTCGAAACTGTTATCTCATCGGTCGTTGATTTTGATAAAGATCTGCTGATTGTTGCTAACAATTCGGATGACTTGCATATTCAGAAACTATGCAAATTATATGGTGTAAATGCATCTATTATTAAACTTCCTGAAACGAGGTCTGAGCTGGAAATACTGATAAACTCATTACAAGAACAAAGACTTTATTCGCATATTCTTATTTCTTGCGATGTTAACTTACCTGCCTGCAAGCATCAAATCAGGGTATTAGCCGAATTACTAAGTGCCACATCAATTAAGTTGATTGTGCAATGTCGTCGTAGTCCAATGGCACTAAATGAGGTAAGCGATTTAAATATAGCCTACATGGTTTGCAACGGAATGAGTAACTACATAAGCTCAGTTGTATTGGCCAAGCGAAGCCAGCTGGTGCAAACCGAAGGCATCTCACGAAGCGATAAGCTGGATTTATACAATTACTGGCAAAAAACATTATACAGGCGAAAATCAGCGATTAAACCAATGGCTGTTTAATAAGTATACTGTCGTCGGATAACTAAGAATAATTATCAAAACCATATAAAAGCCCAGCATCCAACGATGCCGGGCTTTCTTTCTAATGGTCTGATACTCTCACTTTCTAAAAGTCTATTTAAGCAAGCTGTAAATCACTTCCGTCTCCCGTCCTCCGTCTCCCGTCCATTCCTCACTCTTCACTTACTTATACTCCTCCCAATGCTTAATACTTATCTGATCCTTTCCTAACTTACAGAAGGAATAGATAAAGGCACTCGCCAGTCGGGCATTAGTAATTAAAGGAATATTAAAGTCAATGGCATCACGACGGATTGAGTAACCATTCTTCAACTCATCCTTGCTTAAGTTTTTCGGGATGTTAATTACCAGGTCTATCTTCTTGTCACGGATATAATCCACTGTATTTGGTTGCTGATTTTCATTTGGCCAGTGCAGAAGCGTGGTTTCCACACCATTCTCGGCAAAGAATTTGTGAGTTCCGCCTGTGGCAAATAAGTTGTAGCCACGCTCTTTAAGCATCTTAGCACTTTGAAGCAATTCCAGTTTCGAACGTGCCGGACCTGATGAAATCAAGATGTTCTTCTCAGGAATTCGATAGCCAACCGCCAGCATTGATTGAAGTACAGCATCGTAATAGCTTTCGCCAATACATCCCACCTCACCGGTTGATGACATGTCAACACCTAAGACAGGATCAGCCTTTGCCAGACGTGCAAATGAAAACTGAGGTGCTTTAATGCCCACATAATCCAGTTCGAACGAGCTTTTGGTCAGTTTCTCAACCGGTAAACCTAACATGGCACGAGTCGCCAGATCAATTAGATTCACTTTTAGTACTTTCGATACAAATGGGAAACTACGCGAAGCACGCAGGTTACATTCAATCACTTTGATATCGTTGTCCTTGGCCAATAGCTGCATATTAAACGGCCCTGTAATGTTCAGTCCTTTGGCAATCTCACGGGCAATTTTCTTCACACGACGAATCGTCTCAACATATAATTTCTGTGGTGGGAATACGATGGTGGCATCACCAGAGTGCACTCCGGCAAACTCAATGTGCTCACTAATGGCATAACCCACTACTTCGCCCTTATTGGCTACAGCATCTATCTCAATCTCTTTGGCCTGCTCGATAAATTCCGATACCACAACCGGGAATTCCTTCGATACATTGGCTGCTAAGGTTAAGAAATGTTCCAGCTCGTCTTTGTTTGATACCACATTCATGGCCGCACCGGAAAGTACGTAAGATGGTCGTACCAATACAGGGAAGCCAACTTCATCAACAAAAGTAAAGATGTCTTCGATGGATGTCAGTTCACTCCAACGAGGCTGATCAACACCCAGATCATCCAACAGGCTGGAGAATTTCTGACGGTTCTCGGCACGATCAATATCCTCAGGTGATGTTCCTAAGATAGGTACTCGCTGACGGTGTAACTTCATGGCCAGGTTATTCGGAATCTGACCACCTACCGACACAATTACTCCTTTTGGTGTTTCCAGGTCGATGATATCCAGCACGCGCTCTTGTGTTAACTCGTCAAAGTATAAGCGGTCGCACATATCATAGTCAGTACTCACCGTTTCCGGGTTGTAGTTGATCATTACCGAGCGGTGGTTCTCTTGCTTGTTGATTGTATTCAGTGCATTGACACTGCACCAGTCAAATTCCACTGATGAACCAATACGATAGGCGCCCGAACCTAGTACCACAACCGATTTGCCATCTTTTTCATAATCAATATCGTGAGTAGCTCCGCTATAAGTAATGTACAAGTAGTTGATTTGTGCCGGAAACTCACCCGCCATGGTATCAATCTGCTTCACCACTGGTGTTATTCCATTCGCTTTACGGAAATCGCGCACTTTTAACAAGCCCTCTTCCATATTTTGTGGATCAAGCACCAATCTAGCCACCTGGAAATCAGAGAAGCCCATCTTCTTAGCATCCAATAAAGCATCTTCCGGTAATTTATCTAAGGCATCATACTTTTTAAGTAAGCCAGCATGGTCTGAAATATTCTTTAGCTTTTCAAGGAACCACTTATCGATACGTGTCAGTTCATGGATTTCTTCAATGGTCGAACCTGCCTGAAGTGCTTCGGCTATCGCAAATATTCGCTGATCGGTTGGCTCTTCCAATTCTTTCTTAACATCCTTCGAAAATGGATGGTTGCCAACAAAACCATGCATCCCTTGACCAACCATACGCAGTCCTTTCTGGATCGCCTCTTCAAAAGTACGGCCGATGGACATAATTTCACCAACCGACTTCATACTGGAGCCAATCTCTTTTGAAACTCCGGTAAATTTGCCCAGATCCCAACGCGGAATTTTGCAAACGATATAATCTAAAGCCGGCTCAAAGAAGGCTGTGGTTGTTTTGGTAACAGAGTTCTTTAACTCATGTAAGCTGTAACCCAGTCCCAACTTAGCTGCAATAAAGGCCAACGGATAACCAGTGGCTTTTGATGCTAAGGCCGATGAGCGCGATAAACGGGCGTTTACCTCAATCACACGGTAGTCTTCTGAGTAAGGATCTAAAGCATATTGTACATTACACTCGCCTACAATACCAATGTGACGGATGATTTTAATGGCCAGCTCACGCAGTTTGTGGTACTCTGCATTTGATAATGTTTGTGATGGCGCAACTACGATACTTTCACCAGTGTGAATTCCCAGTGGATCGAAGTTTTCCATGTTACAAACAGTGATGCAGTTATTGTAGGTATCACGCACCACTTCATACTCAACCTCTTTCCAGCCTTTTAATGATTCTTCAACCAGAATCTGGTTTGAATAGGAGAAAGCATTTTCAGCACGTTCAATCAGCTCTTCGGTAGAGTGACAAAAACCAGATCCCATTCCTCCAAGGGTATAGGCTGCACGAACGATTATTGGGAAGCCAATTTTTTTTGATGCTTCCACGGCTTCCTCAACAGATGTTACCGCAATGCTAACCGGGGTTTTAACATCAATCTCGCGAAGTTGATTGGCGAAAATTTCACGATCCTCTGTGTTTATAATCGCCTGAACTGGTGTACCCAATACTTCAACGTTGTATTTTTCAAGTGTACCAGCTTCGTATAAAGCTGTACCGCAGTTTAGTGCAGTTTGTCCTCCAAACGCCAAAAGGATGCCTTCAGGACTTTCTTTTTTAATTACCTGCTCAACAAAGTAAGGCGTTACAGGCAGATAGTAAATCTTATCTGCTATGCCTTCTGATGTTTGCACCGTGGCAATGTTCGGGTTGATCAACACTGTTTCAATGCCTTCTTCCTTGAGTGCCTTTAATGCTTGCGAACCTGAGTAATCAAACTCCCCGGCCTCACCAATTTTAAGTGCACCTGACCCCAGAACTACGACCTTTTTGACGTTCTTCTTCATATTTATTCTATTTATATTATTTGCTATTCCTTACAATTACGCTTACTCAAGTACAAGCAAGTTCCAAACATCAAAGACAATAAACAAGTTTAAAAGTGCATAAAGCAGGCATAAATTTCATGTGACTTTATAAATATTTATACAGTTACATGTCGATAACTGACATTTGTTATCTGTTTTTTCTACAAAATCATTCATTTTTATGCATTCAAATACACTCAGCTTTTTAAAGAGAGATGGAATTGAATGTGTTAATGAAAAAGGAATGAGGAACATGGGGAAAGCCCTATGTAAATTGTAGTCAGAATAAGATATGTACAGACCGAAATTAGTCACTCTTTGACTGCTGTTTTATGCGTTTTATAAATTATTGTCGTGCAAAAATACATATTTTTTGCAAAAAACAGCTTTGAAATTAATAAATATTGAATAAATTTGCATCGCGATTGTATAAATATACATCCATACTAAGAAGAAGAACCAAATGAAGATTAAAGCACAACGATTAATTGCAATCAAGCAGATTATCGGCTCACAGAAAGTTAGCTCGCAAGAGGAGTTGGTAGTTTTGCTGGAGGCAGAAGGTTTTAAAATCACACAGGCAACACTGTCGCGTGATTTAAAATACCTGAAGGTGGCAAAAGTGCCCGATGCTGAAACAGGCTATAAATATGTAGTTCCTGAATCGGCACAAAAACAGGAAGAACCGGCTAAACATGAAGAATTTCCGGTAAGCGGAGTTGAATCAATTGAATTTTCCGGTCATTTGGCGATCATGAAAACACGTCCGGGCTTTGCCAATGGTATTGCTTCGGTTATTGATAGTCATGGACCCTATGAAATATTGGGAACCATTGCGGGTGACGATACAATTTTATTAATAAGTCGCGAAGGAGTTTCCAAATCTGATGTTATCAACGCTTTATCATTGTTTATGCCAGGTCTTAAAGAAAAGATATTGTAAAATAGTTGACCAGGGATGAGGCAGAAGGCAGAAGATTGTTTACAAACCCAAAGGTGCACCTTCTAAGTCATATAATATCTGGGACTATTTGAAAAAAATCAGGATAAGAATAAGAGGTGAAAATCACTTCTGCCTTCTGCCTGATTAACTAAGAGACTAAAACAAAATGAGTAAGTTTAACATATTTGTCGCAAGAGAAGAGCATATTAAGTATGTAGATGTGGTGTTGGATACCATAGCTGAGGCAGCTAAAGTGCGTGGAACTGGTATTGCCAAGCGTAGTCCGGAGTATATTCTAACAAAGATTGAAGAAGGAAAAGCAATATTGGCACTACATGGCGATGAGTTTGCAGGTTTTTGTTACATCGAAACCTGGGGACATGACAAATTTGTGGCTAACTCAGGATTGATTGTGGTGGATGCATTCCGGGGAAATGGCCTGGCCAAAGAAATTAAACGTAAGGCCTTTGAACTATCCCGTGTTCGATATCCGCAAGCCAAGATTTTTGGCCTGACAACAGGTTTGGCAGTGATGAAGATAAATTCAGAATTAGGTTATCGTCCGGTTACATTTTCTGAATTAACCGACGATAAGCATTTCTGGAAAGGATGTCAGAGCTGTGTCAATTATGACATACTGGTCAGAACAGAGCGTAAGCATTGTTTGTGCACAGGTATGTTATTCGATCCTGCTTGGGTTAAAAATGGCAATAGGTCATTAAAAGTCTTATCACGTTTAAAAAACGCCGTTAAGAAAGGTGATAGAAAAATAGGTAAGGCATTAAAAATGGTGACTGCAATGTTTTAAGAGTTAAAGACATTGATAATTATATAACAATGAAAGAAAAAGTAGTTTTAGCGTACAGTGGCGGATTGGATACTTCATTTTGTGTGAAATATCTGGCTGAAGAGAAAAATCTTGAGATTTACTCAGCAATCGCCAATACGGGAGGTTTTAGTGAAGATGAGATAAATGACATTGAGGCAAAAGCTTATGAGCTGGGAGTGGCTCAGCATGCCACGCTTGATGTAACTGAACGCTATTACCGACGCTGCATTCGTTATATGATCTATGGTAATGTCTTAAAAAATAATACATATCCGCTGTCTGTGAGTTCTGAGCGTATTTTTCAGGCTTTAGCCATTGTAGATTATGCACGGTCTATTGGCGCTAAATACATTGCTCATGGAAGTACAGGAGCGGGTAATGATCAAATCAGATTTGATCTTACATTTCAGGTGTTGGCACCGGATATTGAAGTGATTGCGCCGATTCGTAATCTGAAGATGTCGCGTGAAGAGGAAATTAACTACTTGAAGGAACGCGGCGTTGTACGCGACTGGTCCAAAATGGAGTATTCCATTAATAAAGGCCTTTGGGGAACAAGTGTTGGAGGAAAAGAAACACTTACTTCGAACCAGACTTTGCCTGAAGAAGCTTATCCAAGCCAATTGCAAAAGGATGGTGAAGCAACCCTTGAAATAGGTTTTGTTAAAGGTGAAATATCGACGGTTAACAATGAGGTGTATGGTGATCCGATTGAGGCCATTAAAAAGATAGAAAGCCTGGGAGCTCCTTTCGCAATAGGGCGTGATATGCATGTGGGCGATACCATCATTGGCATTAAAGGCCGTGTGGGATTTGAAGCTGCAGCCCCTTTGCTAATCATTAATGCACACCGTGTGCTGGAAAAGCACGTGTTAACCAAGTGGCAAATGCATTGGAAAGAACAGTTGGCTAATTGGTATGGAATGTTTCTGCACGAATCGCAATACCTCGAACCAGTAATGCGCGATATTGAGAAATTTCTGGAAAGCTCTCAAAAAAATGTGACAGGTAAGGTCATTATTAAGTTAAAGCCATATCGTTTTGAAGTGGTAGGCATTGAGTCGGATCATGACTTAATGAGCAGTGTTTTTGGTGAATATGGTGAAATGAATAAGGCATGGACGGCCAGTGATGTTGAAGGATTTACAACGATTATGGCCACGCCAATGAAGATATTTAATGCGGTCAATAAAGGGCAGCTGGACTTAAAGGATGGTGATGATTAAGGTTGGAATCATAGGAGGTGCCGGATATACAGCAGGTGAGTTAATTCGAATTCTTTTGAATCACTCAAAGGCGGAGATTGCTTTTGTGCAGAGTTCGAGTCAATCAGGCCTGCCGGTAACAGATATACATTCCGACCTGGTAGGTGAGATTAACCTGCCATTTACTGGGGAAGTGGATTATTCTGTAGATGTTTTGTTCCTGTGTATGGGGCATGGACGATCGCGTGATTTTGTTGAGCAGATACCATCATCTTTTAAAGGAAAGGTGATAGACTTGAGTCACGATTTTCGCTTAAAGGATAAAGCGGATGGATTTATATATGGCTTACCGGAGTTAAACCGGGAAAGTATAAAAGGAGCTAATAAAATAGCTAATCCTGGTTGTTTTGCTACCGCCATTCAGCTGGCATTACTGCCACTGGCAAGGGCTCAACAGTTGAACGAGGTGCATATTCATGCCATCACGGGATCAACCGGTGCGGGGCAAGCTTGTTCGGCAACCACTCATTTTAGTTGGCGAAATAACAATGCTTCCGTGTATAAGTCATTCGAACATCAGCATCTTGGTGAGATTGGTGAATCGGTGGTGCAGTTGCAGGATGACTTTAATGAGGACATCAACTTTGTCCCCATGAGAGGGAATTATCCACGAGGCATATTGGCATCTGTATATATGGATACGGATATGAATGAAGCCGCTGCTAAAGATTTATTTGAGAAGTATTACGAGCGGCAACCATTCACGTTTGTGGTGGATAAAAACCCGGATGTAAAACAAGTTGTGAATACCAATAAAGCATTGGTGTTTATTAAGAAATACGGAACGAAATTACATATAGTCAGTGTGATTGATAATTTGCTCAAAGGAGCATCAGGTCAGGCTGTTCAAAATATGAATCTTTTATTTGGTTTGGATGAAGCAGAAGGTCTTCTGTTAAAACCTGTGGCTTTTTAAGAAACAGGTTATTTGGTTTAAATTTTAGGTGTTCATTCTTCTTAGTAGGAGGACCAACTGCTTTGAGTACCACGGGCTTCGGCCTGTGGTGCTTCATCCTAAACAAAACTACGCAATTTTTTCTGGCATATTCGACAATAGGTAAAGAGGCTTCGGTCAATAACCTGTTGTATATAAACGCATACATTTATGGAACTATTCGACGTATACTCGCTTTTTGATATCACACCTGTTAAAGGAGAAGGGTGTTTTGTCTGGGATGATCAAGGAAATAAATACCTTGATCTGTATGGAGGGCATGCTGTTATTTCCGTTGGGCATAGTCATCCGCACTATGTTGATCGTATCACATCACAATTAAAAAACATTGGCTTTTATAGTAATTCTGTTCAAAATCCATTGCAACAAGAGTTAGCTGAAAAACTGGGAGAGTTGAGTGGTATGAATGATTATCAGTTATTTCTGTGCAACTCGGGCGCTGAAGCTAACGAGAATGCACTGAAGCTGGCTTCATTCTATACCGGCAGAAAAAAGATTCTCGCTTTTAGTAAAGGATTTCATGGACGTACATCGGGAGCTGTTGCAATTACGGATAATTCAAAGATTATTGCACCATTCAATGCAGCTCATGATGTGCAAATAGTTGATTGGGAGGATATAGTAGCTGTAGAGCAGGCGTTAGCTAAACAAGATGTAGCTGCCGTTATTATTGAAGGTATTCAGGGGATAGGAGGTGTGCATATTCCGGATGATCACTTCTTGCGAAACCTTCAGTTGCTATGTAATAAGTATAATACTTTGCTGATCCTGGATGAGATACAGTCAGGTTATGGCAGAAGTGGTGAGTTTTTTGCTTTTCAATATGCTGGCATTGAACCGGATATTGTGACTATGGCCAAAGGAATGGGGAATGGATTTCCGATTGGCGGACTGCTTATTTCTCCAAAAATTGAAGCATGCAAAGGTATGTTAGGAACGACCTTTGGAGGTAATTACCTGGCATGTGCGGCGGGATTGGCTGTTTTGGAGATCCA
>DIYS01000191.1 GCA_002429115.1 Saccharicrinis sp. UBA6048 | reverse complement strand
TTTTTTGGGAGATGGTCAAGTTTGACTTTAAAATATCTTTGTTTTACCTTTTATTTTTATATGCTCATCACTAATATATGGTGATGTATGCCAAACCACCAACCTATTCATTATGATGCAAGAAAAAACATCAACCCGAAGTAATGACTCACAATCCATTCATTACAACAAAATAACTCTAAGGTTTCCTCAAGTCATAGAGCACATTTTTCAAGAAGAGTATTTTAAAAACAGCATCGCTCAATTGCGGGCTGCTCTTATTCTGGTCACTCTTATTTATGCCAGTTTTAGCGTATTAGATGTTTATTCATTCCCTCAATATGCTTCAGATTACTTGCGTATAAGATTTATTTATGTTGTTCCTTTTGCCATTGGCATTCTTATTCTTTCTTTCACAAAGGTATTCCGCCAAATCTGGCAGGGTTTAATGTTTACCGCCCTTATTGTTGGGTGCTGTGCCATTGGAGCCAAATCAATGTATCACCCCGAAAACCAAACCTATTTTGCAGGCATTGTCATCACTCTTTTTTCAGGTTATATATTTTTCAAACTCCGTTTTGTTTATGCAACATTAGGTGGCTGGCTAATTGTTGCCCTTTTTAATATTGTTGCCTGGTCCAATCCTAATATCAGCCAGGAAGTTATACTCAATAATAATTTCTTTTTTATAAGCGCCAATCTCATTGGTATGTTTGCTGCCTACTACATCGAAACCCATATACGCCGCAACTTCTATCTTAACCAGAAGCTCGATGAGGAAAAGCAGTTTATTAAAGAACTAAATAGATCACTTGAAGAAACCGTTATTGAGCGCACAAAAGAATTAACAAAGGCTAAGAAAATAGCAGAGCAAAACAGCTCAAACGTTACAGCTATTATTGAAGGCACCACAGAAAGCATCTGGGCTTTCGATCGAAATTTCAACATACTATACATCAACCAAACCTTTAAATGTGAGTTCTTTGAAACTTTTGGAGTCTGGCTGGAACCTGGCGTTAACTTGCTCAGGTCGCTTACCCCAGGTCTTCTCCCTCTATGGAAAAAAAGATACGACCGGGTACTCAACAACGAACAATTCACAGTCGAAGATGTCATTCCAACCGAAAATGGGAAAGTATATATCCAGGTGGCATTCAACCCTATCCTAAGGAATGGAAAGGTTGTTGGCGGTTCTTGCTTTGGCAATAACATCACCTCACGTAAGCTGGCTGAGATTGAGCTTGTCAAAGCCAAAGAAAGGGCTGAACAAAGTGACCGTTTAAAATCAGCTTTTCTGGCTAATATGAGTCACGAAATACGAACGCCAATGAACGGTATTCTGGGATTCTCAGAATTATTAAAAGAACCAAATCTAACGGGCGATCAGCAACGAATATACATAGATCTGATTGAAAAAAGTGGTCATCGCATGCTAAACATTATCAATGACATCGTTGATATTTCAAAGATTGAAGCCGGTTTGATAGAAATTAATATTGGTGATGTTAATGTCAATGAGCAACTCAAATACGTCCAAACATTTTTCAAGCCAGAAGCTGAAAAGAAAGATTTACACTTAGCTTTTATAAACAACCACGTGCCTGATGAAATAATTATTCAAACAGACAAAGATAAGTTGTATGCGATTTTGGCAAACCTCGTGAAAAACGCGATTAAGTACACCACCGAAGGAACTATTCAACTTAGCTATAAAAAGCATCAATCATCCATTGAATTTACAGTCAAAGATACGGGTATTGGCATCCCTGAAAATCGCCTGGACGATATTTTTGAACGATTTATGCAAGCCGAATTGGTTAATAAAATAGCTGAACAAGGTGCCGGCCTGGGACTTTCAATTGCCAAGGAATTTACCGAAATGCTAGGCGGCCGTATCTGGGTTGAAAGCAAAAAAGGGAAAGGCAGCACCTTTTATTTTACGTTACCTTGTGCTTAACGCAACATCAGTCATCAGTACCAAACTCAGTCTTTAGTGCCGCTGTAAATTGTCGGATTTGCTGCTCATTATCCTTTGGACAAATAAGCAGTGATTTTTCCGATTGCACAATAATGTAATTATCCAGGCCTTGTATAATGCCCATCTTATCATGAGGTATGTGCACAATGCTATTTTCCGTTTCGTAAAGCAAAACTTTACCACTCAGCACAGCATTATTTTCGCCATTGCGCATGGTGTTATCATGTAATGATGTCCAGGTTCCTAAATCAGACCATCCAAAATCAACAATCTGTACATAGACATTATTGGCTTTCTCCATCACACCATAATCGATAGAGATATTTTTACAATCCACATAAGTATCTAACAAAACCTTCTCCTCTGCTTCGGTATCAATCGAAGGATATAGCTCGTCGAACAAAGTCGATATTTCTCTTAAGTGTAAAGAAAATGCCTTTTCAATACTTGATAATGACCAAATGAAAATTCCTGAATTCCAGAAAAATTCTCCGCTCTCAATAAAAACTTTCGCCAATTCAACATTGGGTTTTTCTGTAAAAGTCTTCACCTTATTGAAATTCTCAGGAAGCTTGGATTTTTTATAATCTACCTGTATATATCCATAGCCTGTTTCGGGCCTGCTTGGTTTAATACCTAGTGTTAATAAAGTATCGGACTCTTTTACGAAATCCAGACCATTCAGTATATTGGTTCTGAACTGCTCTTCGTTGATGATCAAATGATCAGCAGGCGTAACGACAATGTTAGCTTTTGGATCTTTCTTTTTTATAATAGTATTGGCATATGCAATGCATGGTGCAGTATTTCGGCGCATTGGCTCGGCCAGAA
>DIYS01000236.1 GCA_002429115.1 Saccharicrinis sp. UBA6048 | reverse complement strand
AATTTCACCGTTTTTTCCAATCATGCTCTACCACCGTTTTTATCAGGTGATTTATAATAGAGAAAGAAGGCATATTGAACGATCAAATGGTATGGACAACATGTATAAGGATCTTTATAAATATGATCCTAATGGACATAACCTTATTATGAATTATCCCGAAATAAATTACTTCATTGAGCGGGAAAAGGAATTTTTTAAATCCAGTTTAAACATTTATAACTATGCAGTTGAGTCTTGTAATGAGTTGATTGAGCTTATTAATACAGAGTTGAAGCGTTAATGCTTTTAGAACATCTTAAATAATAATGACATATTAGATTAAAGTTATACATTTGTCCACGTGAATTATTCATCTCAACATAGCAAGCATCAGTCAATAAGAGTCTTCAGGAAATGGAGCCGTAAAGGTTATGCCATTTTCGGATCGCTCGGACATGTTGTGCATATTGGCCGTTTATCGGTTGATTTGGTGCAGTGGATCGGACAGGTGGTGTTGAGCATTGATTTGCTGCTGAAGCAAGCTTTAAAGTTGGAGTTGGAAGATGAAAACGTGCTGGATGAGATAAATGAAGAACTGTTGTTAGCATTGGTTATTAATACCGATGAAGCAACGTGTGCTGAGAAAAATATAGTATGATATATGTAACCGCCAACAGGATATTTTCTTGTTGGCGGTTTTTATTTTATGAGGTATGGTACAGGAAATTAAAGAACGGATTTTAAAGGGTGGTTCCATCACACAGGAGGAAGCATGGGAATTGGTAAAGATTGCCAATAAGGATGAGCTCTACGATGCGGCCGATGAATTACGTCGTCATTTCAAAGGCGATTTTATGGAGATGTGTTCTATCATGAATGCCAAATCGGGCAAGTGTACACAAAATTGTAAGTGGTGTTCGCAATCGATGTTTCACAATACCAATGTGGAAGAGTATGAGTTGGTTGATTTGAAAGAAGCCGAGCAATTGGCTGAGGAAAATGCCAGTAAAGGGGTGTATCGCTTTTCATTGGTAACCAGCGGACGATCAATCTCCAATGGCAATCTGGATAAGCTATGTGGGGTGTATAAAAACATTCAGAAGAAAACGCCAATCCACTTGTGTGCATCCATGGGCTTGTTAAACCGTTCGCAATTGGATAAGTTAAAAGATGCTGGTGTAGGACACTACCATTGTAATATCGAAACAGCGCCGTCTTACTTTAAAGAAGTATGTACCTCGCACACTATGGAAGATAAGATTCGTACCATAAAAGCAGCGCGAGCTACTGGCATGGGCATCTGTTCAGGTGGCATCATAGGTATGGGTGAATCGATGGAGCAACGTATCGAGATGGCTTTTACACTTAGAGATTTAGAGATTGAGTCCATCCCATTAAATGTTTTGATGCCGGTTGAAGGTACGCAGATGTCACAGGCTAAGCCTTTGTCGGATGAGGAGATTCTTACCACGTTTGCCTTGTTCCGGTTTATTAATCCAAAGGCTAATATTCGCCTGGCTGGTGGACGAAACCTGATCAGCCATATTCAGGATAAAGCATTGAAGGCCGGTGTGAGTGCGGCTTTAGTAGGTGATTACCTAACCACCATCGGTACAAAAATCAACGAAGATAAAGCCGCCTTTAATAATGCAGGTTTTACCCTTGATCATGAGTTGTTAGATGTTTAAAAGTAAAGTATCAAGTACAGAGTATTAAGTATCAAGATGACCAGATAACTATTGGGATACATGGCGAAAAAAACAGGCTAATTAATGGGGCTGTCCAAAATTAAAATATTTCTCGCTAAGGGCGCAAAAAGAGAAAAAAAGCTAAGAGCGCAAAGAGCTGAAGAACAACTTACAATAATTAGGGAGCTTTGCGCTTTTCTTGGCGAACTTTGCGTGAAACTTAGTTTTCGGACATCTTCTTATAATAACTAAATAAGTGCTGAAAGGCGGTGGGGGATATAAGATCTGAAATATTCAACTTGACTATAACGAACGACTAAAACAAAGACAATGAACTTAGACCAGCTAATTGATATTGACCGCAATCATATCTGGCATCCATATACGTCCATGACGGAGCCATTACCAGTTTACCCAGTGGAGCGTGCCGAGCGTTGTTCCATCCATTTGAAGGATGGACGCGTATTGACAGACGGGATGTCCTCATGGTGGGCGGCTGTTCATGGCTATAACCACCCGGTGTTAAACACAGCAGTAGAGCAGCAGCTAAAGCAGATGTCGCACATCATGTTTGGCGGCTTGACGCATGAACCAGCGGTTGAGCTGACTCAAAAACTACTGGATATAACACCACCTTCGCTGCAAAAAGTATTCTATTGCGATTCAGGTTCAGTGGCCGTTGAGGTGGCTATGAAAATGGCCTTGCAATACTGGATTGCTCAGGATATGAGTAATAAGTCAAAGTTTGCCAGCATCCGTTCGGGGTACCATGGTGATACATGGAATGCCATGTCAGTTTGTGATCCGGATACGGGGATGCACCATATTTTCAGCAAGGCGTTGCCTATTCAGCACTTTGTGCCTCAACCACAATGTCGTTTCAATGATACCGACGCAGAAAAGGATTTGCTGGCCATGGAGCAATTGCTTGAAGAAAAGCATCAGGAACTGGCTGCGGTAATTTTGGAACCGATTGTTCAGGGAGCGGGTGGCATGTGGTTCTATTCACCAGCGTACTTAAAGGGTGTAAGGCAGTTGTGTGATCGTTATAGTGTGTTGTTAATAGCCGATGAAATAGCCACCGGTTTTGGTCGAACAGGAAAATTATTTGCCTGTGAGCATGCTGGTATTGAGCCGGATATCATGTGTTTGGGAAAAGCCATCACAGGTGGATATATGAGCTTTGCTGCTACTTTAACCACAACAAAGGTGGCTGAAACAATCAGTCAGGGAGCGCCTGGTGTCTTTATGCATGGCCCTACTTTTATGGGCAATCCATTGGCCTGTGCTGTTGCCAACGCCAGCATAGATTTGTTATTAAGTTCAGACTGGCAAAGTAAAGTGAAGCACATTGAATCACAATTGATAAACGGATTGCAAGCCTGTAAAGAATTGTCCAATGTGGTTGATGTTCGATGTTTGGGTGCCATTGGTGTCGTTGAGCTTAGCAGGACTGTTGATATGGCAGCTGTTCAGAAGCATTTTGTCGAGCTGGGTGTGTGGGTGCGTCCATTTGGCAAGAATGTTTACCTCATGCCACCTTTTATAATTACCGATGAGGAGCTTTCTAAACTTTGTGACGCGGTTTACCAGGTTGTTAAAAAGGAGGGAGAGCGATGACATTTGACGAACAGATTACTCAAATTAAAGAACTGGGCTTGATGCGTGAGTTAAGAGCTGTAGAACCAGCTGTAGGAGCATACTGCACTTACAAGGGACAAACAATGCTCAATCTCACATCCAATGATTATCTGGGATTAGCAAACAACCAGAAGCTCAAAAAAGCGTTTCTGCAGGCTAATGATTTCACGACTGAAGCAATCAGTTTTGGGGCCTCCTCATCACGGCTTTTGACTGGCAACACCAACTTATATGATGAGGTGGAAACTTTGCTGGCTCAATCATATGGAGCAGAGGCAGCCCTCTTTTTCAATAGTGGTTACCATGCTAATATGGGCATACTTCCAGCTTTAACCGGCAAGAAGGATTTAATCTTATCAGATAAATTGTGCCATGCCAGCCTTATTGATGGTATTCGCTTATGTCAGGCTGATCATATCCGTTATCGCCATATGGATCATGAGCAATTGAAGACTATTCTAACCAGGAAACGTCATCTATACAATCGTATTTTTATTGTGACGGAGTCGGTATTTAGCATGGATGGTGATATCAATAACCTGCAACAACTGGTGGATATTAAGAATCAGTTTGATTGCATGCTTTATGTGGATGAAGCCCATGCGGTGGGTGTATCAGGTAGCAAAGGACTGGGACTTTGTGAGGAACAAAATGTAATTGATCAGATAGATATTATTGTTGGGACTTTAGGAAAGGCTTATGCTTCAATAGGCGCTTTTGCCATTGTTAGTAAGTCCCTCAAACAGCTTTTAGTTAACAAAGTCCGCACCTTAATTTACACCACAGCACTACCACCAATAAATATGGCCTGGACCAAGTTTATAATAGAAAATATGACTGGTTTTGTAACTGAGCGAGAACAACTCAAAGCTTTATCCGATTTTATGGTGGATAAGCTGCAGGTGAAAGGCTATATGGTGCATAACAGCCACATTATGCCGGTTATGGTGGGAGATAATAAGGTGGCTGTTCAGTTGGCTGAGCATCTGCAAAAGAAAGGTTTTCTGGTGTTTCCGATTCGTCCACCCACGGTGCCTGTTAACACAGCTCGTTTGCGTATTTCGTTAACAGCAGATATGAAACTGACTGATCTGGAAAAGTTAATACCATTTATCCCAGACTATAAAAACGAATACTAATGAAACATATATTTCTACATAACAATAAGCACGACAAGCTGATTCTGTTTTTTAACGGTTGGAGCTGCGATGATAAGCCCTTTCAAAATTTAAGCAGTCAGGATAGTGACGTGATCATGCTTTATGATTACCGCGACCTGACACTTCCGAATGAGGTGTTGGTTGCAATCAATAGTTATTCAGAGGTCAATGTGGTGGCGTGGTCGTTTGGTGTATGGGTAGCTCAGCTGGCACTCTATCCAATAAAAGATCAATTGCAACAGACGATTGCAATCAATGGAACGATTTTTCCGGTGGACAAAGATTTTGGCATTCCGGCACCAATTGCTTTGGGTACTTTGTCTGGTTTATCTGATAAAAACCTCCGGAAATTTCACCGACGCATGTTCTCAGAGCGGGACGATTGGGCTATGTTTGAAACAAACTATCCTGAGCGATCCTTCGAAGAAGTTAAGAATGAGTTGTTTTTATTGTTGGAGCATTTTAAAGTACAAAAGCTCAAAGACGATTTTTACCATACAGCTGTTGTAGGTACACATGATTTGATATTCTCATCTGTTAATCAACTAAATTATTGGCAAGGTAAGGCGCACATCGCTCAACTGGAGCAAGGACACTTCTGCTTTTATGGCTATAACGATTGGAATGAAATTATCCGTTTAAAATAACGATATGTTGACAGAGTTAAGTACTGTGGAAAAGAAACTTGTAGTGGATAAGCACTTGTTAAAGCAGCGATTTCAAGCGGCTGTTTCAACCTATAACACGCATGCAGTTGTGCAGCAGGATATGGCAATTCGATTGGTGGATTTAGCCCGAGAATGGCTGCCGACAGCGCATAAGAAAGTGTTGGAAATCGGTTGTGGTACAGGACTGTTAACACAGGAGCTAATTAAATATTTTAAGGTGGATAACTACCTCTTCAATGATTTGGTAGATAATGCAGAAGCTGGTCTTATTCCCATCTTAAAGGATAAAGTACAACAGTACAAATTTATTGGTGGAGATGCAGAGCAAATAGCGTTTCCTGATGAAGTAGATTGCATCTGTTCTGGAGCCACCATTCAATGGGTGAATAAGCTTGCTGGCTTCTTTCAAAAGCTAAGTCGCTCACTTAATGATCATGGTTATATGCTTTTATCCTCGTTTGGTCCTGAAAATTATCGTGAGATCAGACAGTTAACGGGCAATGGAATTGATTATAAGAACAAAGAACAGATTATTGCAGCGGCGACCCCTGAGTTCGAACTACTGGCTTTTGATGAGTGGCAACAAACAATTTGGTTTGAGAATCCAGTACAGGTACTCAAACATATGCGATACACAGGAGTCAACAGTGTGAGCCATTGCCGATGGAGTAAAGGACAGATGAAGGCATTTTCAGCAGCCTATGAAGCTTATGCACAGCTGGAGGGCTACCCTCTGACTTACCATCCCTATTTAATGATATTTAAAAAGAAATAAATAGAGGTGTAAGCGGGGCTGTCCAAAATAAAAATATCACTCGCGAAACGCGCAAATGAAGAAAAAGAACCTAAATTAGTATTAAGATATGAGTATCAAGACTAAAACCACAAATGGATCAAGGATTACCGCAATCTGAACAATATGTTGGTAAAAGTTTCTCCCTAAGTACTATATCAAAACATGTTTTTGGCGCCAAGTAAATAATCTTGATACTTTGATACTTAAATTTAAAAATACTGTCTACTGACTTTAAACTTACGAACTAATTAATTATGAACACTTATTTTATAACTGCCATTGATACAGATGCCGGGAAAACGGTTGTGACCGGATTGCTGGGAAAATATTTAAAAGATTCAGGAAAAGATGTGATCACCATGAAGCTGTCGCAAACGGGCTGTGTAGGGGTATCAGAAGATATTAAGGTGCATCGCCGTTTGATGGGTATGGATGTATTGAACGATGATAAAGAAGGCCTGACTTGCCCATATTTGTTTCAATTTCCGGCCAGTCCGCATTTAGCTGCAGAAATGGAAGGTGTTGTTATATCCGAAAGTAAACTGGTTGAATCTGTTAAGACGATTCAACAGAGATATGAAACGGTTTTACTCGAAGGGGTAGGAGGCTTGATGGTACCCATTAACGAGAATTTGTTGGTAGCTGACTTTATCCAACGACATAACTTCCCGGTTATACTCGTTACATCCGGACGACTAGGATCCATTAACCATACTTTATTGACATTAGAGGTGATGAAAACAAGGGGTATTCCGTTATATGGATTGATTTATAACCATTATCCCGTAACAGAACCTGAGATAACAGCCGATTCTGCAAAAATCCTGAAAGAATACCTCAAACGATATTACCCGGAGGCATTATGGGGAGAGGTGCCTGTTGTTGAAGATGAGAATTGTATTAATGTGGCGATTGATGGCTGGTTTTGTGGAGATGCCGATCAAAGTGA
>DIYS01000112.1 GCA_002429115.1 Saccharicrinis sp. UBA6048 | reverse complement strand
ATATTACCAATGCAACCGCCATAATAGCCCCTGTTTTGATTTTCAATGGAGTCAATCAGCTGCATGGCTTTATATTTGGGAGCTCCTGACAATGTGCCAGCCGGAAAGGTATCTGCCATAACACGTGCAGCGATAGATCCTTCCTGCAATTGACCACTCACATCCGATACCAAATGGAGAACATGCGAGTAATATTGCACCTCTTTGTAAGTATTAACTTTTACATTTTCACAGTTACGACTTAGATCGTTACGTGCGAGATCAACCAACATGACATGCTCAGCATTCTCTTTTTCGTCCTTGCTTAACTTGATGGCCAACTCCTGATCTTTGACATCATCACCAGTGCGTTTGAATGTTCCGGCAATTGGGTTTATGGTAGCAATGTTGTTATCAATAATTAACTGTGCCTCAGGCGAAGAGCCAAATATTTTGTAACTCCCATAATCGAAATAGAATAAGTATGGTGAAGGATTAATGTTACGTAATGCGCGGTAGACATTGAATTCATCACCAGTAAATTCCTGACTAAACTGACGAGATAATACTATTTGAAAGACATCGCCACGAAAGCAATGCTCTTTCCCTTTTGTTACCATTGCCATAAATTCATTATCCGTCAGATTGGAAACTTCATCGTTTGAAGGACTGAATTGAAACGCTGGTATTGTGCGGTTATAAAATTGCTCAAGCATCTCAGCACTTGCCGACGCTTCACCATCCCTTAAGTTTTCAATTAAATACAATTGATTTGTAAAGTGATTAAAAGCAACAATGTACTTGTAGTATGTATATCGCAACTCAGGAATGGAATGCGCTTCTTTCCTCTCTGCCTCAAATTGAAGTGTATCGAAATATTGAACCGCATCAAATGTCGAATATCCAAACAAACCATTTACTTTGATCGGACAGTCAGCATCTTCAACCTTGAATCGCTTGATAAAACTGTCTAACAACTGTGGTACGTTACTGGCTTTTGTTATCCGGATAGGCTTAAGTTCCTTATGTGCTTCGCCTTGCAAAACCATTCCTTTATCTGCAATAAACTCATAAAGCGGATCAAAACAGATAAACGACAAGGAGTTGCTACTACCATGATAATCACTACTCTCCAGTAAAATTGTATTTGGATATTCGTCACGAAGTTTCAGATATAAACTGACTGGTGTAGTCACATCTGCAATATTTGCAGGTATTGCTGTGGCGATAGATTTAATGTTTATTGATTCCATGGTTAGCTTAAATTTACGTAATAAAAAAAGGCTTATCGAGAGTTTCGATAAGCCTTTGATATATTTTTTACATATACGACGGTTGCTCTTAACTCTCGTTTGAAAGATAAGTATGATGCCACCAGCCTTTATGTGTTAAAATCAAATTCATTTTTTTCTGCTTTCTTGCGCTACAAATATTTGAAATAAAATTTTAGAAAAACAAACCTTCATTTGAAAAAAAATAATCACAACCTGATAATTGACACTACTAAGCGATTAATATCAACAATTTATAACACTATAAGCTGATTTAATATCAGGTTATTAAAAAAGATGGTGACTTAAATTTCACGTTTGAAATCAAATCACCATACTCAGGTAAAATTAAATGGTCAAATGTGATCTACTCAGGAAACTGTCACATTTAACCGGGGAACATAACTAACTAAAAGTTACTTTGCCAGTTTTCACATCGTACATAGCACCAACAATGTCGATTTCTCCCTTTTCGAACATCTCATTCAGTACAGTACTTTGTGATTTTATATTTTCAATTGTCAACACAACATTCTTTTCTGCAACATTATTCACAAAATCAATATTGCTTGAGTTTCGCTCTTCTCCTTCAGCTGTTATTGTTTGATCAACCGCAGGCTGAATCTTATCTAACATTTGAGTCAGATTACCAAGTTCAGCATGATCACAAGCGCCTTTAATCGCCCCACAAGAGGTATGTCCCATTACCACAATGGCTTTCGATCCAGCCAGTTTGCAGGCAAATTCCAAACTGCCAAGAATGTCAGGATTCACAATATTCCCTGCAATCCTTGCATTGAAGATATCCCCGATTCCCTGATCAAAAACTACTTCTGTTGGAATGCGCGAATCGATACAACTCACCACGGCCGCCATAGGATATTGTCCATCGGCTGTTTCAGCAACCTGCTGGTTTAAATCACGTTCGAGCCTTTTATTCTCAACAAACCGAACGTTACCCTCTTTTAATAATGCAATCGCATTGGCTGGTGTCATTTCTGACTGTGTATTGGCATTTTGTGTTATTACACTCATAGTCTTCCTTTTAAATAGTTTAAATTCTCATATAGAGAATGGCTAAAATTCATTTAATGCGAATTCCACTTTTCTTCGCTGGTTTTTAACACCTCTTACTACCGGCTCCTGCACTTCTACCTCAATTTGTCGGTAAATGGCACCGGTTTTAAATTCGTCGATGATCTCAATCACATCATGACAAATATTGACAGAACGTGAGGCGTCAATAATCACTTTTGATCCATCGGGCACTTGAGCCAGGGTATTTAAAACGCTTGCTTTATTAATGAACGTAACATCTTCTGCCAGTTTAAGATACAAAACATTGTCTTTAAAATGTTTATCCGGTTCGAACAAGAAAGGCTTTTTATAATTATTATACAAAATATACATAACCGCAACAACCAATCCCATTACAATACCTACTAGTAAGTCAGTAAAAACAATTCCCAATATGGTTACCATAAATGGTGCAAAATGCTCTTTTCCAAGCTTACTCATCTGCCTAAACAAGGCTGGTTTAGCCAGTTTATATCCTACAATAAATAAGATAGAAGCCAAGCTGGCCAATGGAATTAAGTTCAAAACTTTGGGAATGGCCATGGCACACCCCAGCATAATAACACCATGAAAGATGGCTGAAAGTTTTGATTTCCCGCCAGACTGAATATTTGTTGAGCTGCGAACGATAACCTGTGTTATTGGCAAACCGCCAATCAGGCCTGAAATAACATTACCTAACCCCTGTGCTTTTAATTCTCTATTGGTTGGCGTCACCCGTTTTTGAGGATCCAATTTATCAGTTGCTTCAACACATAAAAGGGTTTCCAGACTGGCAACTATAGCAATTGTCGCACCAATAACCCATACTGAAGGATTGAGCATCTGGCTAAAATCGGGGCGCATAAATTGCTCAAAAAATCCACTAAAACTTTGCGCTACCGGAATAGCAACAACCTGATCAACTTTTAAAGATAAAGAGGGAATACCCTGGAATATAAGATTTAAAACAATGCCCAGAATTACAACAACCAGCGGTCCCTGAATTGTTTTAAACAGGCGTATTTTTTGCATAAAAGGGCGTTCCCAAAGAATTAATACCGCCATTGACAACAAGGTGATAATGGCCGCACCCGGGGATATTGCTTCAAACATGTAATAGAGCTCCGATAAGGTGTTGTGTCCATCTGGCTGATTGAAGGATAAACTACCTTCAAAATCCTTATTATAACCCAAACTATGTGGTATCTGCTTCAAAATAATGATTATACCAATACCTGTCAGCATCCCCTTAATAACTGATGAGGGAAAATAATAGCCAATAATACCTGCCTTTGCATACCCCAGAATCAGCTGGATAATTCCGCTTATAACAACTGCAGTCAGGAACAATTCAAAACTACCCAATTCATTAATTGCAGTTAAAACAATAACCGCTAATCCAGCAGCTGGTCCACTAACCCCAAGTTGCGAACCACTTAACGCACCAACAACAATACCTCCTACGATACCAGCTATAATACCAGAGAACAATGGTGCTCCTGATGCCAATGCAATACCTAAACAAAGCGGTACTGCTACTAAAAAAACGACGATTGAAGCTGGCAGATCTTGCTTCAAGTTGCTAAACAAACCCTTTTTGTGTGTGACACTCATCTTTACTACATTTAATTTCACTACTACTGTTAACCGTTCAGCAGTGTCTACATTTAATAATTTAAAGCAACTTATTTGCGTTCAAATATATTACTTTTTTTTATGATAGCATTACTATCTTTATGATTTATCTAACTGTAACAGGAAATCAAAAAACTTGTTCAAAAAAATGTTTATTTTTGCTTAAAATAAGTGATTTAACAATGTCAATCGGAATAAAAATAAACCTTAACAATAAGCTGTATCTGCGCGATCCTCAAGACACCACTTTAGGTCAGAATATTATCAAACACAGCATTTTACTTATTGATGAAATAGGCTTTGAAGCTTTTACCTTTAAAAAACTTGCTCATAAAATGAGCTCTACTGAAGCTTCAGTTTATCGATACTTTGAAAACAAACACCTGCTTTTATTATACCTGGTATCATGGTATTGGGAGTGGGTAAGTTATTTGATTGATATTAACACAATGAATATCAAATCAGTTACTGACAAACTGGACATTATTATTGATACATTGGTATATGCACATAAAGAAAATCCTGCAATTGATTACGTCAATGAGAGTGTATTGCACCGGGTAATCATTGCAGAAGGAACGAAAGCCTACTATACTAAAGAAGTAGATAAAGAGAATACAGAAGGCTTTTTCCAGAACTATAAGTTGCTTTGTGAAAAGGTGGCTAAGGTGATCTCTGAGGTAAATAGTGATTTTCCATACCCAAGAGCTTTAGCCAGTAATTTATTTGAAATGGCGAATAGCCAAAGTTATTTTGCCATTCATTTGCCACGCTTAACCGACGTAAAGGTTAAAAACGATAATTACAACGAAGTGAAAGAGATGTTGATGTTCTACACAAAAACATTACTGACAAAATAAGGAGCTTACGTTTCAAGGTATTAAAAAAGCCGTTTAAGAATTTTCTTAAACGGCTTTTTGTTGCTAACTCAATAAAAAAATAATTATTTAACATCCCAAACGTCCCCTGAATGAATCAGGTCAGTAAAGGATTTTACATTTGATTTTTCCTGAACAGCTGCTAATTGTTCTTCAACATCCTGATCGTATACAGGTGCTTTTACAGAGCGGATAACACCAAGAGCAACAGGGTACTCAGGATATTCCATATCAGCCAGTTTCAAATGCAAAGTTATATCGTCACACTCTGCATTATGAACCAGAATGTCATCCTCGGTAATTCCATTTTCACCAATAGTAACCACCTTCAACTCAAGCCCCTCCAGCACTAATCCTTTGTTCCTTTCTTTACCAAAGATCATTGGTTTACCATGCTCAAGCTTTATTGTACGATCTTGAGAGAATGCTTTATCTGTAATTGCATTGTGTGTTTTATCATTGTAGATCACACAATTTTGCAACACTTCTACGATTGAAGTACCTTCATGCTTACCAGCTTCCTCAAGCATAACTACTGAATGCTTAATGTCTGTATCAATACAACGCGCAAAGAACTGCCCACGAGCTCCAATACATAACTCACCCGGACGGAACGGTGCTTCAACAGTTCCAAATGGAGATGTTTTAGAAATAAATCCGCGCTTCGACGTTGGAGAATACTGTCCTTTAGTCAAACCATAAATCTGGTTATTGAAAAGGATTACATTTAAGTCAATATTACGACGAATAGAATGGATAAAATGGTTACCTCCAATTGCTAAGGCATCACCATCACCGGTAATTTGCCATACTTTAAGTTCAGGATTTGCAACTTTTACACCTGATGCAATAGCTGAACCACGTCCGTGAATTGTATGAAAACCATAAGTTTCCATATAGTAAGGGAATCGTGATGAACAACCAATACCTGATATTACAGCAACTTCTTCTTTTTTATATCCAAGGTTCGCCATTGCTTTCTGAACAGAATTCAAAATGGCATGGTCTCCACAACCAGGACACCACTTAACGCTTTGGTCACTTTTAAAGTCAGTGAATTTTAATTGACAATTTTCAGCCATTATTCTAGTCCTCCAACAATGTTTTAAAATGTTCTTTCAATTCAATTACTGTAAATGGTTGTCCCTGTACTTTATTAAAGCGTAAGGTATCAATATCAGGGAACTGCATCCTTAGATAATCAGCAAACTGACCAAGGTTCAATTCACACACCACGATTTTCTTATAGCGCTTAAGCACTTCATAAGTATTACGGGGAAGTGGTTTGATATAGTTAAAGTGTGCCAAAGCAAACTTATGACCTTCTTGTGCCAACTCATCAACTGCTGTAAACAGGTGTCCGAATGTTCCTCCCCATCCAACAACCAATACATCAGCATCTTCTTCACCAACCAACTCTAGTTCTGGGATATAATCAGCAATCTTTTGTACTTTTCCCTCTCTTAACTCAACCATTCTCTGGTGATTCAAAGCATCGTGAGAAACAGCACCAGTGTGCTCATCTTTTTCCAGTCCACCAATACGGTGTTCAAGGCCTTCAACACCTGGCACAGCCCAGTAACGTGATAATTTTTCTAAATCACGCTTGTACGGATGCCAATCTTTATCTTCAACTTTCGCACGTGGAACTTGAATTTCCGGCCATTCATTCATATCAGGTAAACGCCATGGCTGTGTACCATTCGCTAAGAAACCATCCGTCAACAGAATAACTGGTGTCATATGCTCAACTGCTATTTTAGCTGCATAGAAAGCATAATCGAAACAGTTTGTTGGTGAACTAGCTGCAATAATAACCGCCGGACTTTCACCGTTACGACCATAAAGTGCCTGCATTAAGTCAGATTGTTCAGTTTTAGTTGGTAATCCTGTAGAAGGTCCACCACGCTGAACATTTACAACTACTAAAGGTAATTCTGCAATAATAGCCAATCCGATTGCTTCGCCTTTCAGTGCTAAACCAGGACCAGATGTTGTAGTTACTGCCAAGTCGCCAGCGAAACTTGCACCAATAGACGTACAAATACCAGCAATCTCATCTTCAGCCTGGAATACTTTAACACCTAGATCTTTACGGGCACTTAATTCCTGAAGAATCTCGGTAGCCGGCGTAATAGGGTAAGATCCTAAGAAAAGCTCTAATCCACTCTTTTCAGCAGCGGCCAAAAATCCCCATGCAACAGCAACGTTACCGCTTAAGTTACGATATTTACCAGGCTTGATATCTGCCGGGTTAATATGGTATGAAGGTGTTAAGGCCTGAATTATATTTCCATAATTGTAACCATCTTCCAACACCTTAATGTTAGCATCAACAATCAGCTGTTTCTTGGCAAATTTCTTCTTAATGTAGTCTTTGGTATGATCTAACGGACGATCGAATAACCAATAAACAAGACCAAGAGCATACATGTTTTTACTACGAAGGATACTTTTATTATCCAAGCCCATATCTTTCAAACTCTCTTTTGTAAGAGTTGTAATAGGAGCTTTTACAATATTATAGCCTCCCAGCTTACTTTCTGTAATCGGATCGTTTGTTTCGTAACCTGCTTTTCGCAAGTTCTTTTCGTCACAACTATCCACATCCAGAATTACTGTACCACCTGGTTTCATCCACTTAGCATTAGCTTTTAATGCTGCAGGATTCATCGCAACCAGCACATCGCAATAGTCGCCCGGAGTATAAACTTCGGTATGTCCAAAATGCACCTGAAAACCTGATACACCACTAATAGTTCCTTGTGGAGCACGAATTTCAGATGGATAATCAGGAAATGTTGAAATGTCATTTCCAAAAATCGCAGAAGTGTATGAAAATAAAGTTCCGGTAAGCTGCATTCCGTCACCGGAATCCCCAGAAAACCTTACTACGACTTCTTCTCGTTCAATAACTTTTGACCTTTTACCCATGATTGATAAGGTTCTTATTCGTATCTATATTAAAACAAAGTTAAGCAATCAATAAAAAGGAAATCAATGTTGACTTTTTGAATAATTTTTCAACATTAATTTCCTCTGAAATATGGGGTAAAGGTAGAGATATGCCCTCCACGACATGTTGACTTTTGTCATGTTATACACCTCAAAGCCTTGTGTTATAAAACACATTTCTGTAATAAAAAGTGGCACGCTCATCATATTAACAAATTGTTACTTTTTAGGCCGAGATTACACAATTCCTCAAAAGATGATCTTATTTTTGCTACTTATTAGTAAGGTCTGAAACTATTATCTCAATCTAGTGTTAGGCTTTCAACGAATGATTAATTAAAAAGTATATGGCGCTTATAAAAACAGTAAGAGGCTTCACTCCTAAAATAGGTAAGAATGTATATCTGGCCGAAAATGCAACAATCATCGGCGATGTGGAGATGGGCGACGATTGCAGTATTTGGTTCAATGCCGTACTGAGGGGCGATGTTAATTCAATACGCATAGGAAATAAAGTTAATATCCAGGATGGATCAGTTCTTCACACACTCTACCAGAAATCAACCGTAGAAATTGGCAACAACGTGTCAATTGGTCATAATGTGACCATACATGGTGCTAAAATAGAAGATAATGTGCTAATTGGCATTGGTGCTACTGTATTGGATCATGCAGTTATTGGCAGTAATTCAATTATAGCTGCCAATTCATTGGTATTAACCGGTACCATTGTTGAGCCAAATAGTGTTTATGCAGGTGTGCCGGCCAAGAAAGTTAAAGATATTGAGCCGGATCAATCAAGAGAAATGGTTCAAAAGATAGCCAACAACTATTTAATGTATGCTGGCTGGTTTAAAGAAGGTGGAGAAGAAAAATAAGCCTAAAGCTATCAGCTGTTAGATAATAGCTGATAGCTTTACAAAACCACATGCTCAACATTCAGCTCTCCCTCAAAGAATATACCGGCTGTTTGTTTAAACCTCGAAACCTGCTCCGTGGTATAAAACTTTACATTGCCACCTTTGGCACACTTTTCATCCATCTCAGGATGCCTCGATAAATAATCTTTTAAACTTTCACCCACAATATCACCTTGCTCCACGACATTTACGTGAGTTGGCAACTGCTCTTTGATTTTATTGAGCAATAATGGGTAATGTGTGCATCCCAGAACAATCGTATCTATCGCCGGATCATTATTCAGCAAATTGCTGATATGTTGCTTAACAAAATAATCAGCTCCGCCATTATTAAACTCATTATTCTCTACTAAAGGCACCCACATAGGGCAAGCTTCCTGCGTTACTTGTATGTGCGGAAACAGCTTGTTTATTTCAATCGGGTAGGATTCAGATTGAATAGTTCCTGACGTACCTAATACCCCGACATGTTTGGTAATACTCAGCTGATCCATTAGCTCAACACTAGGCCTGATTACACCCAATACTCTACGATCAGGATCAATGCCAGGCAAATCCTTCTGTTGAATATTTCTGAGCGCCTTGGCTGATGCCGTATTACAGGCTAAAATAACTAAATGTGCACCCATGTCGAACAACTTCTTAACGGCTTCTAAAGTATACTCATATACGACCTCAAACGACCTTGTACCATAAGGTGTACGCGCATTATCACCTAAATAGATATAATCGTAATCCGGAAGGTGCTGGATTATTTTATTCAGCACGGTTAAACCTCCGTAACCAGAGTCAAACACAGCAATTGATCCTGCTTTTTTTTCAGCCATTTTAAATAATTGAATTATAAAGATACAAAAGCGGGTGACATTACTGCCACCCGCTATTATTTTATTATGCCTTGTATCTTAATTACTGAACACCAAGCTTAGCTTTTACTAATGGTGCACAATCAATACTCTTTTCTGAATGGTAAACAACCACCTGCGAGCTAATATCAAAAATATAGACTAGACCTTGCTCCTGACCAACTTCGTCAATAGCCTTCTGTACCTTTACAATAATCGGTTGTAATAGCTGCTGTTCTTTCTGAGTGATAGATGTTTTAGCAATCTGGCTAAATTGATTGATTCGCTGTTCGTAATCCTGAATTTCTTTTTCTTTAGTCGCTCTGATCAGATCAGGTAAAGTATCGCGCTGAGCAATGTACTCATTAAATTTATTATTTAAATCCTGCTGCATTACCTGAAGCTGCTCCTGCAACTTCTGACCTTCAGTTGTTAATTCTTTATCTGCAGCAATTTTATCAGGCAGTTGATTCACCATCTCCTGAATATGAATGTGACCGAATTTAAGATCCTGAGCTTCCCCTTTACCAACGAAAGCAAATGCCACTATAACGACTAGTAATTTGATTAACTTCATATTATAAATTTTTATTTTTCAATTATTGAATTCCTAGTTTTGCTTTAACCAATGGTCCTACATCTACACTCTTATCAGAGGCATACACCGGCACACGACTGGTCATTTCAAAGATGTATAAAAATCCTTCCTCGTCACCAACCTCTTGGATAGCCGCTTTTAACTTTTGCATTATTGGCGCCTGTAGCTCATTTTGCTTTACCTGCATCTGTTGTTGCGACAACATATAAAACTCCTGTACTTTCTGATTCATGACAACCAACTCCTGCTCGCGTTCAGCTCTTTGTTCTGGTGTTAAGCTTGCTGCCTCTTGCTGATAAGCTTCCTGCTTTCCAACCAATTCTTCCTGCATCGCTGTCAGCTGACCTTCTTTTTCATTGAATTCAGCTTCCATTTGCGTTTCTACTTCCTTAAGTTCAGGCAACGCCTGTAATACTTCTGCACTATTTATATGTCCGAATTTCATTGGCTGCTGTCCAAAAGCTGCTGTACAAGCCAACATAAAAACGACAATTAGTGAGTATAAATTTTTCATATTAGTAGTGTTTTAGTTTTCTGTTTTATAGCCTAGTTTAATCAAAACATCATCGCTGATATCAAACTTAGTATCAACGTACATGATTCCCATGCCAGATGCCTTGTCAAAAACAGCGGCAACATTATTTTCGGCTGCTATATCAGAAATTGCATTATAAATTTCGTCCTGAATAGGTTTAATCAAAGCTTCACGGCGCTTAAATAACTCGCCATTTTGACCAAAATAATTCTGCTGTAACTGCTTGGCTTGCTTTTCTTTCTCAACAATTTCATTTTCACGCTTTACTTTCATCTCGTTTGATAGAAAGACGTTTTCAGCCTGATAATTTTTATAAAGCTGTGCTATTTCTTCAAAACGTTGCTCAACTTCAGACTGCCATTTGGTAGACAGCTGCGATAGTTGCTCATTAGCAGCTTCATAAGCCGGTACATTGCGCAAGATATATTCCGAATCGACAAATGCATACTTTTGACTGGCAGCCAACTGACTAACCAATACCATTGCTAATACTAATACAATATTTTTCATAGCTCTGTTATTTAAGTATGCTAATCTAATCAAAAATTAAACCAAACAGTAATAACCATTAAAATCAGAAACTTTGACCAATAACAAAATGGAACTGACTGCCTCCTGCATTTGTACGATACAAACTGTCATCAAATCCATATCCCCAGTCGATACCCATCAAACCAAAGATTGGTAAGAAGATACGCAAACCTACTCCTGCCGAACGTTTTAACTCAAATGGATTGAATTCTTCATACTTGCTCCAGGCATTACCAGCTTCGAGGAAGGCCAGTGCAAATACCGTAGCCGATGGTTGTAATGTCAATGGATATCGTACTTCCATTGTTAACTTATTGTAGATGTTACCATCATACGACCCACGGGCATTGTATGGTGTAAGCGATGAGTTTTCATATCCACGTAAGCCAATTGTTTCACTACCATACATACTATAGCCGGACATACCATCACCTCCTAATACAAACTTCTCGAATGGTGATTGAAGATCTTTATTGTAATATCCGAGGAATCCCATTTCCATGCGACCCATCACAACTAACTTACTACTGTTATCGATCGGTTTATATACCGCACCTTTGAATGTCCACTTATGGTATTCGATTTTTTGGTATTTTTCTTCATCAGTAGCGTTTGCCCAATTTTTATCTTCTCCAAACATTGACCAAGGTGGTGTGAATTCTAAACCAACGGAGAAGTCAGATCCTTGTCGTGTATAAATCGGATTATCAATTGAGCGACGACTTAGCATCACTTTAAAATTTAAGTTGTTGGAAATTCCATTTTGCATGATGAAATAATTCCAGTCCTTAAGATCGTAACGTTGATAACTTACCTCAGTATATAATGAAAAGTAATCATCCGGCCAGCGCAGTCGTTTACCAAAACCTAATGACATACCGGTGATTTTCATATGCTGGTTAATATCAGCCGGATTTTGATATTGGTAACCATATCCACCACCGTAACCGTAACCACCACCATATGCGTAGCGTGGATCGTAGTAACTTGAACTCACGCCAGTTTGGATCGAGTGATAAATTGAGAAACTCAATGAGTTTGGTTTTTTACCACCTAACCAAGGTTCAGTAAATGATAAGCTGTATGATTGATAGAATTTACCATTGGTCTGAGCGCGTAAAGCTAAAGTTTGTCCGTCACCTGTTGGTAGAGGACGCCAGGCTTCCTTATTAAAAATGTTACGCATTGAGAAGTTTGTAAATTTCAAACCTAATGAACCTACAAACATACCAGCACCCCAACCACCTGATAATTCAATCTGGTCATTGGCCTTTTCTTCCAGCTGATAAACAAGGTCAACCGTACCATTATCCTGGTTTGGCTGTACATCGGGAGCAATATTCTCAGGATCGAAATGACCTAACTGAGCCAATTCGCGCACAGTACGTATTAATTCCGATTTACTAAATAACTGTCCTGGTTTTGTTCTAACCTCACGACGCACAACATGCTCGTGTGTTTTGGTGTTTCCACGGATAATTACCTTATTGATAGTCGCTTGCTGCCCCTCAAAGATTCGCATTTCGATATCAATCGTATCACCACGAACGCCAGTTTCAACCGGACTGATGTTTGAGAATAAGTAACCCTTATCCATGTATTCGTTATGAACCGCATCTTCATCACTTATCAAGCGTTCATCCAAATACTTTTGATTAAATATATCCCCTTTTTGAATTCGAAGTTTATAAGCTAAATATTCAGAAGGATAGATTGTGTTACCAACCCATGTGATATTACCAAAGTAATATTTCTCGCCCTCTTCAATAACTAACTTAACATCAACGGTATTGTCTTCAATATTCTTGTTTACCTCTTCTGTCACGATACGGGCATCACGATACCCCATCTCATTGTATTTATCAATAACAGCGGTTAAATCTTCGTCATATTTCTCAACTACAAACTTCTTGCTACGGAAGAAGTTCAGTATTTGGCCTTTTTCATTCGTTTTTTTCATCGTACGATTAAGCTTACTATCGCTTAATACGCTATTACCTTCGAATGTCAAAGAGCTCACTTTAACCTTATCTTTCTTATCTACATGAATATCTAAGGTTACATGATTGGCTTTAGCTGGATCGTCTTTTTGTACAATATTTACTTCCGTATTGTAAAATCCTTTGCCAACAAAATAGTCAGTAATATACTTTTCAGCACGCGTCACCGAATATGGTGTCACCTGCTGTCCTTTCATCATGGCAACTTTTTCTTCTACAGTTTCTATTTCACTTTTCTTTAAACCGTAAAAGAACAAGTCTGATAAACGTGGTTGTTCTTTTAAATAGATTTCAAGATATATTTCACGCCCTTCAATTTTCTTAGCTTTTATTTTAGCATCCGAAAATAAGCCGTGCCCCCAATATCTTTTTATTGCTTCAGTAATCTCGTCTCCTGGTACAGTTATTTGTTGTCCTACTTTTAGCCCACTAATATTAACCAGCATTTTAGGATCCAGGTTTTGCACCCCAGTCACTTCAATATCAGCAATGGTATACTTTCGAGGTGTACCCGAATAAGATATTTTCGGCACATCGTTCGTTTGCCCCCATGCATCAATCAAAGAGAATGTTAATAGAAAAACAAATAAAATCTTATAGCGGATATGACCTTCCATGTAATTCAATAGTTAGTTCGTTTCATTTGATTATCTCCTTCACTAGTCTTTCTCACAATTATCAGATAATCTTATTTTTTAATTTGATCTCCTGTCTTTCCAAAGCGTCTTTCACGCCCTTGAAAATTCAGTAAGGCCCGATAAAAATCATCCCTCCTAAAGTCGGGCCATAAAACATCGCAGAAATATAGCTCAGAATATGCTAACTGCCAAAGTAAAAAGTTACTAATTCGATGCTCACCACTGGTTCGTATCATTAACTCAGGATCTGGCATACCGCCGGTACTTAAATGATCACTGATCAGATTAGCATTAATATCATTTATATCCATCTGACTATCTTTAACTTTACTGGCTACACACTTAAAAGCTTCAATAATTTCCCAGCGCGAACTGTAGCTCAATGCCAATGTTAAAGTTAATCCGGTATTTGATGATGTTTTCTCAATGCAGCCCTGTAGTTTTGCTTGCACTCCTGATGGTAAAGACTCCCGATTACCGATGGTGTTGAGTCGCACATTATTTTTCATCAGCGTAGATGTCTCTGAGCTGATCGTTGAAACTAACAAGCTCATCAAGGCGTCAACTTCTGTTTTAGGACGGTTCCAGTTCTCGGTACTAAATGCATACAAAGTCAGATATTGAATACCTAACTCGGCGGCTGCTTCAGTAACTTCTCTTACTGCTTTTACTCCGTGCTTATGACCAAACACTCTTGCGTTGCCTCGTTGCTTTGCCCAGCGACCATTTCCATCCATTATTATGGCAACATGACTTGGTAACCTCTTATCTACCAGTTGATCTTTCAGCGACATATTCTGAATCTGTCTATTTTTTTATACCATCATTACATTTGGTTTTACGTTTCAACAAACTCATTGTAACGTAAACTCCTGCAAACGACACCCAGTCGTTATTGTGTGTAAAAGTGCTCTCTCCAAATCCATAAGGGTCGTTCGGATTTATACTTCCCGGACCCATGTAGTCCAAGTCATCAACAAATGTTTTTCTGAAGGTCCATTCGGCACCTACCCGAATATATTTGTTCAACTTGTACTTCGCACCTACACCGAACGGCAAAGATAATATAAAACTTGGTTTGCCAGCAGAATTTTCAACATCTGTATCAATTCTGTTATAAATAGTTGTAGCAAGACCTACAGAAATATATGGTGTAAAGTTGGTTGTTGTAATATATTTATGATCGTACGACATAAAATTAAACTCTACCTGAGCCGATATATCGCCGATACTTCTCTTAAAGGCATAATTTGCGTCTGAAGTTTCGGGGTAACGTAAATCCTGCCCATGGTAATCTCCGCTTATATTACCAAATAACGCCATACCTTTTAAAGCAATACGATCTGTGAAAACATAACGCCCTATCCCGCCAATTGCCAGATGAGAATTTGCAAAAGGAATGCCTTTACTTAAATCACCAAAATAATAGGAGGTACCAATAAATCCACCGAGTTCAAGTCGATCCTGTGCCTTTACCAATTGTTTATTGGCCAAAAAAAGCATGCCAATTAACAAACACAATCGACCTTTCTTAATTATTGATTTTATACTAAGCAACTGATGTATCATTTATTGTAACCAAATTATTCCCTACGCTGGTTGTATCATGCTTACCAGCTCTAACCACAAAATTCAAACACGAATTAATAAAATTTATTGCGCTAAAATAAATATTAATTGCGCTTATCAACGCCCCACATCATTTTATTGCGCAATGTAGTAAAAAATGAATGTTCGCTTGGCTGGATGACTTTTACACTAAAAGGAGCTTTTTTGATTTTTAAATGAACAGTGTTTTCAAATACTTTGCTCCTTGAGTCGAGCGATGCCAGAAATTTTGAATCGCGACCTTCTACTTTTAACGTGATCTCCACATCATTGGGCATCACTATCGGTCGAACGTTTAAATTGTGCGGAGCTATTGGGGTAATAATAAAGTTCTGACTATCGGGATGCATAATTGGCCCACCAACGCTTAAAGAGTAAGCTGTAGAACCGGTTGTGGTTGCCACGATTAATCCATCTGCCCAATAAGAATTTAAGAATTCATCATTCACATATGTATGGATTAAAATCATAGCAGAACTATCGCGCTTTACAAGTGCCAGCTCGTTAAGGGCAAAGTTGTACTCTCCAAAATCATTCCCAATCGTATTCAGTTCAAGCAAATCCAGTTGCTTAGTCTTGTAACTTCCATTAAGAATCTCGCTGATTGTTTGTTGTAGTTCTCCTTTTGATATGTCAGCCAAAAAACCTAAACGTCCGCTGTTAATTCCGACCATTGGTATTCCTTTGTCGCGCACGTAAGTGATAGACTCCAAAAATGTACCATCACCACCTATACTAAAAAACAGATCTATGCCGTTAATTTCTTCATGCTTTGTGAAGAAACCATATACTTCAGGCTTCATTTTAACATTCGACAGCAGGAAATCGTAAAAAGGTTTATGAATCACCACCTCCACATCCTGATCTTTTAGAATCTGAAAAATAAGCTTACAAGTGTTGTAAAAATCCTCCCGGAATTGTTTACCAAATACAGCGATACGCATAAGACATCTGTCCGTTAAATGTTATATAGCAAGGTTAAAATGCACAAAAAATCCATGCTCATTGTGCTTATTGACCGAATAATTAAAGCTCCAAACCATATCGTAAAACGTTACAAAATCAAGCCCTAACCCATAACCATACTGCCAGTCGTTGACAAAGGTATTAGATATTGGCGGATTATCTTGCCAAACGTATCCAAAATCATAATAGGTTTTAAGGTAGAAGGCATAATTAACCTTTGCAAACTGCGATAAGGGCATAAAACCAATATTTTTTACACGAGGCTCAAGCAGGGCAAATACCAATTGATTTTTCGCCATTACTTGCTTTGTTCCATCTATTACATACAATTCATACCCATTTATAAATCCCTTATAACCAATACCCTCATTCAAGATGTATGGCAATGAATTACTCGTATTATATTTTCCGCTTACAATGCTTGAACCAAATAAACGATTGGTAATGCTAATATGCTTATCGATGGCTCCACTGACGTTAAGGTTATTCAAACCACCATCCCAGAGACCAAATCCATCTTTGGTAGTACTTAATTTAACGCGTGTTCCATTTAATGGATACACTTTAGAATCGCGTTTATCCCATTCATATTCATACGTCAGCCTTAGAAACTTAAGAGAGTTATCATCCGGTGTCAGATAATTTGGATTCAGATCAATAATTGAATCACTTACCTGGTATGAATTATAGGAAAGCTCCAGCTTATGCCTGTTATACAAGCCTGACCGAAACGTATAATAGACGGAGCCAAAGTAGGTTACTTGAGCCATCTCCGTCTGCAGCTCCTTAAATTCCTGCTGATTATCAACAGTTTCATAGGGCAATTGATCGTACATCCTGAAATCAAAGGATGCCCCCCAGCCGCCTTTATTCTTATATTCAGGCGACTGATAGCCCAATAATATTTGAGTGGTAAACCCTAAGCGTATCCTGGCCAATATTTTTTCATTCCTACCCCTGAAATTATCACGTTTCATATAAACACCATAATTAACACGCGACCAATCACCACTATTCAAAAACGCACTTAAATTCCGGTCGGCCACCTCAAATATTGGAAATACCCACCAGTACCATCGCTCATCAACGGTTATGTGAAAAAAAACAGACTCATCACTTTGAAATGTATACCGAATAGTTACGAAATTAAACAGGGAGGTATTTAACAAATTGTGCCGACTTCTGGTAACAACATTTTCAATCTCACTTATGGTTACACTATCGCCCTGACTGAATGCCAGTTCGTTTAATATCACCTGCGGCTTCGTAATTTTATTTCCTGAAATTACAATCTGCTGAACTGTGAGCACGGAAGAGTCAATTGGCGTACTTTGAGATTTGGCAAGAAAAGGCCATAACACCCCAATAAGTATAAAACACATACTTATACTATATCCTTTGTTGCCCCAATTTCCTGCTTCAATCAAATTTTAACGATATTTAAATGCTACATGTTAAGATACCTCATTAATGCTTCGTAGTTTTTTTTCACAGTATCATCGTAGGAATTATCGCCAACATATGTTGTTTTCACTGAATAGTCATACCGATCAAATGCATTTAGAACCGGCAACACATCGAGCCTGTTCAGCTTGATTGCCACACATATCTTTTCAGAACCAACAGGTTGAGATACATACAAACTTAAAATCTTAGTATCTGTATCTTCAACAATTCTGGATATTTCGGCCAGTGAATAATCTCTTGGCAATAGCTCCAGCTCAATGATACCACCTGAATTATGCACTGCAATTAAATCGGCAAATTTCTGTAACAAATCACTCTGAGTTACCAAACCCAAATATTCTTCATTCTTCCCCAGAACCGGAACAACTGTTAACTTCAATCGCGAAGCTATCTCAATGACATCATAGATATGCTGATGGTCATATACATAAGGCCGTTCATACGACAAGGTATGATTGCCCAGCGGTTCTTCAGCTTTATTTAAATCATAGATATCAACATCTGATATTAAGCCGAGGAATGATTTATTATTAACAATTGGCAAATGAGACACACGAAATACTTCCATCCAGTTAAGGGCATCCAGACCAGAGTCGGATGTTTTAAGTGATGGTACTACTTCTGATATTAATTCTTGTGCCAACATATTTTACTTTTGGAAATACTTTATAATTTTGCGCGACATTAAAGAACCCTTTGTTGTCGTAATTGTTTGACAATTAAAAATACTGTCTAACATTATAACAAACAATTATTGGGGATAGTTTATTTTGTAATTAGTCACCCAAAAGCGGGTGTTCATCAATAAAAAAGCAATGACTAAACTAAGTGTTAACATTAATAAGGTTGCTACCCTTCGTAATTCACGCGGAGGCAACACACCAAGTGTACTAAAAGCAGCTATTGATGTTCAGGATTTTGGAGGCGATGGGGTAACGGTTCATCCACGCCCGGACGAGCGTCACATTCGTTATAAAGATGTGCATGACATTCGCCCTGTTATAAAAACTGAATTTAACATTGAAGGATATCCATCTAAAGAATTTATAGACTTAGTATTAGCTGTCAAGCCTCATCAGGTTACATTAGTACCAGATCCGCCAGAAGCACTAACCTCAAATGCAGGTTGGGATACAGTTAACAACATGACCTTTTTGCAAGATGTCATTGGCCGTTTTAGTGAAGCCGGCGTACGTACATCAATATTTATCGATACCGATCTGAAAAACATCGAAAGTGCTGTAAAAACAAATACCGACCGTATTGAGCTTTATACAGAACCTTACGCTACTGATTATGCAAAAGATCGTGAGGCGGCGATTGCTCCTTTTGTTGAAGCGGCCGAACTTGCCAACAAAATTGGGTTAAAGATTAATGCGGGGCACGACTTAAACCTCGATAACCTAAAATACTTCAATGAGCGTATTCCGTTTTTAAAGGAAGTATCCATCGGTCATGCCCTTATTAGTGATGCCTTATATATTGGGTTGGAGAAAACAATTCAACTATATCAACAACAACTGATTAAGTAAACATGAAGTTATTCTACCGGGAATATGGTCAGGACAAACCACCACTTGTCATTCTTCATGGCTTATATGGTGCATCTGACAATTGGGTGTCAATCGCTCGTCAGTTGGAAAAAGACTTTCACATATTCCTGGTTGATCAACGTAATCACGGTCATTCGCCACATAGTAACGAACATGATTTTGACTGTATGGCAAATGACCTTCATGAGTTCCTTACAGATCATAACATCAATAAAGCCTACCTCTTGGGGCATTCGATGGGTGGGAAAACGGTCATGCGATTTGCCCTGGACCATCCAGAAATGATCAGTAAGCTTATCGTTTTGGACATTGCTCCAAAATCCTATGCCTCGTTCAGCAACTTTGCGCAAATTACCAACAATCACGCGCTCATCATTGACAGCATGCTCAATGTTGACTTTAGTAACGTTAAGTCGCGGTCTGATATTGATGTGCAACTAAGTAAAAATCTGGACGACATCAAATTGCGCCAGTTTCTCTTAAAAAATATTGAACGTACGAAAAGCGGCAATTATCAATGGCGCTTAAACCTTACTGTAATTAAAGATCGGTTGGAGGCAATAATGGATGGTTTCTCTGCTTTAACTCCTGAGCAAAACCATATAAATATTGATTCTATCTTTATCAGAGGTGAAAAATCGGGATATGTTATGGAGGAGGACACCCTGATTATGCGAAAGTATTTTAAAAATGCAGAATTAGTGACCATACCTAATGCAGGCCATTGGCTACACGCTGAACAACCTGAACTGTTCATAAAAACCCTTAGGTACTTTCTTTTAGATTGATTTTTTATTGGTGATGTGTTTAATCGCCTATTTGTTAATCTGATATGCTATCAATAACTCCTAAAATCAACAGATTAACACTTTTTATGCATGCTCAATAGCCTCCTCATCAATTAAATCCTCGCCTTTAAACCGGAGAAATAACTGAGCAGTGGCCAATACATCCTTTTCACAATAACGAGCTATCCGTTCGACATCGTTCTCTTCATAAAATACTGCTGCCACCTGGCTTCCGTCTATATCATCCTTAGGCGATGGAATATTAAAAATGGTGGTTAACAGATTAAGCGATGTGTAGTGTTTATAATCGCCAAACTTCCACATATCCATTGTATCCAGAAATTTAACCTCCCAAGGTTTTTTACCAGCCACATCAAGAATATGCGGCAGATGCACACCGTTAATCAGCATGCGTCGAGCGATGAAAGGAAAATCAAATTCCTTTGCATTATGCCCGCAGATGTTTCGATCCCGACCACGTGCAAACTGATTTAGCATTTGCCCGAAATCTTCCAGCAATACTTTTTCATTATCTCCGGCAAATGACTTCACTCGGAATATCCGCTTGGTATCCCTCGCGGTAACAATACCAACTGAAATACACACAATCTTGCCAAACTCGGCATAAATTCCAGCCCGCCCATATACATCCGAAGCTGTTTCATCTTCCTTTCTGAAATATTCACTTTTTTTATCCCACAAAACCTGCATTTCCTGACTCATATTATCATAAACCGATTCTTGTGGCACCGTTTCTATGTCCAGAAACATGATATCTTCTACACGAATATTGTCTAACATTATTAAAGTTTTAAGCTGGTTAAATTTCGCTCTATTAGCATTTTATTAATTTTGCGACCAATTAACTACTACCAAAATAAGTAAATTAATTGATGATGATTAAGCATATTGTACTTTTTAAATTGAAAAGCTTTGAAAATGAGTTAACAAAAGCCGAAAAACTTAATGAAATCAAAAAAGATTTGATGGCTTTATTAGATAAAGTGGAAACATTGCGATCTATTGAGGTTGGGCTCAATTGCAATGAAAACGAAGAGTTTGATATTTCGCTTACCACTACTTTTAATAATATGGAGGGCTTGGAAGCATATGCCAAACACCCTGATCATGTTGCGGTTTCAAAAATCATCAGAGAGGTGCTTGAATCACGCGCCTGTGTTGATTTTAAGTTTTAACACTATATGGGATAGTAAATCAGTACAATGATTAGGTTAAAAGAAAATCTAACTCATCATTGAGGGTACCTAATTTCTCATCGGTCGGAACCCAATGACCTTTTTCAATAAGATGTTTTTTGAGGAGGATAAAATAGGTAAACGGAAATTCATCGTGCTGCCATCTTTGCTCATAATTCAACAAACCCAGTTTTTTTATGAGTCGATCCAGGCTTTGAATTATTTCATAATAAAAGTCAAGCAAGCTAAGCGATGTCTCCAATACAACTTTTCCTGATTCTTCGAAGAAATCTTCGCACTGGATGAGCTTTACATGAATCGTATTACCATCGTTGGTTGATAGCACCCATTTTAAGCTACTATCGTTTCCATACCAGTCAATCCAACTAATATTTTCCTCGCCCCATATGTGTGATGGTTCAAATAGAATATTAATCATCCCCTTAAGCAAATCAGTCAGTGGGCTGCTATTGTTGACAAGGGAGAACTCGACACTTTGCTCTCCTGAAGTAATACTACCGGAAGCTTGTCCTACAGCAACAAGGTCATATGTAAAATGAAAATCCTGATTCATCTCTACTATGTTTTCAGGTATATCGACAGATTTATTACTCCCTTTTACTGCGTTTGGTTTCACTATTAGATTGGGTGTTTATGGTTTAGCCATGTATTTCGCCAATAAATATATGAAAGTTGACTGACATTCATATAGAAACACTCATTTTTTTGATTTACTGACACTTATTTTATGTCGGCTAATCGATATCCTAAACTAACCAAGGCCTCAGGTTTCATTAATTCTGACAGGAGATTTTCTTCGAATAGTTGCAGCTCATTATTCGCTTCAAAAACACTCAATGATCTCTCCTTCATCAGCTTTGCCAATTGAGATGCTTTGTGATAACCAACATAAGGGATCAGTGCAGTCACAACAGATGGATTAAAATAGGTAACATCTGTTAAGGTGTTCTTTTTATTAACATCCATTCCTTTCACCAGGTTATCATTAATGGTATTGTTACAGGCAATTAACAATTCTAATGATTCCAGCAATGCATGACCAATAGCAGGCAGATAAGCATTCAACTCCAGGCAGCCCTGACCACACAGTGATGAAATTAACTGGTCGTTTGCATATACTTTATGAACAGAACTAATTACAAATTCCGGTATTACGGGATTTACCTTTCCGGGCATAATTGAACTTCCAACCTGCCTTTGTGGTATGATCAGTTGTTTGTTTATAAACAAATCAGAAGCCAGCAAACGCAAATCATTTACCATCTTCTCAAGGTTGACTGCATGCGCTTTTAGAGTGGCATGAACCTCAACAAATCGGTCAAGATTTGATGTTGCATCATTTAAATTTTCACTTCGGGTAACAGGCAATCCTGTCAGATGCTGCAGCTCATTTACCACCTGCATTATGAAGTACCGTGGAATACTAATTCCGGTGCCAATTGCTCCACCTCCCAGGTTGACTTCTTTGATGCGTTCCGAACACTTTGAAACTCGCCACCAATCGCGCGATAGTGCATTGTTATAGGTGCTAAACAAGCGGTCAAAAGTAGATGGAACAGCTGCCTGCATTTGCGTATACCCCTGCCTCAATACATTACGATTCTTACTTTCCTGCTTTTCGACATTATGCCGAAGTGTATTTATAGAATCCTCCAGCTGAATAAGCATCTTCATGGCCGCAACAGTAAGTGCAGTAGGTATCACATCATTTGTTGATTGAAAAACATTAGCGTGTTCAAAAGGATCAACAAAGTTGTACTCACCGCATTTTTTACCAAGGCTGATTAAAGATGAATTAGCAATTATCTCATTCACATTCATATTAATGGACGTACCGGCACCTCCCTGAACAGCAGGCACAATAAAATGCTCAAAGAAATTACCACCACTCACCTTTTGAGCATTTATAATCAGGGCTTCAATCACCTCATCATCGAAGAATTTAACCGGCAAGTCATCGTATTTCTGCAGAGCAGCCTGTTTAAACTTCTGATATGTATTGTAACAAGCCAGCTTCACAGTACCTACAGCCTGGTACCATTCTTTGCGAAATGCCGTCTTATCCGGAAAATTCTCAACGGCACGCACCGAGTGTATGCCATATAATGCATCATCCGGAATGGTTAATTCCCCTATAAAGTCACTCTCAAGTCTCATTTATCCTTAATTCATCGGACGTGCATAAGCCTGCACATCGTCGCTTGTAATATTTTCCTGACCAAGAATTATCAATCGTTCAATTACATTTCTGAATTCCCTGATATTACCCGTCCAGTTAATTTTCTTTAATTCATCAATCGCATCATCGCTAAATGATTTCTGGGGCATACCCAACTCATCGCAGATAATTGTTTTAAAATGATCTGTCAGGAGGGGGATATCTTCTTTACGATCATTTAAAGCCGGCACATGAATCAGAATTACACTTAAGCGATGGTATAAATCTTCTCTGAAAAGACTTTTTTCTATCTCGTTTTTCAGGTTCTTATTGGTAGCAGCCAATACTCGCACATCCACCTTGATATCTTTATCGCTACCAACACGGCTAACGATATTCTCTTGCAAAGCCCGCAATACTTTCGCCTGTGCCGGCAAACTCATGTCACCGATCTCATCCAAAAATATGGTACCTCCATTGGCCTGCTCAAACTTACCTTTTCGTTGCTTATGTGCCGATGTAAACGCCCCCTTCTCATGTCCAAACAACTCACTTTCAATCAACTCCGATGGAATTGCCGCACAGTTTACTTCAATAAATGGCTGACCTGCCCGATTACTTTTCTCATGCAACCAGCGCGCCACCAATTCTTTTCCTGTACCATTCTCTCCTGTGATCAATACCCGTGCATCCGTAGGAGCCACCTTATCAATCATGCCCTTAACTTTTGCAATAGGTTCTGACTCACCAATCATATCGTAGGTCTTACTGACTTTACGCTTTAGCACTTTCGTTTCAGTTACCAAATCCTTTTTCTCAATGGCATTACGAATGGTAACCAGCATACGATTTAAGTCCAATGGCTTCTCTATAAAATCATAAGCGCCTTTTTTGATGGCTTCTACAGCAGTATCAATATTTCCGTGACCTGAAATCATGATAACCGGTGCATCCGGATTTTTTTCATGCAACTTCTCAAGGACTTCCATTCCGTCCATATTTGGCATTTTGATGTCACACAATACAACATCATATTTATTGGCCGTAAACAACTCGACACCTTGCTCACCGTCTTCAGCCAATTCAACACTATGGTTTTCGTACTCCAGTATATCTTTGAGCGTATTGCGAATACTACGCTGATCATCAATCACTAATATTTTTGCCATATTTTTTGAGTTACAGTTGGTTATTTAGCATTTGATAGATTGCGCCCTCTTTCAATGCGAATCCACATTGCCAAATTTCCTCAATATTAAATTCTTCAACGATGAAGTTAATAAAAATACTTGCCAGAACAATCATTTCAACACGATGCAAATCCATGCGCTTCATCTTTTTACGCTCTTCAAGTGTCGATTGCATAAAAATATCGTGCAATTCTTTCGCATAATTCAGTGGCACATGATAGGTCGATACTTTTTTCATGTCCATATGTGGATGATGAACAGCTGCAATCATCGCCGAAATGGTATCAAAAGAACCCGAAGATCCGATGAGAGTCCGTGTCGGGTATTTTTCCATGGCTTCATAAAGCAGTTTTAGTTCTGGCTTGACATAGGCTTCGACGGCCTTGATCTCATCCTGTGTAATAGGATCATTGGGTTGAAAGTGATCAAGCAGGCGCGCCATACCCAAGTCAAAACTATGCTTCCACAATACACCATCTTTATTGGCAATTATAAATTCATTGGAGCCTCCACCAATATCCAGAATCATTACGCGTTCATCACCTATAGGCAGCACTTGTTTTACACCATCAAAAATTAACTCAGCTTCTTTTTGTCCATCAACAACACGAATGTCAAGCCCGAGTTCTTCTTTTACACGCTTCACAAATTCCTGACCATTAACCGCACTTCTAATGGCTGCCGTGGCAATACATACAACTTTATCAACTGCATACGGTTTCATCGTTTCCAGATGTGTTTGTAAAGCCAGTATACCCCGATCCATAGCCTCCGGAAGGATTTTCCGATCGTTAATACCACCTTTACCAAGCTTGGCCGGGTACTTTGTTTCCAATAATATATTATACGAATCGTTAACCTGCTCAGCAATAAGCAAATTAAATGTATTCGTTCCTAAGTCAATAATTGCTATTCTCATTTTCAAATAAATTCAATGGCCTAAAATACATAAATAGACATTGAAACACGACGAAGGCTGCCTCAAAAATAGAAACAGCCTTCCTTTCAACTATTTTATCGTTCTTTATTTTCCTGCATACCTAAACCACTTCCAAAGTTCTTTATACGATACTTTTTTACCATACATCAGGATACCTGTACGATACACCCGGCCAGCAAACCAAGTCGTCACTATGAACGAGACAATCAGAATTGTGATTGATAAAGCAATTTGCCATATCGGAGGTTGAAATGGAATGCGAGCCATCATAACAACCGGTGATGTAAATGGAATCATTGAAAACCAGAATGCTAAATCTCCTGCCGGGTTTCGCAACGACGCCATTGCCACATAAATCGATATTATTAATGGCATCATTACAGGCATAATAAATTGCTGACTATCGGCTTCATTGTCCAAGGCAGCACCCAGCGCCGCAAATAGACTGGCATAAAGCAGGTAACCTCCCAGGAAAAAGATAACCAAAAGAAACAAGCTTCCGATCAAATCAAGCGACAGCACATTATCGACGATATTAGTAAAACCTTCAGCAAACTCTGACATATCACCACTATCAAGCTGTTGTGTTCCCATTGACTGGAGCATTTCAACATTTGTATTCACATTAGCGCCTCCGCTTGTAAATACACTGTGCATTACTCCAATGATTGTTCCGGTTAAAACCACCCAAAGCAGAAACTGCGTGATAGCTACCAAGGCAATGCCAATAATTTTACCCATCATCAGTTGAAATGGCTTCACCGATGAAATGATTACCTCAACAATTCTGTTAACCTTTTCCTCCATTACTCCCCGCATTACCTGCATACCATAGATGAGCACAAACATGTACACCATCATTGCAAATATTATGGCGGCAATCATCACCAATTCAGTAGAACTCTCTTTTTCAGAACCATCCTCACTCAACTTTATCGTCTTTACACGCACGCGCACATTGTTGATTTCGCTAATGATTGCATCAAGGCCATCAATCCTGTAACTCGCCAGCTTCTCTTTCTCAAGGTATTTTTCAAGGCTGCGCGATATATGCTCCTTAACATCTATGGTTACCTGCGACTCGGAGTAAATCTTTACTGCATCCGGTTGTTTAAGTAAATCAGCTTCAATAATTATGTATGCGTCATAACCGCTGACTTTATAGTCACTTGCAACCTCATCAGCCTCTTCACCTTTGAGCCAACTGAAATTAAGATACTCAGTATCTTTTATCCGATCGGTGTATTTACCTGTATGATCCACCACGGCTATTGTTTTTTCACCGGTATCTTCCATGGTGGCGATCCATCCGGGAACCACCATCATAGCAGCAAAAAGTAAAGGGCCGATGATGGTCATGACAATAAAACTCTTCTTTTTTACACGCGTCAGATATTCACGTTGTATGATCAATGATATTTTACTCATGGCCGGTTAGTTTTTTGAATTTGACTGATTACTTTTCTCTACTACTTTTATAAAGATATCGTTCATCGTTGGTAATACTTCCTGCAAACCATAAATCTGAACATCATTAATAATTGAAGCAATCATTTGATTTACGCTTGCTTCGTTTAGCATCGTCACGAAAGCAGTAGTGTGACCATTAACAGCATTTATACTCTCAATATTAAAATTTCCGGTCAACTTCTGTCGCACCAGCTCTTCATCTCCAACAAAATCGAGCTTAAACAGGTTATCTTTATATCCCTGTCGTATATCGTCTATCTGACCATTCAGAATCGTTTTCGATTTATTAATCAGGGTGATGTGATCACAAAGCTCCTCTACCGAGCCCATATTGTGCGTTGAAAAGAGAATTGTTGCCCCTTTATCTTTTAACCCAAGAATTTCTTGTTTAAGCAGATTGGCATTTATGGGGTCAAAGCCACTGAAAGGTTCATCAAAAATCAACAATTTAGGTTCATGCAACACTGTCACTACAAACTGAATTTTCTGTTGCATACCTTTTGATAATTCTTCCACCTTTTTATCCCACCACGGCTGTATCTCAAATTTCTCGAACCAGTATTTGAGACGCTTTAAGGCATCATGCCGCGACAAGCCTTTCATGCGGGCAAGGTATAAAGCCTGTTCACCAACTTTCATTTTCTTATACAGGCCCCTTTCCTCTGGCAGATATCCAATACTGTGAACATCCTCTGGTTTTAGAGGACGACCATTAAACAATATTTCTCCCGAATCGGGACCGGTAATTTGATTTATAATTCTGATTAGGGTTGTTTTTCCTGCACCATTTGGTCCGAGCAGACCATAAATAGAATTTTCAGGAACATGCAGATCAACATTATTCAATGCCAGATGGTTAGCGTATTTCTTAACCACCTGTTTAGCTTCAAGAAACATCATAGGTTAGTCGTTGTAAAATAATAATTCAGTGAAGATAAAACTTTTACACGGAACAACCTATCCTCATAATTATCAATTAAAACCAGCCTGCACCCAGTGAAGAGCGGAATGGCCAGGGGATAGATATAATAATCAGAACAAGACCTATTAGGTGGCTCCAAAATAATTGTTTATGAGTATCATAATTACTATAGGCTTTTGCTTTAGACACTCCATGCACGATAATCATACAGCTAATTAACATTAATAACGGATGTTCTAATGTAAAAAACCTAAGAATGGTACTTTTCATCGTCTCTGCATCAAACAACACCTTTGGACTTAAAAAGTACAATACAACTCCAATTAGAAATTGAACAACCATCATGCCCGCACTCATATTGGCAAGAACTTTATGAGTTCGATCAAACTTATGCTTCTTTCGCCAGGCGGTAAAGCTTTGAAAAATAACCAAAACAATCAGAATCAGAACAACATATCTTAATCCACTATGCGCGTGTAATAATCCGTTATACATAAATGCAAATTTTTAAGATGAAACAGAAAATTCATACCAATTGTTTGTTCGATCACTTAATATTTTGTTTTGAAATATTAAAAATTCTATCTTACTTTGTTTTTCAAAGTACTATGATATGAAATCAAATAGTGAATCCATAGAAGACCTGAAAGCAATCAGACAGATGATGGAACAATCATCCAAGTTCCTTTCATTAAGCGGACTCTCAGGAGTAGCTGCCGGAATAATTGCACTCTTAGGCGCTTCGTTTGCCTACCTGTTTGTATTGCAAAGTGGCACTGCCATCTACGATGAATATATGCGCGGCTTAAGAAATGCCAATACCGATGCCATTCGATTTGGTCTAATTGGTACAGCTATTGTTGTTCTGTTTTTAGCAATCGGATCGGCCTGGTATTTAAGTTGGCGTAAAGCACAAAAATCAAACACTAAGTTCTGGACGCCTGCTGCTAAATCAATGGCCATTAATTTGATTTCCATCCTGTCCATCGGTGGCTGTTTTAGCCTGATTTTAATCTATCATGAAAACATCCGATTAGTAGCTTCAGTAATGCTGATTTTCTATGGACTTGCTTTATTAATGGCATCAAGGTACACACAACGCGACATCAGATACCTGGCGATCACTGAAATTATACTTGGGCTTCTGGCCGGAATATTCCTGAACTATGGTCTGGTCTTCTGGTCTATTGGGTTTGGTGTATTTCACATCATCTATGGAATAAGTATGTATCTAAAATACGATCGTTAAGCATTTAGTACCCAAATTGTAGATCTATTAAAACAACGAAATGAAAACCATTATTGACGGCTTAAATAAAAACTTTGAAAACCGGGTTCGCCTGGGCATTATGTCTGCTCTAATGGTTAACGACACACTTGATTTCAATGCGTTAAAAGACCTGCTGGGAGTTACGGATGGCAACCTGGCCAGTCATCTTAAGGCTCTTGAAAAAAATGAATTAATACTTGTATCTAAACAATTTGTTGGAAGAAAACCCAATACGACTTATAAAGCTTCTGACTATGGAAAATCAAGTTTTAAGAAACACCTAAACGCTCTGGAGCAGCTGCTAAAAGACATCTAATTTTTTTTAATCCAATACTTTGTATTTCAAAGTTCTTTTTAAAACACAAACACATGGAAACACTTAATCAATTTGAAACAAAATGGCATCAGACACTAACAGCTAAAGTGTTATTAATAGGGGCTTTAGGCTTACTGCTCCTAATCCCATTGTCAATGGTCAAATCGGTGATCAGGGAGCGACAGTCGACCGAAGCAGAAGTTGAGCGTGAACTATTTGACAAATGGGGAGGTGAGCAGATAATAACGGCACCGATATTGCACATTCCAACCTATCGTTACGTAGAAACAGAACAAGAAGGCAAAACGAAGCGATACATATACTGGTTGCATGTTATGCCTGAAAAGCTAAACATTGATGGAGTTGTAACTCCTGAAATACGGTACAGAGGCATCTACAAAAAGGTACTTTATACATCAACGCTCAAATTTTCAGGCTATTTCAATATTAATGATCAGCTAAATGTAAAATTCGACGAAATTGATTGGGATGATGCCTACCTGACCATTGGCATTTCAGACAACAGAGGGATCAAAGGAGAAGTCGAACTAAAATGGAACGATCAACTTCTAAAGCCAGAAGCCGGCCTGATCACTTCAGATTTAAATTCCAATGGCATATCCATTAAAACACCAGCACTTCTCACTGCAACAAAGTACAACTTTGAGGTTCCACTCACATTAAGCGGAGCAAAGGGCCTGGCTTTTAATCCAATTGGTAAAATTACTAATGTCAACATTCAATCGCCATGGGATAACCCAAGTTTTTACGGAGCTTTCTCGCCAATAAACCCTCAAATTGACAATGAGGGATTCGAAGCGCAATGGACGGTTACACACTTAAACCGAAATTTTCCACAATACTGGCTGGGAAAAAGCCACCGGATTGATGAACATCAATTAGGAGTCAACTTATACGACCCTGTCAATCATTATCAAAAATCATTAAGATCAGCTAAATATGGAATCCTTATCATCAGTCTTACACTACTTGTTTTTCTATTTATTGAACTGGTTAAAAAGAAAAAAATACAGTTTATTCAATATCTTTTGGTGGGTCTGGCTTTGGTGCTATTTTATTCTGTCCTCACGGCATTAAGCGAACACATTGGATTTTCGTGGGCCTACTTAGTTGCCTCATCGGTCATTATAATGCTCATCACGGCCTATTCATACGGTATGATCAAAGACAAGCAGCAGGCACTTTGGATATTTATTCTTTTAACTGTGCTTTACGCTTTCTTATTTGTTCTTCTCCAGTTAAATGATTTTGCATTCCTTGCCGGAAACATTGGACTTTTGGTTGCCTTAGGCGCAATAATGAATGCCTCTTTAAAAATTAAAAAACAAATGACGAGTAAATAGTTTTTTCTTTACCCAATATACTCCAGGTACAATTGGCGAGCTTTGTTTCTCGCCAATTTACTTTTTATTATTCCCTGCTTATCAGCCAGTAAGAAGTGATTCGCTTGACAAATGACTGAACATCTTCAGTGAATAATTTACCTGCTAGCGGCCATAACTCCTGATGTAATTGATCACGCTCTTTTTCAAATGAAGCTGTCAGGCTTTCTTTTTCTTCTTTTGGTAAAATTGCTTCCGGCAATTCGTTAACCAGTTTTATAGTCTCCGCCAGATTATGGTCATCACCCAACAAATCAGAGGCTTGTTTTAAGGATGTCGAATAGTTTTTAAAGAAATCAGGCCACACCTCCTGAATCAAGATCATTTGATTTAGAAGATACTTAACACACTTACGTAATTCATGCAGAGGATGATCACTAAGCTTTAACTGTGATTCAGAAATTTTATTCAAACACTTACTATACGAATTGGACACCCCTTGACGAATGGTATGTGGCCCTAAAAACTCAAAAGGAAACTCTGCAATATCGGCTGCAGACAAATCCATTTGCTCTTTAATACTTTCCAGGGCCTGACTATCAACCAAGCGTTTTAGCTCATCCTCTTTCTTTTTATTAAGATGCTCAACGAGTTTTATAAAGCCTGGCTCTGAAATCTTCAGCTCATCGGCTTCAAAATTCTCTGCTAAATAGGAAATAATGACATGATAATCGCGAACCAATGAAAGCTGACGCGCTAAATCGCGAAAACGTGAATTCTCGCTCTGATACAATTCTTCACCTATATCCCAGCGAACCAATCGCAAAATAGCTCTAACGCGTTTAAGCGCTTTCCTTATTTCATGTACTGAGGTATCAATATCTTCGGGTATGGTCGTTTGCTCGGCTATATAACCGTATTGCTCAATCAAAACCCGTGTTATCCCTTCCTTTAATTCTTCCTGATTATCGATCGCAAACCTATACATATTCATCCGTTTTAATACTTCAAACTACGTATTAAAATTTTGAATATCAAGACCATTTTAACCACTCCATTATTTTTTATAAATTATGACGCCAAAGCCGATTTTAAAATGAAAAATTATATCAGATATATTATTCTATTAACACTATTCATTGCGTCATCATCAGCTATTCACGGGCAGAATAAGCCAATTTATCCTTCATTATTTGCGAGTGATGAAGTTTTGAAAGTGAGTATTTATTTTGATATTTCGACTCATATACGAAAGAAAAGCGAAGACTATTGCAAAGGACAGATAACAATTTACCACACTGAAACTGATTCAACCACTTTAAATACGCGATGTAAAGCAAGAGGCCATCATCGAAAAGACAATTGCCTCTTTCCACCGGTAATGCTCAATTTTAAACCTGACACTCTATTTACTTCGGACGGCCCCATAACTAAACTTAAACTCGTAACACATTGTCAGAATACGAAAGCCTACTCTAAATACTTATTAAAAGAATACCTCATTTATAAATTATGGGAGATTATCAGTCCATATTCCTTTCGAACCAGGTTACTTGACATACAATATTTTGACAAAGGTGATCGTGATAAAGACTACCGAGCCTTTGGCTTTTTTCTTGAGCCAGTTTACATGCTAACAAACAGAACTGAAACCATTGAAATTAAAGGGGGAAAATTTAAAGATGAGCAAATTAATGCCCTTGATGCGGATCGGGTAGCGATCTTTAATTATATGATTGGCAACACCGACTGGCGTATACTAACAGGTCACAATGTGAAATTTTTAAAACGCTTTGGATTTCGCAGGGAAGAAGCTACACCTATCCCTTACGATTTTGATCATGCCGGATTTGTTAATGCTGCGTATGCAAAACCTGCGGAATGGTCATCGGCTAAACAAGTGACAGAGCGCGACTATGTTGGAAAATGCCGAAACGATGATGATAACTACCTGACACTGATTGAAGAGTTCAATGAAGCTCAGGATGAGATTTACCGGACAATTATGGAATTTGAGCATCTGGATATCAAAACCAGAAAGAAATTGCATCGATATGTTGAAGAATTCTTCAGGCAATTAGAAAAGCCGGATGCTTTTATTCGGACGCTGCATAACTCATGTATGGATCGCTATTAAACCAAATTGCGAACACATTAGTTTTATTAGCATGGAAAACTCAATTACCGTTTTAGGATGTGGCTGGCTTGGATTACCATTTGCACAACACATGATTTCGCAAGGTTGGCAGGTGAAAGGTTCAACAACCTCACCCCACAAACTTGAATCACTAAAAAAAAATGGCATTAAGCCTTACCTGGTTGATCTCAACAACCCGGATACAATCACACCCGATTTTCTTGCCTCTGACTATTTATTAATTAACATACCGCCGTCCAAGTCATTCAGGCAGGTTGCTCCTTATCAACCACTGATTGAACGCATCCAGTCATCACCTGTTAAACGCATCATATTCGTTAGTTCTACATCGGTGTATCCACTCAATAACCTATCGCATGATGAATCTGCCACCGATGAAATTAACGATGGAATTAACCCATTGCTCGATATCGAAAGAGCTTTTCAAAACAAGTTGCAGAACCTGGCCATCGTGCGGTTTGGCGGTCTGATAGGAGGCGTTCGGTATCCCGGTCGATTTTTCAAGGCAGATACCATCGTTAAAGGAGGAGGCACTCCGGTAAACCTGATTCACCTGGATGATTGTCTATTAATAATTCATTCAATCATTAAGCAGGATCGTTTCAATCAGATTTTTAATGGAGTTGCTGATACCCATCCCAGTAAACGTGAGTTTTACAGTCTGGCAGCATCACTAAGAAACCAGCCGGCCCCACAATTTTCTAGTAGCGAAAAGGATTATAAGATTATTTCGAATGAAAAGACGAAAGCTATTCTGCAAATTCAACTTCATCATCCTGATTTAATGGCTGCTATTCGAGATCAATCGCTTTGGCTGTGATCTGATTTTCCGCACTTGTTTGGTTTTTATAACTCATTCAAGTATGTTTGTACCTATTCTGTCGTTAATGCGACTGAATGTTTGAGTTTATTTAGAAGAGTGGAGAGACAGGCTCTGTGAAACTCTGGCAACCACCTTAAGGCAGGTGCCAAAACCTGATTCCATATTGGAAGATGATGAATTTAAACACTAAAAAATGAAACACTACACAACACACCGAATGCCCTGCCGGGCATAACTGAAATCACAACCACATTCTGTATTCATTGCGAATACCATTAACCATATTTACTAATGGTTTAATACCATATTATCTATTTTTTAGCATGAAGAAAATTGTTGCAAAATTTGGCGGATCAAACCTTAAGAAGAAAGAGGACATACAGAAACTAGTCAGGGTTATTAAGGCCTATGACCGCCCAATGGTTATTGTCGTATCAGCTTTTTATGGCATTACCAATCACCTGATCAAGTCAATGGACGAAGTAAAGAAGGATGAGTCGAATATTGAGAAACTCATGCATTTTTTAAGAGACTTGAAGAAAGAAGCAATTATTGAAAATTTTGACGATAAAGAGTGGCAGGATAAAACCTTATACGGCGTGCAGTCGCGTATTAAAGAGCTTAGCCGTTACTTAACCGGTATCCACTACATTGGTGATGTACCTGAGTTTGTGGAGGACGTTATTCTTAGTTACGGCGAACGCTTGAGCTCATACGTTCTTACCTCTATTTTGCAAAGTAAAGGAATTGATGTTGAGGAAGCATTGCCAGAACAAATGCCTCTCATTACCGATGGTGAATTTGGAAACGCCACCGTTAACTTCGAGCGATCGGCCGATAATGTGAAGAAGCGACTTTCCGGAAATAAAATCTATGTCGTTCCAGGCTTTTATGGGGTTTCGGAGAAAGGAAAAGTTACTCTTCTTGGCCGTGGCGGAAGCGATTATTCAGCAGCAGCACTGGCCCGTTGCCTTGAGGCTGAATCGTTAGATGTGTGGAAAGATGTTGACGGCTTTATGAGTGCCGACCCAAAACTCGTTAAGCAACCTCAAAGGATTACTCATCTATCGTACTCGGAAGCGGCTGAGTTATCCTATTTTGGAGCCAGCATCCTCCATCCACGAACCGTTGAACCTTTAAAGGAGGTAGGTATACCCATCCATATTGGAAATATTGACTCGTTTACCGATTCAGTTGAACCACGTACCATTGTACATGCCACCGAAACTGTGACCGACTGCATTATTAAAAGTGTCACCTATAGCGATGATTTCTGCATGTTGAAGTTGCGCGGTGCTGGTGTAGGGCTTAAAAAAGGTGTGCTCGCCAAAGTAACCGTTGCTCTCGATAGAGCAGGCATCAATATAAAATCAGTCATTACTTCACAAATTGTGATTAACCTGATGCTATCGGCCAAAGACATTAAGCGTGCCTACAAACTAGTCGAAAACCTCGGGCTGTCAGCCATCACCGAAATTGTGGCCACAGAACAAATTTCTACCATTGCCGTGGTAGGCGAAGGATTGCTCGACAAACCAGGTGTTGCCGGCCGGGTATTTACATCACTGGCCAAACAGGGAATAAACATTCAAATGATTGTATCAGGCGCATCGGCCGTTGCCACTTATTTTATGGTGGCCAGAGATGACCGCGATGCAGCCATCGACGCGATTCATACAGAATTCTTTAATTAAGAGCAGCATTAACCATAACAACCAATAAAGGCTTGTATATCAGATATGCAAGCCTTTATTACGTTTATAAAAATTGACCTCTATTAAGGGTTTTAATATTAATTACTTTCTACCTTTGATTCACGACGGGTACGACGAGCCTTAGCACTTGTAGTTACATTAGTAATCACCTCATTAATGGTATTAATAAGCTCTTCCATTTCAGGCGTAGCATTAAATTCAGCCATACTTTCGAGGTAATTTAGGCTGGCTGACAAATCGGCATATACTTGCTTTCTAGTCTCCAATAGAACAGGCTTTTCAATGGCATCGAGAGCTTCGCGCTGATTAAGGGTTCCTTCAAACTCTTGTTGACCGCTCTTCATTCGCTCTGTCCACTCCTGCATTGCCAATAAGGTAACATCGGCTGATGACGGTTCCTTATCCAGTTCAGATAGCAGTGCATTGGTAGCGGCCGACTGCTTGGTGTAACCAAAGCGGTACAAGCTCCAACCATGACGACGAATTACATTAACTAAACGCTCAGCTGCTTCTCTTTTATCGTCTTCCCAATGATATTGAAAAGCATCTACACATTTACGAAAGCCTAAAAACAAACGATCTACACTTTCATTTATAGCAGAAAGTCTTTCTGTTAAAGGATTTTTCCGGCCTATATTGCATATTCCGCTGAAAGCG
>DIYS01000014.1 GCA_002429115.1 Saccharicrinis sp. UBA6048 | reverse complement strand
GGTGGGGCAACGTGCTGTTTCAGGTCGTTCACCATTGGGTTTTGAGCTGCCTTCCTTTCAGCAGCTAAGTGAATCGTTTATTAAAGAAAACACCACACATTCGGTATTGAGTGCTGTGTCATACAGCTACCAGGTGAGTTATATATCGGAGTTGATCATTCAAGGCAACAAACTGATCGTTCAATTGGATCAGAATTTTAAAAAGCACCTTCGCCTCGTATTCTCCTATATTGATGATAAGGTGTATATATCGCCCGAAGAGAAAACCAACCTGCAATCGTTAACCGAGGCTGAAGTCGTTTGTTTATTGAAGATGGCTCGCTCGGCCAGTCCGGATATATTAAAGCGGGTATTTATTAATAGTCTCGAAGGGTTTAAAACGGAGACGCTGGAAAAGCATGGAATTGACGATGGGGCTTTTGAAACCTATTTCAGCATTGGCTTCGATGAGAAGGACGGATTGGTAGCGCAACAAACCGAATTTGCTAAAGGTTTGATACCGGTAGAAGAGGAGCAGGTGGGTATTGTCAGTCAGATTCTGGAAGAGATAGATGTGGACACCTTTCATCTCGAAAGCAAAGAAGAGGTGCACAAACAGGAGCGTGAGCTGGGCTTTGTTCTGGAACTGAAAACGACGAAGACTTATTTTAGTGATAATTATATTATTGAGCTGACGCCAATTATTGGTAAGCCTAATAAAACGCGTGAGACTTTAGGATCGCATATTGCTGAGTATGATGGTGTGCATGAGGATTACCTGCTGAATATTACCGAACATCAGAAAGAATTGCTACAGCTGATTGATGAGTGTAATGCGCAGATTAAACCATCTGATTTGTTTTTGGTGCATAAGCGCCTGATGGAGCTGTTGGCATTGGAAAAAAATGTGTACGTCAATAACTCCAATAACTATAAGCTGCGCAAAGGCGATCTGCAAAAGATTGATATTGCAGCAGAGCCGATCGATGCCTATTACGAGGTAAAGGAAGACGATGCTTTTATATACCTGAATCCGAAATTGCTGATCAATGGTCAGGTAAGCACGATGGAGGCGATTGACATCGAATCATCAGGACAGTTTATCTATGTGGTTGATGGTGCTTATTATGTGACGAAGGATTACCGCGTGGCCAAGTTGATTGTGGAGCACGATGAGCCGATCAAAATGGTGAAGGCACACAAGGATTATTTCTTCCACAATGTGATCAAGCCATTGGCTAACAGTTTCGATATGCATTTTGATAAGGGCGTATTTCCTTTGGAATCATTGGAGCTGGATTTTAAGAAGAAGCAGGTGTTCTTATCAGAGAAAGATCAGCACTTGATCATCACGCCTCAGGTGGAGTATCACCACGGCATATCTGTAAAACTAACCACCAATGGCAACGTGCTGGTGGAAGAAGACGGACGTATCATCCAATACAAGCGTAATTTTGAGCTGGAGGAGGATTTTGCCGATCAACTGTCAACGCTTCACCCCAATTTTGAAGCGCAGCGCAGCGGTAAGGTATTTCACCTGCATTACAACGATTTTAACCGCGATATGTGGTTTTACCGCTTCTTCGATGCTTTACAACTTAGTAATGTAGAGGTATACGGTCTGAAAGATCTGAAAAGCTTTAAATATTCGCCGCATAAAGGCAAGATTTCGACCAGCATCAGTTCCGGGCAAGATTGGTTCGACATTAAAGTGCATGTGACTTTTGGTGACAATGAAGTCAAGCTAAGTGAAATACGTAAGGCCGTTCTGAAAAAACAGCGTTACATTCAATTGGCCGATGGCTCTGTCGGCGTATTGCCGGCTGAGTGGTTCCACCGTTTTGAAAAGTATTTCCGTCATGGTGAGGTCAATGAAGATCGCCTGATGGTGTCGAAACTACGCTTCTCCATTGTGGATGAATTATTCGATAACATCGATGATGCCGTGGTGCTTGAAGAACTGGCAGAGAAGCGCCGTAAGCTGGCGGCTTTCACACAGATTGCCGAGACGGAAGTACCAGGCAGCATTACGGCTGAATTACGCCATTACCAGAAAGAAGGATTGAACTGGCTTAACTTTTTGGATGAAATGGGCTGGGGAGGGATCCTGGCGGATGATATGGGACTGGGTAAAACACTACAGGTGTTGACCTTCCTGCAACATATTCTGGAACGTGATTCGAAAACGAACCTGATTATCGTACCAACCACTTTGCTGTTCAACTGGGAAAATGAGATACGTAAGTTTGCGCCCAACCTGAAAGCGCACTACCATTATGGTGTGAATCGACAAACAGATACGTCTCATTTCGAAGACTTCGATATCGTATTTACGACCTATGGTATTCTGCTGCGCGATATTGAGATGCTGAAAGAATTCAGCTTTAACTACATTGTATTAGATGAGTCGCAGGCCATTAAAAATCCGGCTTCTCGACGTTACAAAGCAGCTAGTTTGTTACAGGGTAAAAGCCGACTGGCACTGTCTGGTACACCAATTGAAAACAGCACGTTTGATTTGTATGCGCAAATGAGTTTTGTAAACCGGGGCTTCTTAGGTAGTGTTTCTGCCTTTAAAGATGGTTTCTCAAATGCCATTGACAAAGAAGGGGATGAGATGATTGGCGGTGAGCTGCAGCGCTTAATTAATCCATTTGTATTACGCCGTACCAAGGAAAAGGTGGCCAAGGAACTACCTCCAAAAACAGAGGATGTGATATTCTGTGAGATGGATACCAATCAGCGTAAGGCCTACGACTATTACCGCGATTTATTCCGTGATCAGCTGATCGGTAAAATAGAGCAGGAGGGTGTCAACAAGTCCAAGATGATGGTACTGGAAGCTTTGACCCGCTTACGCCAGATTTGTGATTCACCGCAACTGGTGCCGGATAATCAGTTTGACACCACTGAATCGGTTAAGATCAAAGAAATAATACAGCACATCACCGATAAAACGGCCAATCATAAGATATTAATCTTCTCCCAGTTTGTGAAGATGTTGAGCCTGGTTAAAGATGAATTGACACGCCGTAACATCGACTTTGAATACCTCGATGGTAAAAGCTCAACCAAACAGCGTGAGCAGTCGGTTAATAATTTCCAGAATGATGACGAACTGCGCGTGTTCTTAATTAGTCTCAAAGCAGGAGGTACCGGTCTTAACCTTACGGCTGCTGATTACGTCTATATTGTCGATCCGTGGTGGAATCCGGCGGTAGAAAATCAGGCCATTGACCGTTGCTATCGTATCGGTCAGGATAAAAATGTATTTGCCTATCGCCTGATCTGTCGTGATACCGTAGAGGAGAAAATTCTTAAACTACAGGCTAAGAAGAAAAAGCTGGCCGGTGATATTGTTCAGACGGATGAAAACATCATGAAGTCATTGACGATGGATGATATTAAAGATCTTTTTGGGTAACGATTAGTGGTTAATGATTAATTGTTAGTTGTTAGTGGTTAATTGAAGAATATTTTGTTGCAAATCAGATAGCTATTAAGCGCATTCATGCTTGAGTACCTTTTCCAAAGTTTTGAACTTTGGAAAAGGTTGTGGCACCTTGTGCATTAATCATTAACAATTAACCACTAATCGTTAACCACTACCATTAATACATCGCCTCAATCTGCTCCTTATAAATCTGATTAACTTGTTTGCGACGTACCTTCAGTGAGTTGGTAAGCATCGTATTATCAATGCTAAAAGGCTCTCCCAATACTTTTATTTTTACCACATGTTCATGTTTCGGTAAATCTACCTGAAGCTTATTGATATCCGTCTGGATTTCCTCCTCCAATGTTATTTGTTTTTGTTGCTTTATCGTCTCTAAAGCGGGTACAATGAGGGCAGTCAGATATTTACGGTTATCACCAATAACACAAATTTGCTCAATCTTCTCACTTTGTGAGAGCTGTAATTCAATTTTTTGCGGCGATATATATTTACCTGTTGACGTTTTAATGATATCCTTAATTCGTTCTGTCATATGCAGTTTTCCGGGCAAAGGTATTGAGCCTTGATCACCGGTATAATACCAACCATCCTTTAAAACTTCAGCCGTTTGTGACGGTTTTTTATAGTAACCTTTAAAAATGGTATCTCCTTTTACGAGAATCATATTGTCTTCATTAATTTTCACCTCAATTCCCGGCATAATATCTCCGGTGAAGTTAAAATCGTAGTTACTCATCGGCATACAAGACACGGTGGCTGTAGTTTCAGTGGCACCATAACCATAGCAAATAAACAGGCCAATGCTATGGAAAAAGCGTAGTAAATAATTGTTGAGCGCCGATCCTGCACAGGGTATAAACCGAATATTACCTCCAAATACCTGACGTACTTTTTTATAAACTAAAGCATTTGCGATCGAGCCCTTTAATTGTAATATCAATGGGGCTTTACGATTGTCCTTTTGGTATTCAATGTACTGGTGACCTGTTTGGATGGCCCAGTTAAAAATTGCTTTCTGTGCTTTTGGCCATCTCTCGGCTGTTTGTTGAATAGCATCGTAGGTTTTTTCAAAGAAACGAGGTACAACACACATTACGGTTGGCTTTACCTTCGGAAGCTCATCAACCACTTGCTTTGGGTTTAGGTTATATACATTGGTGGCGCCATTGTACATGATCAGATATGTCCAGGTGCGTTCAAAAACATGACTTAAGGGCAGAAAGCAAAAGGAAACATCTTTATCACTCAAGCTTAATCTGTTTTCATGTATTTTAAAAGCATGCATAAACTGCTTATGCTGTAGCATGGCTCCTTTAGGTTCTCCGGTTGTTCCTGATGTATAAATGATGGTAGCCAGATCAGAAGCAGTGGCTTCGCTTAATCTTAACCGAAGTGTATCATCTTCCGTTTGTAAGTCTAGTGTTAGTATATCTTCGAAGCGGGTTACCCGATCGTTGTCAGTCGCTTTACAATCAAAGGTTACTATATGTTTTAACGATGATGTTTGTTCCAATGCTTGCAGGGCATTTGGTAATTGTTCGTCATCTCCAACAAATAACACACTCATCTCAGTTTCTTCAATAATATATTGAAGTTGAGAAAATGCAGCAGTGGGGTAGACCGGAACTACAACAGCCCGAATGGATAAGATAGCGAGGTCGCTGATTGTCCATTGCGGACGGTTCTGGCTATAAATACCTACTTTATCATCCGGCGAAATGCCATTTTTAATTAGGAATCTGGACACTTGGTCCGATTGCTTTATCACTTCTGTCCATGATATGGCAGCATATTCATCCCCTTGCTTGTATTTAAAAGCAGTACGGTTATTATATTTTTCGGCTCTGTGCCGTGCCATGTGAGCAATATGTTGTGTCTCCTTCATCAACATTAAATTAAGAAGCTGGTGATCGTTTCCAGCGTTTATGTGACCATAACCAGCATTCGGGTTTCTGACTGATTACCTCAATTAATTTGTCTTTATATAGCTCGGTTATTTTTCCATCGGCTAATGAATTTGGCTTCTCAACCATGAGGGATAGGGTTACCTCATAATAGCCTCTTTTTATACGTTGTATATCGATGTAAACAACCGGATAGTCATTATTGCGGGCATGCTTTTCAGGACCATTCAAAAAGGCTGTTTTACGATTGAAAAAGTCAAACCAATAAGCATTCTCAATTTGTTTGCCACCTGATGGACTTTGATCAGCGGCTAAAAGAAATACATAACCTTTGTCTTTGTAGCGATCAAACATGGCTGATGTTTCATAAATAGATACCAACTCAGTACCGCACTTCATTCTCCTTCTGCGTAAAATGTAGTTGATGTACTTGTTATTAAGTGGCTTGTAAAGTGCGGCAAATTGGTTATTACATTGGAGGCTTCCGGACAGGCTACCCCATTCCCAATTTGCATAATGAGCTGTTACGCTATGATGCCTTTGTGTTTTTGTAGTAATTCGTCTAACAGTTCAGGGTTGATTATTTTGTGGCGTTTAATAACGGATGATCGTTTCATGGAGAACGACTTGAAGCTTTCCAGGAGGTTGTCGGTTAGGTTTCGGTAAAACGACCGGGTGATAGAGATAATTTCCTGATCAGATTTCTCAGGGAAGGATTTCCTGAGGTTATCGATAATAACGGTTCGACGATATTTTACCACCTAGTCCATTATAAGGGCGGCAAAGTCCGAAAACCAATATAGTACTCTAAAAGGCATAATACTGACCATCCCAACAAAAGCCAGGAAAATACCTGTGGTAAGTAAATTCATTTATTGTCTTGTTAATTGGAGACCTGTTAGCTCTACTGATAAAACGCTTAAAGGTTACGTTTATTTCCGGCGTTTCGAGATTAATTAAGGGCAAAAAAAAGAGGTTGCCTGATTGACAACCTCTTAATATCTTTCTTAGAAATTACTTTCTTTTACCTTTTTTAGCGGCTTGTGTCTGCTGCTTTTGCATGTCTTCCAGGCGCTGCTGGAATTTCGACTTCTTAACCGGCTTTTTCTGGTTAGCTTTTAGCTTTGCCAATAGTGCTTTTTCATCAACAAAACGTCTGATCAATAAAGTTTGACCAATCGTGATCAAAGTTGAGATAAAGTAGTAGTAACTCAAACCAGATGCGTAATTGTTAAAGAAGAATAAGAACATTACCGGCATCATGTACATCATACCTTTCATACCCGGCATCTGCTGACTGCCGCTTTGCATATCCTGGTTAATGCGTGTATACACAATGTTTGTGATCGACATTAATAAACAGAATAAACTTACGTGATCGCCATAGAATGGAATGGTAAATGGTAAGTCAAAGATTGAATCGTATGATGATAAATCAGTCGCCCATAGGAAACTTTCCTGACGTAACTCAATAGAAGCAGGGAAGAACTGGAACATCGCAAACAGAATTGGCATCTGCAACAACATTGGCAAACATCCACCCATTGGGTTGACACCTGCCTTACGATACAGAGCCATCGTCGCCTGCTGACGCTCCATAGCTTTATCTTTCGGTATCTTATTGTTGATCTCTTCAATCTGAGGCTTTAACACTTTCATTTTCGCCGTAGAGATGTACGACTTGTATGTAAGCGGGAATAAAATCAGCTTAATTAAGATCGTTAACAGCAAGATGATTAAACCGTAGTTGCTAAGGTAGCCTTCGAAGAAATGGAATACCTCAATAACCCCTAGATTAATATAGCGAAGGAATCCCCATCCAAGGTAAACCAGCTCACGCAGCTTATATTCCTCGTCGTAAGGCTTAAGAGCTTTGAAGTCGTTTGGACCAAAATAGAACTTGAAGTTCAGGTTATCATTACCGGTAAATGGTACATTAAGCTGCGCGGTGGCATCCATAATGGTGCGCTCCGTTGTCTCTTCCGGTACTTCTGCAGTTACTTCACCGCTGATAAACTTGTCTTCGGCAATAAATACAGATGAGAAAAACTGATCTTTAAAAGCAACCCACTTAACTTTCGTACTTAACTTCTCAGAGTCGGTGCTATTGGCATTAATGTGGTCAACATCTTCCTGATCATATTTAAAGTAGATACCTGCATAGCGACGCTCAAAATCGGCTGCTTTTTCCTGGGCATCAACAAGCATCTTCCATTCCATTTCAAGCGAACCGGTATTGGTAGAAATGATGCTGCCCATATTGCGCATGGTCAAATTGAAATCAGCCATGTAGCTGTCATCAGGTAAAGAGTAGGTAAATACCATTTGACCATCAGCAGCGTTCACCACAAAATCAGCTTTATTAGATGAAGCTGAAGCTACATTAAAATATAAGTCGTTGGTGTGGAAAATACGGTTACTGTGAACAAAGTTAAAACCAAACTTATTCTGGTCACCATCTTGTAACATCAGCGGTTGACCATCGTGTGTTTTATAATCTTTAAGCTCAACCGAGTAGATACGTGCACCCTTGGTTGATAGCTTTATTTTAATGACGTTATTCTCCAGTGTGATAAATGATTGCTCACCTTCAGCTGCACTCGCAAAATAACCGTAACGGTCTGATTTTTCCTGTGCAATGGTTGCTGAATCTTTTTGAGCTTCCTCTTCAGTCACTTGAATAGCTCTTGCCTGTTCAGCCTGAGCTTCTGCAATAGCACGCTGCTGCTCAACTTGTGCAATGGAGTCTTTTAGGCGTTTTTGTTCTGCCAGTTGTTCTTCGGTTGGTTTGTTAAACCAGTAAAAGAATCCCAGAATGACAGCAATAAGTACCATTCCGGTTATCGAATTTCTATCCATCTTTTATTAGTGTGTTATTGTTTATTCTTGAATTGCCGCTTTGATAAAGGCTAAAAAGATTGGGTGTGGCTTTAACACCGTACTGCTGTATTCAGGGTGAAACTGAACACCAACAAACCATTTGTGCTTTGGTATCTCCATAATTTCAACCAATCCTGTATCCGGGTTGCAACCAGCCGCCTTCATACCAGCCTTTTCGTATGCTTCCAGGTATTCGTTATTAAATTCATAGCGGTGACGGTGACGTTCCTGTACATTAGCCTGACCGTAAGCTGTAAATGAATTGGTACCTTCTTTCAGGTTACACTCATAAGCTCCCAAACGCATGGTTCCGCCCATATCGGTCACATTCTTCTGATCTTCCATCAGGTCAATAACTGCATCTGGTGTACGGTTGTTCATCTCACGAGAGTTGGCTTCTTTCAGGTTCAATACATTGCGTGCGTATTCAATAACCGCACACTGCATACCTAAGCAAATGCCTAAAAACGGGATGTTATTTTCACGCGCATATTTGACAGCGCTTAACTTTCCTTCGATACCACGGTGACCAAATCCCGGTGCAACTAAAATACCATTCAGGTCTTTTAGTTTATCAGCAACATTATCTTTAGTTAAATCTTCTGAATGGATAAGTTCAATTTTTGCCTTACGATCATTGTAAGTAGAAGCATGTATTAAGGCTTCAATAATTGACTTATAAGCATCGGCCAACTCAACATACTTACCAACTAATCCGATTTTAACAGTCTTTTTAGCATTGGTCAGTTTATTTAAGAAGCCTTTCCATTCTTTTAGTTCAGGCTTAGCCTCAACAGGGAGATCCAGTTTTTTAAGTACGATTTCATCCAGTCCTTCTTCCTGCATCTTAACAGGTACTTCGTAAATGGTTTTTACATCGATTGACTGAATAACCGCTTTGCTGTCAACATTACAGAAAAGAGCTACTTTGCGGCGGATGTCCTGCGATAATTCATGCTCTGTACGTAATACCAGCACATCAGGCTGAATACCATTTTCCAACAACTGCTTTACAGAGTGCTGTGTAGGCTTTGTTTTTAACTCACCCGAAGCATTCAAGTAAGGCACCAATGTCAGGTGTACTACTGCAGCATGGTTGCCTAGTTCCCACTTCAACTGACGAACGGCTTCCACATATGGTAATGATTCAATATCACCAACCGTTCCACCAATCTCTGTAATCACAAAGTCATACTTGTGCTTGGTGCCCAGTAACTTAATGTTACGCTTAATTTCGTCGGTAATATGAGGGATAATCTGAACGGTTTTACCAAGGTAATCACCTTTACGCTCTTTATTGATAACATTTTGGTAGATGCGTCCGGTTGTTACATTGTTGGCCTGCGAAGTAGGTACGTTTAAGAAACGCTCATAGTGACCAAGGTCAAGGTCTGTTTCCGCACCGTCTTCTGTCACGTAACACTCACCATGTTCGTATGGATTAAGCGTTCCGGGGTCAACATTCAAATAAGGATCGAGTTTTTGGATGGTTACTTTATAGCCTCTTGATTGCAATAACTTGGCTAATGAAGCTGAAATAATTCCTTTTCCTAACGAGGAGGCCACACCTCCGGTTACAAATACATATCTCGTTTCCGGCACAACTAAATTTTTATAAGATTTTTTAATAGTTCGCACTTGCGAAAATTACAAGCTACAAAGGTAGAAAAATAGCGCAAAACTTTGTTACGCTTTTTTAAAATTAAGATGATTTTGCAAGGTAGTGGATGTGAGTGGGATAGATGTATTGAGGCCTTGTGTAATTAGTGATTGAGTGAATTGATGAGCAGGAAAATTGTCGAATTGGGAAATTGCTGAACTGTTGAAATGATTAATTGTTGAGAAGTTTAAATGTTTAGAAGTTTATGTGTTTACATTTTTCACTATCCACATTTAGCTCTTCACTATTAGCTTTTCACTTTTCATCTTTCACTTATTCAACTAAAGTCGGGTATTTACCTTTCTTGATGGCTTTAAATAAATCCCCTTTAGCTTCACAGGCACAAGCGCCGGCGCTACAGGCTGTTTGTCCTTTTGCAGGTTTGAAAATCCTGAAAAAGAACATAAATACCTGGTAGAATGCCCATGAAACCGCTAAATATGTTAGTATATCCTGTATCATAAATCTAAAACAACAAGCTGCCAATCTGGTTCACTGCATAGGCTAAAGTCCATGCCAGACCGGTGGTGTAACCGATGGTAAACAAAGCCCATTTCCATGAGCCCGATTCTTTTTTAATGGCTGCAATAACTGCCACACAAGGGAAGTAGATCAGTATAAAAATCATAAACCCAAGTGAATTCACTTTGTTGAATACCAGTTGTCCATCAGGCGATCGCTCTTCGCGAAGCATTGAGATGAGTTTTTTGGAATCTTCAGAATCTTCATCAGAATGATAGATTACGGCCATTGTGCTGATTACAATTTCTTTAGCTGCAATACCAGTTATCAGACTGACACCCATTTTCCAGTCAAAGCCCAATGGTGAGATCACTGGCTCAATAGATTTACCCAGTCTGCCAATATAGGTGTTACTTTGGTGTTCACCATTCATGATTAGCTGTATGGAATCCTTTTTAAACAACAATTCTTCCTTGTATGTGTCAGCTCCTTCAGTCAATGATGTGTATTGCTGATCGATTTGTTCAATCTGTGCTTCGTAATCCTGAGTATATTCAACCTCTTGTGGGAAGTAGCTTAAGAACCAGATTATGATAGAAGCTACCAGGATGATACCACCCATCTTTTTCAGGTATTCAGCACCCTTATGCCACATGTGGCGTATGGTATTTTTTAAGGTCGGAATACGATATGGTGGCAGCTCCATTACAAATGGAACTTCGTCGTGCTTAAAAATAAAACGCTTAAATAATCGGGCGATTAATACTGCCATCAGAATACCAACGCCATAGATCATAAACAGCATGGTACCCGCACTTTCAGGGAATATTGCACCAATAATAAGGATGTAAACAGGTAATCGGGCACTGCACGACATAAACGGATTAATCAGCATAGTGAGCAATCGGTTATTCCTGTTTTCAATGGTTCGTGTGGCCATTACCGCAGGAACGTTGCAGCCAAATCCCATTACCAGCGGAATAAAGGATTTACCATGTAAGCCCATTTTATGCATCAGCTTATCCATGATAAAGGCAGCACGCGCCATATATCCGGTATCTTCCATAAATGAGATAAAGAAGAAGAGGATAAGGATGTTAGGCAGGAATACGATCACGCCACCAACTCCGCCTATAATTCCATCGACCAGTAAGTGCTTGAATGAGCCATCGGGCATGACATTACTTACAAAGTCAGACAGAAGACCAACACCGGTTTCGATCCAGTTCATTGGGTATTCACCCAGACTAAAGGTGGCCTGAAACATGAGCCACATAAAGAAGATGAAAATTGGGAATCCGAATAAGCGGTGTGTTATTATCTCATCAATGCTATCTGTGCGACGCCTTCTTGTGCGCGGATTTTCCTTAAAAGTTTCTTTTAAAGCCCCCGCTACAAAACCATATCGCGCATCGGTAAACATTGATTCAGAATCTTCCTGCGATTGCTTTTCTATTTTAGCTGTTTGCTTTTCAATTTCTTCTAAAATAGGTTCATACAGTTTATTTGACTGCATGTATTCAAACAACTGCTGATCTTTCTCAAGCGCTTTAATGGCCAGGTAACGAGGAGAGATGCGGTTCGCAATATCACCGGCTTCAATAAACATGGCATCCAATCGATCAATGGCTTTTTCAAGCAGGTCGCCATAATTAACATGAATGTGACGTACAATCGGATCACGATCTTCGTATACATCAATCAATTTATCAAAAAGCTCAGTAATGCCTTTTCCTTTAGAACTTACTGTTGGCACAAACGGGATTCCTAACATGCCGCCCAATTGTTCGTAATTCAACCGATCGCCACGCTTTTGCATCTCGTCATACATGTTGAGCGAAATCACCACCTTAATATCCAGGTCAATCAGTTGCGTGGTCAGGTACATGTTGCGTTCCAAGTTAGAACTATCAAGTACATTAACAACAATATCCGGATTCTCGTTGGTGATATGCTCCCTTACAAAGGTTTCTTCAGGCGAATAGGCCGAAATACTGTAAGTGCCGGGAAGGTCTATAATATTAAACTGATAGCCATTGTGGTTGAACGTCGCTGTTTTTGAATCAACTGTTACGCCACTATAGTTACCAACATGTTCTTTAGCCCCACTGGCATAGTTAAATAAGGTTGTTTTACCACAATTGGGGTTACCCACCAAAACGACATTAATTACTTTTTGCTTTCTGTTAGCTGATTGTTTGAGAATGTCATCCGTAATCGTCCCCTGAAAAGTAATTTCATTAATAGCTTCAGCTTCGTCAACCGTAGCAACTTCAATGAGTCGAGCCTCACTCCGCCGCAAGGATACCTTGTAATCAAGTATCTTGTATTCAATAGGGTCTTTTAATGGAGCATTTTTAATAACGGTAACTTTCTTACCCTTAATAAAGCCCATTTCGGTGATGCGCTTACGAAAAGCACCGTGCCCTTTAACTTTTACAATGATTCCTTCCTGGCCGTTATGTAAGTCTGCTAAATTCATGTATTGTGACGGATGAGTGTCTAAAAAATCAATTTACAAATGTAGTTTTGTCAGATCGTTACTACAATACCTAAATGTAGTGATTTCATATTTTTTGTAAAATTTATTAACAAAAGAAGGCAAACTTTTTGGTTTTTATCACGTTAAAACTATCATATGAATGAAAAAAAGGCATTTGAAGCTATGAGGGATTTGATTAATAAGTATGCAGGTAATATTGCAGTACTTGAGGAGGAGATTGATGTAAAGTTACAAATGCAATACTTCAAGGAGAGTAAAAAGCAAAAAAAGGAACTTGATAAGGACTTGGTTCTGGAGCAGTTGGAATTGCTGTTTGATCCTGAAACATCCAGTGAGGAAAAAAGAACATTGTTATGCCGACTGGCTTCAGTTGATAATGTTGTGGCCTTTAAAGCCATTGAAAAGTATAAAGAATCGCCGGATGTGGAACTGACAGAGTGGGCTACTTTGGCATTTCAGGAGAGTAAAATGTTGATGCAAAGTTCACTTTCAGATCGTTCGCCACTTTTTATCTCAACCGGATTGGGTGGTAAAGGAACCAGTTTACGCTACTTTATTGTTGTGACATCTAAAGGCTACCACGCTTTTAACGATTTTCATGAGCGCGTTATCAAGAGTGAGTTTGAATATGGCTTTAAAAGTGACAAGGGTGAAATTGAGGAAATAGAGTTTTATGGATATTTTGCTACTATACTTGGGTTAATGCCTATTGAAAAAGGCCTGAAAGAATCATTGTCTGTAATTATTAAGAATTGCAATCAAATGGGCGATTTTCTGAGTCCATCACTATTGGTGACTAATGTGAAAAAGTTGAGCCTGGGTGAGATTGAGAATTTAATTGAGAAGGAGCGAACTAGCAACAAGGATAATAAGGAATAGTTACTTTTGTTAACTATAATACTTTAATATCATAGGGCTATTAAGATAATAACACGATAAAATTGAAAAAGAGAATTATAAATGCTGCTATCCAGGTATTGCCAATGGCTAAAGATGGGGATATGTATTCCATGGTTGATGAAGCTATTAAAGAGATTGCCGAATCGGGGTTGAAATACAAGGTAACTCCTTTTGAAACCGTTGTTGAAGGAACCTATGAGGCCGTGATGCAATTGGTTGAACGGGTGCATGACGCTTGCTATAAAGCCGGGGCAGAGAATATGCTATGTAACCTTAAAATCCAATCTCACTCTGTTAAAGATGTGGCGATTGAAGATAAGATTGGTAAATATGAATCTTAAATGAATGACAGGAATATTATTAAAAAACCGCTCCCTTTTTATAATTAAAAGGAGCGGTTTTACTTTTGTATAATAGCTTATTTATTCCTCAGGAATATTGGCTAATACATCAATCAGGTGCTTCCAGAATTTATTAACCGTTTCAATTTCAATGCGCTCATCAGGTGAGTGTGCGCCTCTGATTGTTGGTCCAAAAGATATCATATCCATGCCTGGATATTTTTCCAGGAATAAACCACACTCCAATCCGGCATGAATAGCTCTAACAACCGGTTCTGTGCCAAAAAGTCGGGTGTATGATTCCTTGGTGATCTTAAGAATTTCAGATTCTGTATTCGGCGCCCATCCCGGGTAACCATCTGAGTGAATTGCTTCAGCACCAGCAAGGTTGAAAACAGCTTTTACCATATTGGCAATGTTTTCTTTGGCACTTTCCACTGAGCTACGCTGGCTTGTGGTTACCAAAATATGATCTTCATTCATCTTAATAGATGCAAGATTGGTTGATGTTTCCACAAGTCCCTCTATGTCGCGACTCATTTCAATAACCCCATGCGGACATGCGTATAATCCGTTTAGAAGATTGTTTTGACTCTCAAGGTCAAATACTTTTTCAGGTAACTCAACCGATTCAAGCTTCATGCGCAGCTCAGGTTCAGTAGTTTTCAGTTCCATCTGAACATCGTGAAACAACATGTTGAAAGCGATGCGAATCTGCTCTTTGTATTTTGAAGGAACAACAGCTACAGCAGTCGCTTCGCGCGGTATGGCATTACGCAGGTTACCACCTTCAATAGATGCTAATCGTAATTCATACTTCTCACTGTTTTCCCATAAGAAGCGGTTGATAATCTTATTGGCATTGCCTAAGCCCTTGTGTATTTCGTCGCCCGAGTGTCCACCTTTAAGGCCGGAAACACTTACTTTAATACCAAACCATTTTTCAGGAGTGGCTTCCAATGTGTATGGGAATTTAGCAAGGGTGTCAACACCACCGGCACAACCGATAAACAACTCACCATCGTCTTCTGAATCCAGGTTAAGCAGGATGTTTGAGTTGAAAAATCCTTCTTTCAATTCAAATGCACCTGTCAATCCGGTTTCTTCATCAACCGTAAAGAGACATTCTATCGGACCGTGCTCTATATCTTTAGATATCAATAATGCCATTTGAGCAGCCATGCCAATACCATCATCAGCCCCAAGGGTTGTATTGTCAGCTTTTACCCAGTCTCCATCGATGACAGGTGTAATCGGGTCATTATCGAAATCGTGTTTTTTATCACTATTTTTCTCACACACCATATCGATGTGCGACTGTAATACAACAGACTTCACATTTTCTTTGCCCGGTGTTGCCGGTTTTCTTATTAATACATTGCCAATATGGTCTTTATGTGCTTCAAGATCATGTTCTTCGGCAAATTTTAACAGGAACTCAATTATTTTTTCCTCTTTCTTTGAAGGACGGGGCACCTGGCATATTGCTTCGAATTGCTCCCAAACCTCCTGAGGTTGTAAATTTGATAATACGCTCATTATCTTGTTGATTTATTAGGATTGTTATGAATTAGTGTCAGGTTTTGCATCTTCAAATAAAGCTAAAATCTTTTGAATCTCCGCTTTTTTTGTTTCTTCACCTTTACTATCGTAGCCAAAACTTAGATTATTAAACATCCTGCGAATGATGGTAACATTGTCGCACGGCAGGAAAAACTCCTCTTTGGGCTCCAGCTTTTGTTGCTTGACAAAATACTCGATTTCTTTGCGTCCAAGTACAGCACCTTTGTTAATGGGGTTGATGTAAAACAAAGCTGCTCCTTTTTCAGGAGAATTTTCATTATCAGTTACCGAATCATCAACAAAGGCCAGGATAAAATTCTTTGGCAGATTAACACCATATACCGGCATGCCCAGCTCGCGGCAAAGTATGGAGTATATGACAGAAACGGATAGAGGATTTCCTTTGTGAGAATCCAGTACTTCTGAGATATAATTATTTTCCGGTGCCAGATATTTACTTGTATTTCTGGAGAATTTATGAATATCAAACATCACGTGGTTGACGACTCTGATTTTCTCAAGAGCAGTTAGATGCTCACTTAATTCCAGCCAAATGTCTTTTCGCAATTCCGACAATTGTTCTTTCAATCGCGTAATGCTTATATCGGGATATTGATACTTACAGACAAGATAGGAGCCATAAAGCAAGTCAGGATTCGGCGTTTTTAGCCAGTTTTCAATTTCAGCGTGAATGTCATTGAGTTGGATAGAGTGGATAATGTTTTCGACACGTTCCTGAAACAGGTTGTCCGGCGACGATTCCCATGCTTTTTCGAGCTCAGGTACGATCTCAACATGCTCCTGAAGCAAGGCATTTTCAACCGTGCTGAATATTTCCTCATTGGGATCATCCAGAAGGGTTAACAGTGCTTTTATCTTGTCTCTATCCATCTTTCATTAGTTCGTTAAACAATCAAGTACATATTTAACCAGCTGCTTCATTACAGGCTTGTAATCTTTGCTGGCAGTACCCGCTAAACGATTAGCAATAATCATGCAAACAGTGGCTGCCTGATGACCCATTAAAGCTGATAAGCCATAAATTGCAGAACACTCCATTTCATAATTGGTTATTCGGTCATCTCCATGACGGAATTCGGTAATTTTACTATTGATATCGGCATCGGCCAATGGTAAACGTAGAACTCGTCCTTGTGGTCCATAAAAACCAGGTGCAGATATAGTGACGCCTTTGGTTGTCTTTGAACCGGAAAGCTTTTGTGTTAATGGTTCTGATGCATTGATTACATATGGTGATGTAAGAAGAGGATTCCAGTTGAGTGCTTTTTTAAAGTTATTCTCAAACTCCAGATCAACGACACTGTTTCGATTGGCATAGAAGTTAATTAAACCATCAAAACCGATTGTTTTTTCACTGAGCAACCAGGTGTCAACCGGTAAGTCTTCTTGTAAAGACCCTGAAGTACCGATTCTCACGAAATTAAGACTGGTCAAGGTTTCTTTAACTGTTCGTGTTGTAAAGTCAATATTCACCAATGCATCCAGTTCATTAAGTACGATGTCGATATTGTCAGTGCCAATACCTGTGGCAACTGCAGAAATTCGTTGTCCATTTAACTGACCGGTGCATGATACAAACTCACGGTTGGATCGTTCTAATTCAATGTGATCGAAGAATGAGCTGATCAGTTTTACACGTCCGGGATCGCCAACCAGAATAATATTGTTAGCAATTTCACCCGGCTTAAGGTGTAAATGAAAGACACTGCCATCGGGATTTATAATGAGTTCTGAGGCTTCTATTTTGCGCATGCAGTAAATGTTGAGTTTAGATGATGTTTTTAATAATGGGAAGTCAAATTAATGATTTTTTCATACTAATGCGTATTAGTAGAAAGGAAATTAATCTATTGTTGATAACTTCTTCTTTCTCATAGGGTATTGAGGTGAAGATGATTGCTAAAATGGCAAACTGTTAATTTGATGTAGGGAGTATTTGTTTAAGAGTTTAAAGGTTGAAAAGTTTAAGTGATGATTTGCTTAACTGTCGAATTGCGCAATCGTCGAATCGAGAGTTGAAAATCCCTAACTCCGGTTCGTGTTGAAAAGTTTATTAGTTGAGAAGTTTATAAGGTCAGCAGTTCAACGAAAATTCGTATTCAGATACAAGATTAAGTACCAATAGATCAGTACCAAGGCTCAAAGAACACTAAGTTTTTTTCTTAGTGAACTTCGAGCCTTGGTGGTAAAGGTTATGATTCGTAACGCCAAAGTATTCATTTCTGACTTCTCGTAGACACTCTCGTTATTAATTACTCTATTTTCTTAAGAATAGCCAAGGCGCCATCAGCTTTAAACACCTTTTTATAGAATGCAACGAAATCGTCGTATTCGCTGGCAGGAAAAATGCCGCTATTGCTTTCAAATAAGCGGGTGTAGGTGATTGTGTTAGCTTCTACTTTGGTTTCCGCCTTGTAGACTCCATACTCATTCGTAATTTCCACTTTAGTAGGCAGTACCTCTATTTTATAGCCATCCGGAATGTTGAAAGTGACGGTGTCTTGTTGGGTATATTCTGATTTCTTATGAATGTCATAGGTACGCTTGCTTTTATTGCTAGGTACACGCCGCCATTTGCTGGCTGGGTTGACCGGAATAAATAATCGTGAACCACTTTTTGAAGCATAACTATTCAGCTCCAGTTTAAGTTCTTCATGCAGTTGGGGGTGAGCCTGATCTGTCTGATCCAGATTGAAGTCCGTGATTTTAAAATTAGGTAAGTCAAAGTGCTTATATAGAATCTTCAGTTGCGATTCTTTGTCTTCCATGGTTAAGCTATGTTTTTCATCATATTCTAAGCCTGTGTAGGTGGAGTTGACATGGGCTTTGGCAGTGCCTGATTCCTCTATATCAATGTTAATATTTCGTACAACTTTATTAAGTTGTTTGTCATATTTAGGCGTTCTTACCAATTGACCACCATTCTCAGTAAGGATTAAAGCTGGTCGATTATCGGTAAAGTCACCTAAAAAGCCACATGGCATCGTCTGGCTTGTACATTCCAGCCAAATGGTATCCTTTGAAAGCGGCACACAAAGTATCATATGGTTCCCCTGGTGACTTACAAAGTCGGTATCAAACTCATATTGATAGGCTCCAGCTTTGATAGCCGTTAAGTGTGATTTTAGTCCCGCATAATTCAAAATTGCTTTCATGTAATTGGAAAGGGCTTTACAGTCACCATAACCATTCTCAGACACCTCCATTGCCGAGAAAGGCTGAATACCTCCAATGCCAATTGAAATATTGACGTAACGCGTATGGGATTGCATATATTTATAAAGCGCCCTTATTTTTGAAAGGTCATCAGGTTGTTGAGCAATAATCTGATCAATTTCCTTTTTTCGAATTTCAGGTAGTTCTGATTTGCCTTCTGATATTTTGTTATAGAAATTGCCATAATCTTCCCATGAAGAAGAATTACCATCGTACTTATCGTAGGTGAAGTTCTTAACGCCAACACGAAGATAAGGTGTCAGAAACTTTAATGGAGGGCGATAAGGTTCTTTTTTAAGTGCTATTAAATTGGTCACTTCACATTTTAGCGAATTGTTTGTTTTGGTCATTTTAACAGCATCCGTAAAATTGTATGGTTGATACTTTACTTCCATAGAAGGGTTGTAAACCAGTTCATAGCTGCTTTTTTCCACAGACAGGTTATCTTCCCAAAGAGGATGCCAGCTGTCGATACCATAGGTGTTACTTTCTTCATAGACGTAATTGTATTCAATGGTATAAGGATAGCTGTTATTGCCAGGTTTGAGCACCTTTACCCTATAATCAGAGTAGGCCGTACCATAAGTGTCGTACCCAATATCTTTCCAATCTTTTTTAGGCCATTTATTAGATTCCATGCCAATGGCATTATAGCCTTTGGCACTGAGTTCGATTATTTTGGAGTCACTGCTGTATGGAACCTGCATCCAGGCTTTTGATTTACCTGCTTCTTTTAAAACCGTTATAACAACATGCACAGTGGTTCGTGTTTTTGATGGAGAAAGAATTTCTACCTTTTCATGATGTTCACGAATGACTGCATGAGCATTTTTCTTCAGGGAATCAGGAATTAAACCCGCGATATAATTCAGTTTAGTATCCTTAGCCTGCACGTTGCCAAGCAACGCGCAGAGAAAGATAAAGACAAGTGATTTTTTCATTATTATATGAATTCTTAACTAAAAATGTTAATAGCTGGATTTAATTGATTTTTTTCAATACAATCTGTTCAGCTTCCTTAGCCACTATCATTTCATTGAACTTTTTCAGATATGGGTAATCTACACCCGAGTATATGGTTTGATTAATCTGATAGTTGTTTTGAATTTGTATTTGATTTTCGCCAACCTGATTAATATGGAACATATATCGGGCGCCATTTTCCGGCATGGCTGTTACCATTTTTTCTGGTAGTTCTTCTATTACATAGCCATCGGGCAGCGTGATGGTTAAAATATATTGACCATCTCCCGTTTTTAACTTTCCCAATTCAATGCAAGCATTAACTGGCCAGTAGTCTGGGGCATGTGGCTCACCGGAAGAAAAGCCTTGGGTCTGGTGCTTGCAAGTAAAGTCTTCACTATGGTGCTGATTTTGTAATATATGAAATTAAACAACTCAT
>DIYS01000264.1 GCA_002429115.1 Saccharicrinis sp. UBA6048 | reverse complement strand
GCAATTCGTCCCTGAACGCGTGCGCAAATCACCAGGCCAGATCCTAGACCGGCCATTCCATTTCTGACCTTTATATACTTTATTCGTTCTAACGGAAGAACCACACGCTTATATTCGCGCCAAAAAGGGAATAAACTATAATATTTAACATCCAGTTGCGTTTCCGTTCCCCGGACCTCAACATAGCAAAAGCCTCCAATATAGTACAGTACAATAACGCTAATCGGTAGTAACCAAATAAACATCTCAATCATTTTATCCTGCGTTTCGAGCCATAAGTAATTTATTGCCACAGGCGATATAGCGAGCATCACAACCACCTTAAGGATATTACTCACCCTTAGGGCTCTACTCTTATTTTCAAGATCAATAGTCATAACTAAAAACTTCAGATGCTTACAACATGATATTTATCACTTACTATTTTCTACAAATAGAAACTTTTCCCCAAAGAAAAGTAAAAAGTCATTTGCAATGCGCAAAATTAACTATTTTTGCATTGACAGGATGATACTTACTTCCTGTTTATTTAATGCAACTATAAATTAACTTGTACAATTAATACCAGTGTTGAATCAAATACAATATTTTGGGTATTATATTTCCCCCATCGCCTTCCAGGCACTTCCCCTAAGGGGAAGATATTTCAAAGGACTCACTTCCAATTCTCCCCTCGGGGAGACACCCGAAGGGAGAGGGGGTTTTTAAAGCAATAACCTTATACTTAATTCTACCAACTTGTTTCATCAATTTTAAACACAACAATGTTTCCACTTTTATCAGAAGAATCCAACGTCTTTATTGTTGAAGACCTAAAAAAAGATATTGAGCATTTAATAAGTAAGTTTTCGCACGACAAAGTCTTTTTGCTTTCGGACGAAACAGCTTATGAGCTGTGTTTTCCTAAGATTAAGGATGTTGAGGGTATTTCTAAAGAACGAACGGTTATTATTCCATCGGGCGATGATAACAAAGGGATTAAAACCTTGGCAAAAGTATGGCATTTATTGAGTCATGGTGGCGCTGACCGTAAATCACTCCTTTTAACGTTGGGCGGTGGTATGCCATGTGATTTGGGTGGCTTTGCTGCTTCCACTTTTAAACGTGGTATTCAATTTATTAATATTCCAACAACATTACTTGCCCAGGTGGATGCCTCTATTGGTGGTAAAACAGGCATTAATTTCGAGGGCTATAAAAATGAAGTTGGCGTATTCAATCAGGCATCGGCTGTTCTGATAGAAACCAGCTTTCTGGATACCCTTGATCAGGAGAATATAATATCCGGCTTTGCTGAAATGATTAAACATGCCTTTATATACTCTGCAGATAAGTGGGATGAGCTAAAGGCTTTCGATATTTTCAAGCCGGATTATAAGCACTTAAAGGATTTAGTAGCAGATTCTATTCGCATAAAGGATTATTTCGTGAAGAATGATCCTTTGGAAAATGATATTCGTAAAGCTCTGAATTTCGGCCATACATTCGGTCATGCGTTTGAAAGCCTGGCAATGCACGAGAAGCGTCCTGTATTACATGGGTATGCTGTTGCATTTGGTATGATCTGCGAATTATATTTATCTCATATTCGTCTTGGCTTCCCAATGCCGCTTGTTATGGAGATTTCTAAGCAATTGGAAGATATCTTTGGCCATTTTGACTTCACACAGGAGCATTTTGAAGAACTGTATCAATTAATGACCCACGATAAGAAAAATGAAGCCAACCAGATCAACTTTACGCTTCTTGAGCAAATAGGTAAGATTCAGATTAACTGCGAAGCCACTCGGGAAGAGATTTATGATGCTTTACAGTTTTATTGTGACATTGAATAGGACCGAGGACAGAGGACGGATGAGAACTGAGAACTGAGAACGGGACAGAAGAGAGAAGCGATGAAAGGTGAGATAAAGAGAGAAATTAATCATTCACCATTAATCATTCACCATTAATCATTCACCATTAATCATTCACCATTAATCACTAATCATTAACAACTAACCATTAATCACTAATCATTAACAACTAATACACGATTCGATGCAATATAAATTATCACAAAACGATACACCACAACAAGTACAGATACAATTACCATCATCAAAAAGTATCAGCAACCGCTTGCTAATGCTTAATGCTTTAAGTTATAGCCCGTACGAAATTAAGAATCTATCCGACAGTGATGACACAAAAGCCATGCTGGGTGTTCTTAACTCTAACTCAAATAAGTTTGATGTGGGCGCTGCAGGTACGTCTATGCGTTTTTTAACAGCGTTTTTATCAAAGATTGTCGGCGAATGGATTCTGACGGGTTCTGAACGGATGAAGCAACGCCCAATTAAAACATTGGTAGATGCCTTAAATCAGTTGGGTGCTAAAATTGAGTACGTTGAAAAAGAAGGTTATCCGCCATTGCGCATTTTTGGTAGTAACCTGGAGGGGGGTGATTTAGAATTACCAGGCAATGTGAGCAGCCAATATATTTCGGCTTTGTTGATGATTGCACCAACCATTGAAAATGGCTTACGCCTGACTTTAACAGGAGACATTATTTCACGTCCTTACCTTGAAATGACCCTGGCGCTTATGAAAGATTTTGGCGTGACCAGTTATTGGAAAGGTCATGTTATAACTGTGCCAGAGGGCAAATATGAAGCTAAAGTTGTAACAGCTGAATCAGATTGGAGTGCGGCCAGTTATTGGTACGAAATTGCAGCTTTGAATCCTGGTATGGAGATCAACTTAAAAGGTCTAAAGAAAATCAGCCTGCAAGGCGATTCAAAAGTGAAAAGCATTTTTGAAGCATTAGGTGTTAAAACCAAGTTTTCGCAGAAAGGCACAATTTTGAGTCATTCGGGTAAAGTCAATGCAAAATTCAGATACAACTTTATTAATGAACCTGATTTGGCACAAACCGTTGCGGTCACTTGCTGTTTACTAAATGTACCATTCCATTTTACAGGCTTGCAAACTCTTAAAATAAAAGAAACAGATCGCATTACTGCGCTTATCAACGAGCTTAAAAAGATGGGCTATGAGTTAAGCGGTAATCAAACCGATGATCTGAGTTGGGATGGCAAGCGATGTGATTATTCAGAAACAGAACCAATCGTAATCAATACTTATAAAGATCACCGCATGGCTATGGCTTTTGCTCCGGCAGCCTATAAATTCTCCAATATAGTCATTGATGATCCGATGGTGATCACCAAGTCCTACCCTCATTATTGGGAAGATGTGGCGAAAGCGGGGATTGAATGTAATACTGTCGATGAGGGTTAATTGTCGAGTTGATGAATTGATTAATTAGTCGACATTCGCTGAGCATCTCCAATCCGCTAAGTGAATTTTAGACGCCAAACCATACCTAACAGGTTTTGAAAACCTGTTAGGTATCAGCATATGTTACTCAATCTTTATATTCCTATCTGGCTTTAAGGTTAGCCTTGTTTCATCTTTAAATCTCTGCACTGTCGTATTGAAGCCTGTAATTGCTAAAGGTCTTTGTTTATTACATACATAAGCCTCAACTTTATCAAATTCCTCTATGTTGTAATTTTCTTTAAATATTCTGAGTGTATTAGAAATCTGTTTACTACCTTTTGATATCCAACCACGATATCCCCTGTCTTTAAGTTCCGCAAATACCAATGAATTGTTATAATGAAGCATACAATCACACCTGCTTTCCATTTCTCCATTTGGCCTTAAAATTTCGATACAATTATCAATCGCATGAAAGTCAACTGGAATCTCGCTTTTATTTTCAACCTCAGCAATCCATTGTTCAGAAGAATCTTCGTCAATGTAGGCAGGATTATTTGCCGGCGGTGGGTCATCACACAAACCAAATTTGTCTTTTGAGGTCGTAGATTTACAACCAGCACTAAAAAAATCTACTGGCATAAATCTTCAATATCTAACAGGTTCGAAAATAAATCATTACTATCTGCGAGTCCTAAATTCAAAGAATTCTCATCGGATGGTAATCCTTTATAATCCTCTAAAACACTTATCTTCCCTTGCACCTCATCGAATTCATATACTCTAACCCGGTTGTCTGAAATAAAAGAAGATAATGGAACTATTTTTTCAATTTGGTTTAATAGGTCATTGTTGTTTACTTTCTGCTTTAATTGACCTGCCTTAATTACAACGGTCAGGTAATTTACCAGATACGGACTGTGTGTTGTAATTAATAATTTATTATTCGACTTATTATTAAAATTTAAAAGACTCTTCAACATTTCCCATTGTGAGCTTGGAAATAGATTTTGCTCCGGCTCTTCAACAATATTAATAAAGCATTTATTATAATATCTCTCTCTAATCTCATCGACCTTTTTTGATTTTGATGATTCAGGGATTGACTTGTCTAACATCAATTCTGAAATCTCATTATCCATTCGAATAGACTGAGTAACACTCATGTTCTTTCTTAATGTTTCTTCCTTTTCTGAAATAGCAGACGACAATTCATTTGACACTAAAAATAAAGGGGTAAAAGATTGTAAACCACTAGAAGCTTCTAAAAGATTTATTTTATAATCTTCTCCCACAACATAGGAAGTATCATCATCTTCATCGTACTCATATTCGTATGAGCCAATTTGTAAATCAACTTTCTTTCCTTTTAAAGCTTTTTGAGCTTTTTTTAATTCTTCAGCAAATGTGAATAAATTATCAGGTAATCCTTTGACGTTATATGCATCACTAATCGTACTTAGAAAATTCCTTTCTGCAGGGATATACATTATCTTAGGAACAGCGTATTCACTTTTGTCTATCGATTTTATAATCGGAAATTCCTTATTTGTATCATAAGTAATCTGATACTTATCCCCGATATAATCAATGAATGTGTCTTCCTTAAAATAATTATTGATTTTCTGATACTTGGTAAAGTCAATAAACTTCGCAAATGAGATTTTATCTTTATTTGTATCTCCCCTATTTATTGATTTTTCTACCCACAACAATGTAGAGAATAATTTAGCAACTGTACTTTTTCCACTACCTTGATTTCCAATAAACACAGTCACCTTATCAATTTCAATCCAACCATTATTGGTTTGCAAACCGTCCTTAATTGGTCCAAAATTCTTTATCTTTATTTTACTCATCTACTCATTAATTTTAATCCTTAAAGATATTGTTTTTGATTCATATAGCTAAAACAGCCACCCAATATTCTCAGGTGGCTGTTTCGTCTTGCTCTGCTGGTTCTGTTCTTTAATTCTGCTCTTCTTCTTTGCTGGCTTTTCGTCGGCTTACACGGCCGCGTGCCTGTACTTCTATCTCTTCAACGCTTTCCATAATGGCATTCATCAGGTCGCCATAGGCTTTATTATCGCCAAACTCACTTTGATAAGCCCAGCCCGGAAGCACTTTTTCCAGCAATTCAACCCCTTGTTTGCCTAACTCGGTAGCTGCTGTAACATCTTCCTTGGCCGATTCTGCCTCGGCTTTTTGCACATACAGTTCTTTTACTGCTTCAACAGCAGCTTTCCAGGCATTATATTGTGGCAGAATACCAAGATCAGTTAACACCTGTTGGTTGTCTGCTTCCGACAATTCAGTGATTAAACTTGATGATACAGCTATTTGCTTTTTAACTCCCAGGCGAACCATACTCCAGCCATGACGACGAATTATGGTTTCGATCTGAGCAGCCTTCACTCTTAACTCTTTATCAATGATGGTGTATAACAATGATTCCAATACCATGCGAAAGCATAAAAACCCATCATCTTGTTCTTGATCCCCATCTTGAATGCGTGCACTAAAATCACTGCTGCGCGACACATGTAGAGCCTGCTCCATTTCTTTTCTTATGGAACGGATGCTTTGGAGAATTGGTGCTAACTCAGTCAGTGCCTCAATGCGACTTTCTAGCATTTGCTCAACCATTTGCAACAATAAGTAGCGCTCATGCAGGTTAAACAGGGAAAAAGGGATTGTCTTCATAGTTTATTGTTTTTGATTAATAAAAAAATAATTCATGTAATTAAAAATAGATATCCTTTTCCAAATAAAAAAGTATTTCAACAACTTAAATACGAACAAACTATTTTATTTACCGCTACTTACACCATCAAATAACACGCATAAAGGATCTATCAAACAGTCAAACGCCCTTCTATATGCAACATTATTATAAAACAGCATACCAAATAAATTCAAGAGCCCTATTTTTTTTATAAAAATGTATGCCTTACGCATTCAATGTCGCTATCCTGTAAAAAATAAGATTGATTGAGGCCGTCAAGTGTACTTTTTTGATTAAAGAAAGGTACATTGATGTTGTCAGGCAGATTTTCCTGGCTCAAAAAGGGTACTCTGACGGCCTCAGATATGGCATTCAGATAAAAACAAGGCACTTTGCTATCGTCAGGTGTGCCTGACAGATTTTAATGGGCCACATTGAACCCGTCGGGCAGTCTTTTCAACTTTTAATAAGGTACTTTGATACCAGCAGCGCTGCTATTACAGACCTAACAGGTATTGAAAACCTGTTAGGTCTGTACTTCATTATTCATTCGTTGCATAGTTCTGACTAATACTTTCGGCAGTTTTAACCAGTCGTACCATCTCGGCTTTAAAACCTTGCTCGTCATTGCCCCTGGCTTTCTTTGCCATTTGGTAAACGTCGGTGTAATTCAGGTCTTCTTTGTATTCTGAATTACGCAACAGCATTCCAAACGCTGCAACTGAAGCACTAAACTGGAAATCCTGGCTTGCCTCGTTAAAGTCCTTAACATCCCCTTTAACGGTTTGCACTATTAACTGACTATTGGATGCATCCGGCTGCTTATAACGTAATTTAAGCGTTAACCATTCGTCGTCAAACTGATGACTTTGCTGCACATTTTTCTGATATTTCAATGGATCAATGGATTTCACCCATTGCTTGCTATCCTCCGCTCCCACAGGAATAATTTCGTAGAGTGCGGTCACCGTATGGCCTGCTCCTATCTCACCGGCATCCTTTTTATCGTCGTTAAAATCCTCATCGTTCAACAGTCGGTTTTCATAACCAATTAATCGATAGGCTAACACATTATTGGGATTAAACTCGAGTTGAAACTTTACATCTTTTGCAATGGTAAACAGGGTGCCGCCAAACTCACTCACCAGTGTTTTCTGCGCTTCCTGCAAGTTGTCGATATAGGCATAATTACCATTTCCCTTATCGGCAATGATCTCCATGCGGTCGTCTTTGTAATTGCCCATTCCAAAACCCAGAACCGTCATAAAAATACCATTGTCACGTTCCTGAGCAACCAGGTCTTCCATGGCAGCATTGGAACTTTGTCCCACATTAAAATCGCCATCGGTGGCAATTATAATTCGATTATTGGCATGTTCCTGGTAATTCTCCTTGGCCTTTTTGTAAGCCAGTTTTAGTCCGGCTCCTCCTGCTGTAGAACCTCCTGCCTGCAATTGATCCAATGCATTTAATATGGTTTGTTTATTCTTTCCGGAAGTTGGTTCCAATACACATCCGGCAGCACCTGCATAAACAACAATCGACACATAATCTTCCGGTCTCAGTTCATTCACCAATAAGCGAAAAGATGATTTTAGCAATGGCAATTTATTGGCGTGATTCATCGAACCAGATACATCGATTAAAAACACAAGGTTGGATGGTGGAAGATTGTCCTTCTCAATCGCTTTGCCTTTTAAGCCTACTTTAAGCAAATAATGCGCTTCGTTCCACGGACAAGTGGCTATCTCAGGATGAATTGAAAACGGATCGTCACCTTGAGGTTGGTCATAGTCATAATCGAAATAATTGATCATCTCTTCAATCCTAACAGCATCGGCTGGCGGCATCTGTCCATTATTCAGAAAGCGCCGAATATTACTATACGATGCCCTGTCGACATCCACCGAAAAGGTGGAAAGTGGCTGTTTACTCACTTGCTTATAGCCATTCTCATTGATGCTTGCATAGTTCTCTGTATTAAAATTGAAGTCTTGAGCCTCATACATGGAATAAGAACCTGTAGCCCTCACTGCCATTTGCGGATGACTTGACTTCGCCATTAACTTCGATCGCTTACTGGAACGAAAAGGGCGAAATTTGTTGTTGGATTGACACCCCGTCACCACCACTTCATCTAAACCACTGACATCTTCTTTCAAGATGACATTTACAACTGAGCGTTTATCTACTTTTTCTTTATGAGGCTTCATACCAAGTGATGAAAAATGCAGGATGTCATTATTGCCTGTCACATTGATTGAGTAGTTTCCACGTTCGTTGCTTACCACACCCTGTTTTGTGGTTAAGTTCATGATTGTCACAAATGGCATAACTGCCCCTGATTCGTCGGTTACCTGACCAGTAACTGTTCGGCTTTGAGCCAAAATACCTAATGTAGATAGGTACATTAATGTTGTGAGTAATACGACTATCTTATTCATAATTGTAAGGTTTTAAATTTAACTTTCGCCTTAAGGATGCAGCGCAATGACGATTTCCATAAAAGTTTTTAATATTTTTTTCTACTTTTAACCTGAATTCGACGTAAAATTTTAAACTCAGAACGATTACAAATAGTAAGTTTCAAGTGTATATTGGCGAAAAAATAGCGGGCTATTTTGAGGCGATTACACGAAGAAAATTGCTGTTTGTAAGTGGAATTATCAGACTTTGAATAAAAACCTAATCTATTGCGTCAAATTTTATCGCAATAGCTTACTATTACTCAAAAATTATTCCTTGCAGATCAGCTCTTTATTTCAATCTGAGCCTTAAAATTTAAATCGAAATCAGGTTATAAAATCACCATAACAGGTCAATCGTATTTATAATAGATATACCACCCCGCCTGCTAATATCTTTTACTTAGCTGTAAATCAAAGCGGGTAAGCCAGAGCAAGAGGCCGGGCCAGGGTTGGTGAGAGGTCTTCAAGGGGGCACTTGAGGAGGTTGTGCGCAGGCCGGAATTGAAGAGTGATGCGGGATGAAGGCTTCTCTTTCTCTAGAGTTTTTTGCTTATCTTTTTGTGGCAATGACAAAAAGTAAGTTGGGTTTGGGACAACGTCCCTATGGTGAAATGATAGATGATGCTTTTAAGTTAATGACATTAAAGTGGTTTAAAAACAAGGAATTAAACGATCATCAGCTAATCCTGGAATTTAAAAAGGATGGCAATATCGACGTACTTGGTATCCTGTTTGAAAGATATATGCACCTGATTTATGGGGTGTGTTTAAAATATCTTAAAAACAGGGACGATGCCCAGGATGCTGTCATTGCCATATTCGAAAAGCTGGGCAAAGAGCTAATGGATAAAGACGTTGAAAACTTTAAACCCTGGCTGTATGTGGTATCTAAAAACTTCTGCCTGATGCAGCTGCGTCAACGTCAATCACAACTTCAAAAGGAGAAGGACTTTGAAAAAGATACCCTGACATTTATGGAATCTGGCCATATGGTGCATCCTGATAATAACAGCTGGGAGCCGGAAGAAATGGATCGCCGGCTGCAGGAATGCCTGGAAAAGCTGCGCGAGCATCAGCGGGCATGTGTTGAGCTATTCTATTTTAAAGAGTTGTGTTATCGTGAAATTAGTGATAGTTTGAAACTGGATATTAAAAAGGTGAAGAGTTACATCCAGAATGGTAAGCGAAATTTAAAACTTTGCATAGAAGCACAAGGTGAGTAAAAAACAAAGACTTAAAAGCTACGATCAGGAAGCATACAAAAGGTACCTGAATCAGGAGATGAGTGACAAAGAAGCACATGCCTTTGAACGCCATTTGCTCAATAACGAGTTCGAATCGGATGCTTTGGACGGTTTGTCTTTATTAAAAGGCAATGAACTGAAAGATGACCTGGAGCGAATCAATGCTACTATTAAAACACCTAAAAAATCACTTTGGAACAAAAAGGTACTTTACGCAGCCGCATCTGTAGCCATTATTTTTAGTGTCGTTTCCTTACTATGGTTCTTAACTCCTCAACGCACCGTTTTTGTTTCTGATAACCTATCGCAAAAAGAAATATTAACGATACAAGACTCAACTATAGCTCCAACTGAAGAAGAAATTCCTTGGAAAGAAGCCATCGCCCCAGCAGCAGTTAAAAGCAAAAAAGAAGCAGAGGACAAAGCGGTTGTTTCCAATAAGGTTCAACCAGCTGAGGTGAGAACAAAAGAAAAACAAGCAACACCTCAAAAGGCCGCATCGACAAACGATAAAATTGATAATAAGCGTTCAAGGCAAACACTTTCTTTAGCCGAAGCCTCAAAAGTGGCAGCCGCTGATTCGCCAATAAAAAATGAACCTGCCAAGTCTGAAAGAGCTACCGGAAGCTATATGGTTTACTCAAATAAGTCATCTATCAAGACTGACACAGATAAAACCATTGAAGTTAAAGGCCGCGTTACCGATGCCAATAATGAACCATTGCCATTTGCCTCGGTGATTGTAGATGGTAAAGAAATTGGAGCTGTAACCGATACAAAAGGTGAGTTTAGCCTGAATATTCCTAAAAAGGATTCTTCGAGAAAACTGGTGGCAAGTTCTCTTGGATATAAAACCCAGAAAATCAAATCATCTGCCGGCGATTCAACCAATTTTGTTTTAGAGGAAGATGTATCAGGATTAAGCGAAGTGGTTGTAACCGGCTATCAATCCACCTATGATGGCGAAAGCAGCGAACCTTCTTTTACACCTGCGGCTCCTGAGATGGGCTTAAAGAAATACCTGGAAGAAATTCAAAAATCACTCAAAGCTCCGTTAAATTCTACCGGTAAGAAAGAATCCGTCATTGCTGTAGTTAAAATCAATGCCGCTGGAGATATTATCGACATTAAAATCAAACGAAGTCCCAATGACTCCTATTCGAGTGAGGCAATTCGAGCCATTCGAAATGGAGGCTCCTGGAATAGTGCTACACAAAATGGCAGCCCGGTTAAAGATAGTGTCAGAATAAAAATAAAATTTAATCCTTAATCAGAATTTCGTATTTGAGCAGATACAATTACTTTTGTTATTAACTCAAAATTAATCCAATGCCAACCAATCCAAATCGAATAGCCATACTGGCAATGTTATTTTCATTACTAAGTTGTGATCCAGTAACCTATGTTACCAATGACCACCAATTTAAGGACAACTATATAGTGGCCGAAATCAATGCGCCCTCCTTTAGTTTTCCGTCCACAGAAGAACCCAATGAAATCAGTATACTATTTGATAAAAAAGGCGAATTTAAACTTCGCTTGTCTCAAAAAGAATGCACCGGTACCTATAAAGCGAAAAGAGACGGAAGCATATCAATACTCAGCACCAGTTGTTCTCAATGCTGCGAAACCCAGTGGGACGAGTATGTTTTAACCCTTCTGAAAAAAGTAAAAAGGTACGAAGGCGATGAAGGTGAACCTTTGCACCTTTATATTGACCAAAAGAATTATATAACTTTATCAACTATTCCAAGTAACAAACCAGCTCTTTCTGCTATTTAAAGAAGGCTTTGATTAACCTAAGATTGCGATCAATTTCAAGGCAAAATCAACAAAAAAGCGCAGACTACTGTCGTAAAAGAGCATTTTAAGGCGGTTTTTAACGTAGAAATTGGAAGCAAGAGAGTTAAGGCAAAGGCTTCTTAAAGGTTATCCAATATCTCTTTAACACTTGCGCGATTCTTGTAGGCCTTGTCGAAGTGCCTATAAGTAATTCGTCCATCTGTGTCAATAATATAAGTTGCAGGCACAGGTAAAGCACGATCATCATTACCGCTGGCTTCGTTTATATTAATTCCATAAGTTTTATAGGCCAGGTGCTTGCTCTTACTCATCGTAAAGGTAACTTCGTAGGCATCCATTATAATATGGTTGGCATCATAAACGATTGAAAATTGCGCATTTGATTTCTCAACGGTCTTGTTGATTTCTTCATTCTTCTCGGGGGTTATGGCAATTAACTTTGCTCCTTTATAAGTGATCATTGATAACGAATCCTGCAAAGCAGACATATGCCGGTTACAATACGGACACCACTGACCACGGTAAAAAATCAAAACCACCTTGCCTTTTTGAAGCTCTGCAGAAAGATTTACGTTATTTCCATTACTATCGTGTGCTTCAAACTGGGGCGCCTCATCTCCTACTAATTTTCCTTCCTGAGCATTCAACTGAACAAAAAGGAACATTGAAACCAGAAAAACAAACATTTTTTTCATAAGCGTAAGTTATTGTGTATTTATAGCTTAATTAATTAGTCGATAAAGAATCCTTTTCCTTACTAAAATAAAATGTAAGTGTAGCCACTTTAATGTATGTCTATACAATGAATCGAATTACTCAAGAATACTAACGATATATAACCCACATTAAGTCTGCAGACTTGGATGGTTATATATGAAATTGACAAACATGAAAAAAGTTCTCTTACTAAGCGCAGTTGTTTTAATGACCTTATCTGCATCAGCCCAGGATCGTCTGGCAATTGGACTAAAAACAGGATTTAATACAACGAAGATAAAACTAAGTGATATACCTGATGGTGCTGACATTAAGAACGAAGCCAAAAGCGGATTTTTATTTGGAGTATATGGTCGTCTTCGACTTGTTGGTAACCTTAGTTTTCAACCTGAAATGTATTATGCAAAGAAAAACACCAAGGCAAATGGTACAATTGGCGGCGAAGACTTTAACACTGATATCACCTACCATACTTGGGATATTCCACTTTTATTAAATGTTCGTTTATTGGATTTAAAAGTTGCCAGCGTATATGGTGTTGCAGGGCCCGTTGCATCCTTTAATTCAAAATCTGTAACTGATTGGCCTGATTATAAAGGTGTAGATAATACAAACTGGACTTTTCAGGCTGGAGCAGGTGTAGAATTCTGGCGATTAACTGCTGATGTGCGCTATGAGTGGGGTATAAAGGATATTTCAAAGGCACAAATTGGTCAGAAAACCGATGTATTAACCTTTGCACTTGGTTTTAAATTATTTGGCATCTAAGAAGTTTATTTCTCTTTCAAAATAACTTACCTAAATCTATGGAGCCGGCCCGTTTTCAGCCGGCTCTTTTTGTGTCTCGTTATTTAACTGGTTGTGATAACAAACACCTAATTCCCATACGTTTATTTCTTTTCTCGCGGATTTTGATTCAGCTTACACTTTCAGCGAGTATCCCTGTTATCTGCGGGCTGCAAAATTTACTTGTGAAATGAAGTTGATAACGAGGTCTTTACTTTTACCAAGGCTTTCCATAATTTAGTATGAGTTTTTTATCAACTTAATACTAAATACAATGAGAAAAGTACTTTTTATTATGGCGGCTGTTGCCTTACTAATCGCAACACCAAACCATGTAAATGCTGAAGAAGGACCTGATGGAAAAGGAATACGCGCAGGTTGGCAAAGCAGTTATCTGACCATTGGCAATCAGGAGTTGAGCGAATCATCCAACGGATTTTATGTGGGCTTTTTTAAAAGCAACAACATTGGTATTGACTTATTAAAACTTAATTCAGGTATCGAATACTACCAAATTAATGGTAAAGCCAACTCAGATCTTAATCTGAAAACTGACTTAAAACTTCATTACCTGAGTATTCCAATTTCGTTAAGAGCGAAAATAGGTCCGGTTTACGGATTCGCAGGAGTAAACGGAGCTATTAAACTTGGTGGTGATTTCACCTTTATGGGTGAAGATATTGGTGTGAGCGATGTCTCAACTTTTGACGCTGGTGGTCACCTTGGAATAGGTTTTAAGTTTATGATGCTGGGCGTTGAAGCCAAGTACAACTGGGGTTTTGTTGATATTATGGACGATGTCGACTCCAAAACAGAATACCTGCAAATTGGTGCAGTGCTATTTTTCTAAAAGAATCGAACTTAAATCAAAAACCCGTCCTGATATTTTCAAGACGGGTTTTATATTTCTATTCAATCAATTTCTAATGTAAGCTGGAGCTGATAATCTTCATAAACTCCTCACGCGTGGCAAGGTTTTTCTGAAATGCTCCTGTAAAGTCCGAAGTTGTCGTTACCGAATGTTGCTTTTGCACACCACGCATTTGCATGCACATATGTTGTGCTTCAATAACCACGGCTACACCAAGTGGATTAAGCGTATTCTGGATACAGTCTTTTATCTGTGTTGTTAAGCGCTCCTGCACCTGCAGACGACGGGCAAACGCTTCGACCACACGGGCCAATTTACTTAAGCCGGTAATGTGATGACGCGGAATATAAGCTACATGAGCTTTACCAAAAAACGGTAGCATATGATGTTCACACATCGAGTAGAGCTCAATATCCTTCACCACTACCATTTGCTGATAATCCTCACGGAACATGGCCGACTTAATAATCTCCTCCGGATCCATATGGTAACCCTGAGTTAAGAATTGCATGGCCTTAGCCACGCGCAATGGTGTTTTTTCCAATCCTTCACGCGAAGGGTCTTCACCCAGTGCACTTAATATCTTTAGGTAATGATCTGATAGCTCATTTGTTGTATGATCGTCATAGGATTCAACTTTTGAATACCCACTCTTTCCATTTAAAGTAAATTCCATTGTATTCGTTTTGAAATTACATCCGCTTGCAAGCTGCAAAAATGCTTATTTTCTTTTAATTATTCGATGATATTTATCTGATTTCATTCCTGACAAATCGCAATTATGGATTAGAAACGCCCCGTTGCGTTCTTTGTTCATAAATTCGCAGTAAGAGGTCTAATTCATTCGCATTAAGTGGTTGCATCGTTATTTCTCTAACACGCTGTTCATTCTTTGGTAAAAACAAACGCATCTGTGCCACGTTTTCAGGACTTACACCAATGGTTCGATGTGGCGGAACTTGTGTTTTATACACCGTACTCCAAACGCGTTCCTGCAATACCATACGATGATTCATTTCAGCATCCATGCGAATCGGATTTTGCGTTAGCGCCTGATAGGTGGACGACCTAACATTTTGTGAAGCATAAGCCTGCTCAGGCGTAATAATTAAAGGCATGGTTTTAGCTTTTAAAGCCAGATTTTCATACCTCGGCATCACAATTACTTCACTAATCTGAAATGTATCGCGCGTCAGAAACACACCCAACATATAATTCATATGCTGCAAAGAGTCATTTATTTGAATATAAGTATCCTTAAATCCCACATGTGAGAAACGCACAATTTCACCTTTTTGAGCCCAAAATGAGAATTGCCCCTTTTCATCGGACGAATAGTTTTTAGCATCCAGGTTAAAACGTGAAAATCCAAGCGGATTAAGGCTATCCTGTTCAAATACAATTCCGCTAATTCGTAAGGAATCATTGGAATTAATCTGCGCATTAAGCATGTGTACGATACATAGTAACAAAGGGACAATTAAGGTTTTCATAGTACATTGTTTTAAGTTGGCATAACCTGATTTCTAAAATTCTCGCCGAACTCAGGTTATTATCTATATCAACAAATTAAGACCCTAATTGGTTGGATGCAAGTAAATCAAATGAAAAAGCCCGATTTTTAACATCGGGCTTTCATCGTAAGCATTGCTTAAACGATTACATCTTTCAATTCTCGCTTTGGAACATGGTGCGTTTGTTTCACATCACGCCAGTATTTAATATTTCCTTCTTTCATTTCTTCAAGTACCACCTCTTCTTTTGGTTTCCCAATGGCAATTACATGCACGATTTTAAGATTATCGGAGAAACGCAACTCCCTTTGCAACTGCAGACGGTTAAGCGAACCAACGATACATCCGCCTAATCCTTTCTCAACAGCACCAAGCAAGATACTTTGCGTAGCAATACCATCGTCGCAGAAGTAATTCGCCGATATATCTGTATCATTAAGTACGATGATATAGGCGGATGGCTGCTCCCCTTTTTCCGGCCCGGCCCAATCTTTTAAATAGCCAGCCCACGATAAGTGTGGAAAAATCTTTTCGTTTAACTCAGGTGAATTTGATAAGAAATATTTTAAGGGTTGGGCATTTCTTGCTGATGGCGAAAGCCTGGCCAAATCAACTAATTCTTTTAAGGTTTCCAGCTCAACCGTTTCCTCCTCATAAAATCGGCGATAACTACGGTTTTTAAGAATCAAATCTTTCAGCATAAAATCAATTTTTAGTTATTGTTTATAGGGTAAAAAAAAGCGAGACTTAAGATACAAAAAATGTTCTCAAGTCTCGCTCAATTCGTTTAAAATTCTTTTTCCTAGTAGCGTGCCGAAACTACGTCCCAATCAAGAATACTGAAAAACTCTTCAATGTACTTCGGACGAAGATTTTGTTTGTCAAGATAATACGCATGCTCCCAAACATCACAAGTTAAAATTGGCGTTAATCCATTGCGAAGCGGGTTGCCTGCGTTACTCTCTTTCACTATTGCTAAAGAACCATCTTCTTTTTTCACCAACCAGGCCCAACCTGATCCAAACAAGGTGGCTGCAGCAGCAGAAAATTCCTCTTTAAATTTATCAAATGATCCGAATGAAGTATTTATAGCTTCCGCTAAAGCCCCCTTAGGCTCTCCTCCTCCATTTGGTTTAAATGACATAAAGTAGAACGTGTGATTCCACACCTGCGCACCATTATTGAAAATTCCACCTTCCGACTTCTTAACAATCGTTTCCAAATCGGCGTTTTCAAACTCGGTGCCTTTGATTAAGTTGTTCAGGTTATTGACATAAGCCTGATGGTGTTTTCCATAGTGAAACTCCATGGTTGTTTTTGAGATAACAGGCTCAAGTGCATCTAATGCATACGGTAATTTTGGTAATTCAAAGCTCATATTTTTTCGTTTTAAAGTTTTGTCTTGGGATTAAACAAACTTAGCATTTTTATGTTTTCGGAAAACTTAAAAAAATAAAAAGGGAACTCACGTTTGAGTTCCCTTTTTTCCCAGACAAAATGAACAAACTAAACTTTAAAACGTCTTGTTACTTCGTCCCAATTGACAACATTCCAAAATGCGCCAATATAATCGGGACGTCTATTTTGATAGTGTAAGTAATAAGCATGCTCCCAAACATCCAATCCTAAAATTGGTGTTCCTTTAACATCGGCAATATCCATTAAAGGATTATCCTGATTAGCTGTTGAAGTTACAACAAGTGAACCATCATCTTGTTTAACCAGCCATGCCCAACCAGAACCAAATCGCGTTGCAGCTGCCTTGTTAAATGCTTCTTTGAAAGCATCAAATGAGCCAAACGCCTTATTGATTGCTTCTGCGAGTTCTCCTGAAGGCTGTCCTCCACCATTTGGCGACATCACCGTCCAGAAAAGATTGTGATTATAAAATCCACCGCCATTGTTACGAATCGCAACTGAATGCTTTGAAATGCTTCCTAATATTTCTTCAATACTTTGAGAAGCCAAAGCCGTACCTTCGATAGCTCCATTTAGGTTATTCGTATAGGCAGCGTGGTGCTTTGTATAATGTATTTCCATTGTACGAGCATCGATATGAGGTTCTAATGCGTCGTATGCATATTCTAGTTTTGGTAATTCAAATGCCATAGTAATTATTCGTTTTAGGTTTAAAATTAGAATTACGATTCAAAACTAATAACTATTTGGAATTAGTCCAAATTAATTAAAGATATTTTTGTCTTTTATTTTTAGTCAACACATTTTTTCATTGAAAAAGTGGAGCTTATAGAGGAAAACGATACGTAATATATAAATAATGATATCTTCGTAATTAAATACAATCTCATACATGACTAAAGAAATTCTACGATTAGCCATACCCAACATCCTAACTAATCTCACAGTTCCCCTCCTAGGCATGGTTGATATGCACCTGATGGGTTATCAGGACTCCTCAGTTTTTATGGGTGCAGTTGCATTAGGAGGTGTTATATTTAATTTCGTTTATTGGGGCTTCGCATTTTTAAGAATGAGTTTAAGCGGAATGGCCGCCCAGGCTTTTGGCCGGAATAACAACAATGAAATGGCCATGATGCTGTTTCGTGGCTTATTTCTTGCTATCTCAGCCGGTCTGCTACTTTTAATACTTCAAAATGGCGTTGTTCATCTCAGTCTTCAAATCCTGGAAGGTAGTGAGGAAGTTAAAAAACTGGCAAGTGATTATTTTTACGTACGCATATGGGCAGCGCCGTTAGCTATTTCCCTGATGGTTATTAATGGATGGTTCCTAGGCATGCAAAATGCGATCTATCCAATGATTATCTCCATCACCATTAATATCGTTAACATTGTCACGTCATTCTTTTTTGTTCGTGTATTGGGCATGAAGGTAGAAGGGGTAGCGCTTGGCTCCGTGGTTGCCAATGTAGTAGGGTTTATTTTATCTCTTATCCTCTTCTTAAAGAAATATCGCTTTATCCTTAAAGAGTTTGACTTCAGGAAGATTCTTGATAAAATCGGATTATTAAAATTCCTTGATGTTAGTGGCGACATATTCCTTCGCACCCTTTGCATCATTGTTGTTTTCACGTTCTTTACATCAAAATCGGCCGGCACCAGCGACTTAATACTAGCTGCCAACAGTGCTCTATTGCAATTCTTGTTCTTATTCTCTTATTTTCTTGATGGATTTGCTTATGCCGCTGAAGCATTGGTTGGTAAGTATACAGGGGGAAAGCATTATCAACGTGTCAAAAAAGCGGTACGTCAATTATTCTTTTGGGGTGGAGG
>DIYS01000085.1 GCA_002429115.1 Saccharicrinis sp. UBA6048 | reverse complement strand
TTTCACCGTTTTTTCCAGTTAAATTAAAAAACTTGCCATTTAAATCTTTGGCGACAAAAAAATTGATGGTTGAACCGATTGTATTTTGTTCACCTTTACTAAAATCTTTTCTTTCCTCAATAGTACTTTCTAACAATATATATTCCGGATTATCATTAAATTCTTTAGGAAAGCCTGATGCTATTTTTTCCATTTCCTCCCCTGACAAGATGCAATAATACATCGCCAACATTCTAACATATGGATCTTTGTGACTGGCTGATAAGGCGTTATATTTCCCTAAAACGGCTCTAGGCACCTCCTGGTAAATTGTGGTAGCCTTTATGTCATTTGGTGTTCCTAATGTATCCGCTTCGGTAAGCGTTGCTTCAAAATCGAAATAGTTTTTTAGTGCTGCTTTTACTTCCGGACTTTCCTGAACCTCTTTAAAGATAATGGTATTGTACTTTCCTCCTTCAAAAATGGTAGTAGACATTGATACCCTCTTGTCTTTTAAGTCTAGGCTAAAGGTACCCGGCTCTAATATACAAAACCCCTTGGTTCTAGTTTTACCATTATCATCATATACTCTCCAAAAAGCATTTCGTACAAACTCGGTTTTTCCCTTTATTTTTATTTTTCCATTTTTTATTGTTGTTTCCTTAATCCAATGGTAGCCTTTGGCAGTAGTATCGCCAATACCTAGTTTAAAAGTATGACCATTAAATTCGTCCCAATTTTTTCCTTTAATGGTATAGGCTGTTGTTTTTTCATTTTGCTGACAATTGGCCATTAGTCCTATTAATAAGGCACATACCAACAAACTAATCTTTCTTATAAATTTCATCTTATAAAATATTAAGGTTAACATTAATTAATGTCATCTTTCTTCGAAGTTCTATTCAGTGGTAGGTTTGTAAGTTTTATAAAGCTTTCTCATCTAAATTTTATCAGTGACTATTTATTGTATCACTTCATTATATAATTGACAGGTGTCGGGTATTCTTATTCCAAATTACATAAGAAAAAAGAAATCATTTAATCATTCTCCTATAGCGCATTAACCAGTTTATCGGAGATTCCATTTTAATAAACAAACTTAAAGCATTTACTATTTGCACTGTATTGTGAGAATAAATGTTCATTGGATGCCATAGACGACTATTACACCCAATGAACCATATTCAATGTATTAAAGCGACATTTTATTACTATTAATTCACTTCAACTTCATAGCCAGGATTCTGAACCAAACCACTATTACCGGCCAAAGAGGCACGAGGTATTGGTAAGATCAACTGGTTGACACTGGTGATCGTTGGCTTAATTGCTGTTATTTTTGCAATATCATTATGGTAGTACCTGATCATATCAAACCAAGGTTGTCCACCTTCAGCAAATAGCTCAAGATTCTTTTCAGTGCGTATTACCTCTAACAATTCTGCATTGTTAGCTGCACTTTTATGCGGCATACTTACACGGTCACGTAACTCATTTACACGTTCCAGTGCCAGGTTGTCATTACTTGCATCGCCATCTCTGGCAATAGCCTCAGCATATATCAGGTACACCTCTGCCATACGCATTTTTATAAAAGTATTACTCTTATCTCCCTCTTCTACAGGATTTATAAGTCGATATTTTTGATTACTGATCCCCAGAGGCATCCCTTCAATAAAGGCATAGGTATACCTGGTATCGTATCGTTTTTCCACCACGTTACCACCACCATCAACGATATCGTCTACCTCGGCATCAGCAATATCGGTAATATTTAATGGTTCATAATAGATATCAACATAGGTTAAAACTCGTTGAGTCCAAGCGACCGAGTATGGAGCAAATAACACTTCCTGCGCAGAATGACCTGCAGCAAATATTGAATTGTAATCAGCCTGCAGAGCATGATTGGGATCTCCCATCACTTCTAAAGCCAAGGCAGCCGCTTTGGTATAATCTTTCATATACAAAAGTACTTTTGCTTTAATCGCTTTGGCGGTAGTTTGTGAAAATTTATGATGAACGCTAATCACTGGTGCATGATCCACTGCAAAATTCAAATCCTCAAGAATCGCATCGTAACTTTGCTGAACAGTTGAACGTGCAGGGGTTTCATATTCCCTTGATGCCACCATACGGGTTACGATTCCGTATTGAGAGTTTAGATCATAAAATTGTCCATACAATTCCAACAAACCAAAGTGACACATCGCTCTTGAAAGACGTGCTTCTGCTTCTATCTCTTTACGTCGAGCATCCTCCAAACCTTGGATTTCTTGATCCCCTTTAATATTATCAATTAAGAAACTTGCTCCTTGAATCAGCTTATAGTAATTGTCGTAATCAAATACATTGTCTCCGTTATCATCCGCCACTGTATTTGTATTATAGTCGCTACCTCCACTATCAGCCATATTACCGGATAATGACATAATATTACCGGGCAGATATGAACCACCAGCAATTCGCCATGTTGCATAAAGCCCTGCTAATGCTGCTTCAACTTTTCCAGCATCCGTATAAGCGTTTTCCTCTGTCAGCTTGTAACTCGGTTCCAAATCATCAATAGATTTGAAGACATCTTCACAGGAAGACATCAGACAGATCATTATTAAACTTAGAATATATAAATTGTACTTCATTTTCTCAGAATTTTAATGGTTTCTAAAAATTAACAGACAAACCTAATGATACGGTCTTTGCAAAAGGATATGGATCGCTTGACGAGGCTCCTCCTAATATGGAACCGCCACCACCTTCCGGATCGAGGCCTTCGTACTTTGTAAATGTCAACAGGTTAGAAGCTGAAGCAAATACTTGAACTTTATCTAGGTCAAACTTATCTAAAATGCTGGATGGCAAATTATAGCTCAAACGCAGTACTTTTAATCGTAAATAGGAGGCATCCTGAATATTACGACTATTAGCCAAGCCATTCTCATAGTATCCATATACCAAACGGCTGTATTTAGCGTCTGTCCTTTCAGATGTCCAAGTCTCGTTAAGTGCGGTTGAAGGAGCGTTGTTAAAAGGATCAACATGACCAATCATTCGCAAATAATTTGTCCATATCTTTTCATTCCCTACGGAATACTGGAAGAAAGCACCTAAACCAATTCCTTTATAATTAAAATTAGTTGAAAAACCACCAAAGAAATCAGGCTCCATACTACCAAGTACTACTCTATCATCAGCTGTAATACGCTTATCGCCATTGGTATCTTTATACAAATAATCACCAGGGCCGGTCTCTGTTTTATGATAGATTCCTGTTTCTGATTTCTCATTAAGCGCAGTAATTTCTTCCGGTGTCTGAATGATTTTCTCAACAACATAACCTTTAATAGCACCTACAGGATGTCCTTCAATAAAGCTATCAAGAAGTTGCGATTTAAGACCATTTCCTTTTATACTTTCAACATTATTACGGTTGTATGCGTAATTCAGGTTCAGCGACCAAGTCATTTTCGAATTGCGAATTAAATAAGCTCCCAACTCCAACTCGAGTCCTTTATTGCTGATTTCAGCAAGGTTACTTGTATACTCCGGTGATCCTGCTTCCTTATAAATTGGGGAAGGTGTTAAAATTCCATCGGTGTATTTATCGTATATATCCAAACTACCATAAATACGGTCATCTAATAGTCCAAAATCAAGACCAACATTAAATTCCCTGGTCGTTTCCCATTTTATATTGCGATTAGGAAAAACAGGCGAGTGGATTATTGTTCTTGTATCTTCATAAACACTTAATTCACGGGTGCCCGGTCCAAAATACTGCAGGTAACTAAAATCATTCACATTTGCTGAGCCGGTTTTACCATAACTTGTCCTTAGCTTTAAATTACTGATAAGAGGTACACCCGCTAAAAACTCCTCCGCTTTGGCATTCCAATTAACAGCAACTGAAGGAAAATAAGCCACACGATTACCAGGACTGAACTTAGACGATTCATCGCTTCTTAAATTAAAAGTCGCCGTATACTTACCAGCATACGAGTATTGCAATCGACTATAAAAAGAGTTGACACCACTTGCGGCTTTACTATTCTGCGATTCTAAATGAGTTTTTGCCGAACCTGTATTGGTCATAACCTCATCATCAAGCGTTCCTCTATAAGATTGATAAGCTCTAGCATAATAACGGCGATCGACTGAATAACCAGCCATTAAATCAAAAAAGTGTTTTTCAGCTAATACTTTATTATAATTTGCCTGAAAATTGCTAATAATAGTCGTCGTTTGGCTTAAGCTATGCGATAAACTACTTTCGATATTGCTGTCAAACAGACTCAGTGCCTGTGTAAGGGTCGGGCTAAAACTTTCTCCAACAGTTTTAGACGAACCAACATTTATTTCGGCTCTAAGATCCAGGCCCTTTACAGGCGATATGGTCATGTAAGTGTTCCCATTAAAGAAATTACTATTATTGATGTTTCTATGCTCTCTATTGGCTACTGGATTAGGTTCGTGTGAATTGTATAAGCCCATTCCCGGTGCAATACCAACCCAACTGTCAGGTACGCGAACAAAATTCCCATTGTCATCATAGACCGGATAATCTGGTCTTGTTTTCATAGCTTCAGTTGGTGCACCCATTCCTTCTCTTGACTCACCGTTAGCATTCTTTGTATAGCTATAGCTTAAGTTTCCGCCAAACTTTAACCAACTTTTCACTTTTGAATTAACATTCATTCGTGCCCCATATCGTTGTAAATTATCATTAATAATCATTCCCTGTTGGTCGGTATGATTTAATGAGAAGCTATAATCTGTGTTGTCATTCCCACCGCTCATACTCAGGTTCCATTGGTGCGTCTGTGCATTGTTACGGTAGATCTCATCTTGCCAATCGGTGTTACCCTCACCAAAGGTTGGCATCATCTCACCAGTAAAGATATTGAAGATACTTTCGTTAAACTCACGGGTTGCCGGATCTAATACCAAAGCTGCATTATTGTATCCAAACATTGATGCAAATCCCTCAGCATATGCATCCATAGTGTTATTGGCAATCATTTTGTGTAAATCCTTATAGCCATTTACTCCCAGTACATCTTGCGTTTTTACAGGATTTGCCACACTAAAAGTGTAATCAGCACGGATCGAGTTTTTGGTATTTTTCCTACCTTTTTTAGTGGTGATAATAATTACACCATTAGCTCCTCTTGAACCATAAATAGAGGTCGCACCAGCATCCTTCAATACAGAAATACTTTCAATATCATTAGGATTAATAGATAATAGTGGATTTTCAGTTTGTGCCAAGCCTCCTGCCAAACCGGCATCAAAAGTTGCATCTACATTAAAAATTACTCCATCAACTACATAAAGCGGCTGATTATTACCACTTGCAAAAGGTGAAGTAATACCACGTACACGAACTGTTGACTGCGCACCAGGTGCACCTGATGATTGAGATATTTGAACCCCTTTAATCTGCCCACCTAATATTTGCTCGAAACTTGTTGCTCCGGCAGCACGTTCTTCTATTTCCTCGGCTTTAACCTGAGCAATAGCAGATCCAATTCGCTCTTTATTTTGTGTACCATATCCAACGACTAAAACTTCATCCATCACTTCCGAATCAGGAAACAAGACAACATTCAGAAGAAAGCCTGTTCCATCGTAAGTAATCTCCTGTGAAACCAAGCCAACAAATGAAAAAACCAATACATCTCCTTCTTCAACATCAATAGTGAAGTGTCCGTCAATATCTGTAGCAGTACCATTGGTTGTCCCTTTTACGACCACCGAGACACCAGGTATGGAATTACCTTCCTCATCAGTAACGATACCTTTTACTTCTTTTTCTTCCTGCTGCTCAGGCACAACCTGTACCTCAGGAGCTTTTCGGATAATAATCATATCATCCATCAATTCGTATTCAAAACCATTACTGCTTAGCACATCGTTCAGTACTTCTGCAACGGTTTTATTATTGGCTTCCAGGTTAACTGCAGCTACCTCGTCAAACAAGTCGGCCCGATACACAAAACGATAACCGCTTTGAGCTTTAATCGCTTCCATTAACTGTTCCATACTGGCATTTTTAAGCTTAAGGCTTACCTGCTTATCCTGCGAGTAAACCCCGGCTGACACCTGTAATAGAGCTATAAACAAAAACAGTGTTGTTATTCTCATAATCAATAACAGTTTACTTATCCCGCTACTGCGCGATAACTTGTACATTTTTTTCATACTTTTGAAATGTTAAGAGTTGAACTTGTGTTTAACTTTATTTGGAGTGGGGAAAGTTGGCCGACCGCCCCCACTTCATTTTTATTTAATTAATAAGGTTCCTTCTGCGTATTCAAACCTCACTTCATACGTTTTCTCTAACACTCGTAAAAGTGACTCAGCACTTTCGTAGCGTTTAATTTCACCTGTAAATCTAATTTCTTTCAGTTGGTTATTGGCAAACCAGTAATCAAAATCGTACCAACGGGACAGATCCTTTATTATTTGCCCTAGTGGTTGATTACGAAATGCAAATAAGCCATCTTTCCAGGCGGTATAGAGCGATACGTCCACATCTTTTAATTCAATTTCTTTATCAGCACTTACCACACCTTGGGTAGATGGATTTAATATAGCTTCCGTTCCTAATGCATTTGACAGGCGAACTTTGCCTTCCACAAGGGTGGTAAACATCTGCTTCTCGTCGCTATAATCTTTAATATTAAAGGCCGTACCCAGCACTTCAACGGCTCCTTTGGATGTATGTACAATAAATGGTTGATCCGGATTATGTGCTACCTCCAGGTAGGCTTCTCCGCTTAAATGCACTTCTCTTTTAGCACCGGTAAAAGACACAGGATACTTTAATTCTGTCTCTGCATTTAACCATACCTTGGTGCCATCAGCCAGCAAGAGGTTATACTCACCTCCACGCGGCGTGCGGATAATATTAATCTCTGATTTTTCAGTATCAAGGTCTGTATAATCAAGCAATTTATCGTCTTTCTTAATCAATGCCCCGCTCTGTGAACTGATCAATGAATCTTTTAAATCATCCAGAATTAGCTGCTCACCAGAGCCTAAAATAAGTGTTGCTTTTGATTCACCAGGCTGAACCGCAGTAGCCAGTGTTGGCTGCTGCACACTAGTACCAGGTTGCAATAACAAACGAACACCCAGAAATAATATTAAAATAGCGGCCACTGAAGCAGCAATCGTCGTCAATCTTGTGATGCGACGACGTTTCTTGATGGCTTTCACACTGGCTAATGTTTTTGCCAGTCCGCTTTCATATGAAATAGCATCAAACGCTTCTGCGGCCTTATAATGACGATACAATTTCAGTAAGTCCTGTGCCTTCTTTTTATTATCATCATTTAGTCTGCTCCAGCGCCTGAGTATTTCTTGCTCCTGAATACTTAAGCGTCCTTCGCAGCATCGTTTTAATAAATGTTTTTTATCTGCTTGTGTCATAATCCTGCCATTTTCCCACACAATCAAGTTACAAAGATGATTGGAAAGTAACCTAATCAGGGGCTTCTATAAATGTGACAGGGCTGAAAAAAAAATGAGTGACAAGGGGAGTGAAAAAAGTTTGTTTTTTTTGGTTCAAGGTTTTGAGTTTTGGGTTTGGAGTTCAGGGTTGAAAAGTTGATAAGTTTAGATGTTTTATTGGTGATTTGTCGAATCGGTGAACTGGTGAATCGTCGAATTGATTATTTTTCGGACTGCGGACTTGAGGCTCCGGACAAAATAACACTGTCAATTGAAGTTTAAGTTTGGATTCTGAATTTGGGGTTTTGGGTTTTGAGTTGATATGTTGATTTGTGTATTTGGTGATTTGAGGTAGGAGTTTATAAGTTGAAATGTTGATGGTTCTAGGTTCTGGGTTTAGAGTTCATCATCTGCTGACTATTAACTGTATCTTAGTGACAGCTGATGAATAAATACGTAGAGAAAGTTTGGTTTGAGTTCTGGGCTCCGTTTTTTGAGTTGAGGCAGTTGAAAGGTTGATAAGTTTAGATGATTATTTGGTGATTTGTCGAATCGGTGAACTGGTTAATCGCCGAATTAATTATTCATTGTTCGGATATATAGCTACAGACTAAAAAAGAACCAGCCAATAATAATCAATTTAACCCGTATTATTCA
>DIYS01000082.1 GCA_002429115.1 Saccharicrinis sp. UBA6048 | reverse complement strand
AACTCGGAACACAGAACTTTAAGTCTTAAAATGAATTTCTTATCTGATTAGTATTTAATTGATTATTATTGGCTGGTTCTATTTTAGTCTGTAGCTATATATCCGAATAATGAATAATTAATTCGACGATTAACCAGTTCACCGATTCGACAAATTACCAAATAAACAATTCAACTTATCAACCTTTCAACTGCCTCAACTCAATACCTGGAGCCCAGAACTCAAAACAAACTCTCTCTACGTATTTATTCATCAGCTGTCACTAAGATACAGTAAATAGTCAGCAGATGATGAACTCTAAACCCAGAACCTAGAACCATCAACATTTCAACTTCTCAACTTATAAACTCCTACCTCGAATCACCAAATACACAAATCAACATATCAACTCCAAACCTAGAACTCCAAACCCAAAACCCCAAAACTTTCGTAACTTTTTTCACTCCCCTTGTCACTCATTTTTTTTTCAGCCCTGTCACATTTATAGAAGCCCCTGATTAGGTTACTTTCCAATCATCTTTGTAACTTGATTGCGTGGGAAAATGGCAAGATTATGACACAAACAGATAAAAAGCATTTATTAAAACGTTACTGCGAAGGACGCTTAAGCATTCGGGAGCAAGAAATGCTCAGGCGCTGGAGCAGTTTAAATGATGATAATAAAAAGAAGGCACAGGACTTACTGAAATTATATCGTCATTATAATGATTTTATTGTAAGCACCGCGAATCTTATACGATCGTACAGTTTGTAAATCTTCTCGTTTTAAACTTATATTCGCACAAAATTTCTTCGAGAGATTATGATTTCGCATCAGAGGGGTCGTCTCCACCACCTCGTTTATAGTTTCTTTAGCCTTTTTTACTGCTTCCACACTCGGATAAAAATCTGAAAAAGCAGCTATCCCTTTTTTCGTTGTCATATTTGCTGGGGTATTTTTGTCGTAATAAATAGTAAGTCGTCAGTATTAAAAGAAAAACCTGCCAAGCTTTTTACTCCCGACAGGTTTATAAATTAATTATTTTTAATGTAATTAGCGAGCCAATCACCGACCTCTGATGTTTTGCTGACCTGACCATCTTTGGCTATGTCTTCAGTAACAACACCTGCATCGAGCGATTCATTAACAGCATCGCGCACTGCTTTGGCCTCATCTAAGAGATCCAACGATTCTAATAACATCGCTGCCGATAAAACAGTAGCAATAGGATTGGCGATATCTTTACCTGCAGCCTGAGGGTATGAACCATGGATAGGTTCAAATACAGATGTATGAACACCTACCGAAGCAGATGGCAACAAGCCAAGTGATCCAGTGATAACAGAAGCCTCGTCACTGATGATATCACCAAACATGTTCTCCGTGACCATCACATCAAATTTCTTAGGCCACTGGACTAACTGCATCGCCGCATTATCTACAAACATGTAATCCACTTCAATATCTTTATGATCACCTTCCATTTCTTGTGCTACTTCGCGCCACAAACGTGATGTAGCCAATACATTGGCCTTATCAACAACGGTTAATCGCTTATCGCGTTTTCCGGCATAAGAAAAGGCTAGTTTTAAGATGCGCTCAATTTCTTCAGTTGTATAGGAGCAAGTATCAAAAGCTTTCTTTAAATCTTCCGAACGCCCTTTTTCGCCAAAGTAAATACCTCCGGTTAGCTCACGTACCACCACAAAATCGGCTCCTTCAACAATATCCAAACGCAATGGACTTTTATCCAGTAATGATGGAAATGTGGTAACGGGGCGAATATTAGCATACAGACCTAATTTCTGACGCATGGCTAACAAACCTTGTTCAGGACGAACTTTTGCCTTAGGATCATTGTCGTATTTTGGATCACCAATAGCCCCAAAAAGCACTGCATCGGAGTTCATACAAATCTCGTGTGTTTCGTCCGGATATGGATTTCCAACCTGGTCGATTGCCACAGCACCAACAAGTGCATCTGTATACTTGACCTCGTGGTTAAACTTATCAGCAACCGCATCAATTACTTTTTGTGCCTGTGCCACTATTTCTGGTCCGATGCCGTCACCCGGCAAAACTGCAATATTAATCTTCATAGTCTTTTAATTAAGCTGCTAGAGGCTAGCTGCTAGAAGCTAGTTTATTAAATATTTTTGCTAGAGGCTAGTTTCTAGAGGCTAGCAGCTCTAATTAATTATTTTCAAATTTCCGTTTTCAATCAAGTTAAGCATTTTTACAGTAGCTTTAATGGCTGCTTCTGTTTGATCGCCATCCAGTCCGCGGGTTTTAAAAAGCTTACCTTTAAATTCCCAGGAGATAACTGTTTCCACCAAAGCATCCGTTTTACCTCCGGGCGGGATGGTTACCACATAATCCTTCAATACCGGATGATCCTTGCTTAGTTTATTGTATATCTTCCATAGCGCATGCATAAAGGCATCATACTGTCCATCGCCATTGGCCGTTTCCTGATGTACTTCACCATCAATTTCAATACTTACATTGGCTAAAGGCATTAGCCCTTTGGTCAATTGCAAACTGTAATTAATTACTTTGATATGCTCTTGAATGGATGCGCTCTTTAGTACATCCGATATAATATATGGCAAATCCTCAGTCGTTACTGTTTCTTTTTTATCTCCTAGTTCAATAACACGTTCAGTCACCTTCTGCATTTCATCTGATGAAAGGTCAATGCCTAATTCCTCAAGGTTTTTCAGAATATTGGCTTTGCCCGAAGTTTTTCCCAAGGCATATTTACGCACGCGACCAAATCGCTCAGGCATTAATCGGTTGAAATACAGATTGTCCTTATTGTCACCATCGGCATGAATACCTGCACATTGTGTAAAAACAAATTCACCCGTTAACGGTTTGTTAGAAGGAATACGTATGGCTGAAAAACTCTCAATCACCTTACAAACCTTCGTGATCTTTGATTCATCAATATTGGTTTTGACACCCAAATGATCATTCACTAAACCAACCACACTTGCCAGTGGTGCATTGCCAGCCCGTTCTCCCAAGCCATTAATGGTGGTATGAATTCCTTTCACGCCTGCATTAATGGCGGCAAACACATTAGCAACCGCTAAATCATAGTCGTTGTGGGCATGAAAATCAAACTGTAAATCAGGGTAGCGAGTAATAATGGACGCACAAAACTCGCTAACCTGATCAGGATTAAGTATGCCTAAAGTATCAGGCAACATAAAACGCTTAATACTACTATCCTGCAAATGATCCAACATGAAATACACATAGTCAGGAGAATCAATCATCCCATTCGACCAGTCTTCCAGGTAGATATTAACAGCAATATTCATTTCTTCGGCCGCGACCAACACCTTCTTAATATCAGTCACATGTTCTACTGGTGTTTTACCCAGCTGACCTGTCACGTGTTTTAAAGATCCTTTAGTCAACAAATTAATTACACGTCCGCCAGCGGTTTGAATCCACTCCAAAGACCTTCGCCCATCAACGAAGCCTAACACTTCTACTTTATCGAGCAGCCCCTTTTTAGAGGCCCATTCTGTTATCTTCTGCACCGCACGGTATTCGCCATCGCTGACTCGCGCCGATGCCACTTCTATTCTGTCCACCTTTAACTCTTCGAGCAGCATGAACGCCATGGCCAGCTTCTCCGATTCGTTAAACGACACCCCGGAAGTTTGCTCGCCGTCGCGTAAGGTGGTATCCATTAGCTCTATTGTCATCTTTTGGTTTTTGTGGTTAATGTTTTATCTGAGACACAAGATTCCAGACATAAGACACAAGATGATTTAAAGTTCAGATTAAACTCCTCAACTTTTAAACTCTTAATCATTTTTGTGTTATTGATCATCCAACTCCGTCCGGCGATGGCGCGCCGAACGGTAGTCGAGATGACTTTCTATCTATTATCAGACTCTGCAACTTTAGTTAATAGTCAGTAGTGAGTAGACAGTGGTATATCTACTTGTCCCCAGTGGGCTTAAACTCTTCAACTATTAAACTTCTCAACTTATTTAAAACTTAACAGCCTTTGCTTCATAAGCTTCAATCTCATCATTCAGGCTCAATAAATAGTCGATATCATCGTAACCATTCATCAAACAGTTCTTCTTATAAGAATTAATTTCAAAGCTTTCTGATTCAGCTGTTGATACATTGGTGATGGTTTGATTTTCCAGATCAATCTTCACAACCGCTTTATTATCAGCATCAACCGCTTTATACAATCCTGCTAAGAAACCTTCTGATACCTGCACCGGCAGTACGCCATTATTTAGTGAGTTACCTCGGAATATATCCGCAAAAAAACTCGACACCACAGCTTTAAAACCATAACCGGCAATGGCCCATGCTGCATGTTCGCGGCTCGATCCACTTCCAAAGTTTTTACCTGCTACTAAGACGCTTCCTGAGTAAGCCGGATTGTTTAATACAAAATCAGCTTTAGGCGAACCATCCTTTTCATAGCGCCAGTCGTAAAACAAGTTATCGCCAAAACCTTCTTTAGTTGTCGCTTTCAGGAAGCGAGCCGGAATAATCTGGTCTGTATCCACATTTTCGATTGGCATTGGCACAAACGAAGTCTCAACTGTTACAAATTTATCTATAGGCATAATTCTTCCTCCTGATTAAAAGTTAAAGATGGTTCGTGGATCAGTTACAACACCTGTTACCGCAGCAGCGGCTGCAGTCAATGGACTGGCCAGCATAGTTCGTGAGCCAGGTCCCTGACGGCCTTCGAAGTTACGGTTCGATGTGGCAACAGCGTATTTTCCTGCCGGAACCTTATCTTCATTCATTGCCAAACATGCTGAACATCCTGGCTGACGTAATTCAAAACCAGCAGCTTCCAATTGCTCTTTTATTCCTTCCTCAATGGCTTGCTTCTCAACCTGCTTGCTACCCGGAACGATCCATGCCGTAACGCCTTCAGCTTTTTGCTTGCCTTTTACTGCTTCACAGAATGCACGCAAATCTTCGATACGTCCATTGGTACAGCTACCTACAAAAACGTAATCAACCTGCTTACCCTCTAGTTTATCACCGGCTTCGAAGCCCATGTATTCCATTGATTTCTGGAACGAGTTTTTGGAACTATCCTCAATGGAATCAATCGTAGGAATACTTTCACATACCTTAGCACCCATTCCAGGGTTTGTACCATAGGTTATCATTGGCTCAATATCTGCTGCATCAAAGGTCAGCTCTTTATGGAATTCAGCATCTCCATCAGTGACAAGTGATTTCCAGTAAGCAACTGCTTTATCCCATGCCTCACCTTTTGGAGCATTTTCACGCCCTTTGATGTATTCAAAAGTTGTTTCATCAGGAGCAATCATACCACCACGTGCACCCATCTCGATACTCATATTACAAACGGTCATGCGTGCTTCCATTGACAAGTCTCGGATAGCAGAACCTGCAAACTCAACAAAATAACCTGTACCGCCACCGGTTGTGATTTTAGAGATGATATAAAGAATGATATCTTTTGAAGTAACACCTTTATCTAACTCACCTTCGATATTTATGCGCATACTTTTAGGCTTTGGCTGCATAATACACTGAGTTGCCAATGCCATCTCCACCTCACTGGTTCCAATACCGAAAGCAATGCTTCCGAAGGCTCCATGTGTAGATGTGTGACTATCACCACAAACGATGGTCATACCTGGCTGAGTGATACCCAACTCAGGACCTACAACGTGAACGATACCATTGTAAGGATGATTTAATCCATACATAGTAATGCCGTTTTCCTCACAATTCTTTTTCAGTGTTTCTACCTGATGTCGAGACAACTCATCCTGAATGGTTAAGTGCTGATTAACCGTTGGAATGTTGTGATCAGGCGTAGCAATCACTTGCGAAGGACGTGCTACTTTTCCACCTCTGGCTTTAATGCCACCAAAAGCCTGTGGACTTGTGACTTCATGTATAAAGTGGCGGTCGATGTAAAGGACGTTTGGCCCGTCATCAATCGTTTTGACGACGTGGCTGTCCCATATTTTATCAAATAATGTTTTTCCCATTTTTTTTATAAGTATCAAGTATCAAGATAAAAGTATCAAGATGAATTCCGTCTCCGGTCTTGTGTCTTTTGTCTTGATACTTATGTCTAAAAATTATCCGATTTTTGAAATTGAATCTAAGAAGGCTTCAACTGATGCTGTGATGATATCTGTATTGGCAGAGAAACCATAGTAGGTATGGCCTTTGTGCTCCACCTGAACATGTACTTTACCCAAATCATCGCTGCCTCGTGTAATTGCCTGAATCAGGAACTCTTCCAGGTGCACTTTACGCTTAACCAGTGCTTTAATAGCCGTAAAGGCCGCATCAATAGGTCCATTACCGGAAGCGGTTTCGGTAAACACATCGCCATTAAAGCTAACTGCTACAGTGGCTGTTGGGATAGTTGAGCTACCCGAAATTACCTGCAGAGATTCCAGCTTAATGGAACGATCTTGCTTCTCTTTCTCTGTACCCGCCAAAGCTTCCAGATCTTCATCGGCCACATCCTTTTTCTTATCGGCCAAATCAAGGAACTGCTGGTAAACATCATCCAACTCTTTACCTTCAAAGCTATAGCCCAACACATGAAGACGATGCTTCAAAGCTGCACGGCCACTTCTGGCAGTCAATACTATGCTCGATTCTTTAACACCGACGTCTGCCGGATCAATAATTTCGTAATTCTCACGATTTTTAAGTACACCATCCTGGTGAATACCGGACGAATGTGAGAAGGCATTACGACCAACAATGGCTTTGTTGGCCTGAACCGGCATACGCATCAAAGTAGATACCAATTTGCTGGTCTTCATAATCTGGGTAGTATCAATTCCGGTTTGGAAATCCAGATCGTGGTGCGATTTCATGGCCATCACCACTTCTTCCAATGAGGTATTTCCGGCACGTTCGCCCAAGCCATTCATGGTGACCTCCACCTGACGAGCTCCATTGACAACTCCGGCCAAAGTATTGGCGGTTGCCATTCCTAAATCGTTATGACAGTGTGTTGCTAAAATAGCTTTATCCACATTTGGAACATTATTCATCAAATAGGCAATCTTTTCTCCGTACTCCTTTGGCAGGCAATAACCTGTTGTATCCGGAACGTTGATAACTGTAGCTCCTGCTGCAATAACAGCTTCTACCACGCGAGCCAAATATTCATTTTCTGAACGACCGGCATCTTCGGCATAGAATTCTACATCTTCGACAAAACGTTTAGCGTATTTAACAGCCTCCACTGCACGCTGAATAATTTCATCTTCGTTAGAATTTAATTTGTATTTAATATGATAAGGTGATGTGCCAATACCGGTATGAATACGTCCGCGCTTTGCAAATTTTAGTGCATCAGCGGCTACTTCAATGTCCTTTTTAACTGCACGCGTCAAGGCGCAAATAGTTGGATTACTTACGGCTTTAGAAATCTCGACCACCGAATTAAAATCTCCGGGGCTCGAAATGGGGAATCCAGCTTCGATCACGTCCACGCCGAGCTTCTCGAGCTGACGGGCTACTTCTATCTTTTCAATAGTGTTTAACTGGCATCCCGGCACTTGCTCGCCGTCTCTTAATGTTGTGTCAAAAATATGAACTTTATTATCCATGATTAATAATTTTTGGGTTTTCCGAATTTCAATCCCCTTGGGATTCTATTTGTCTATGACTAAAAAGCTATCAGCTTATAGCTAAATCATCGGATGACACTTACATTGTTTTCTGGTCATCCGATGATTTAAAGTATTATTGGTTTTCTGGTCTCAATTTACGTACTGCAGCACCTGCCTGCCACATTTCCGAATCGTTAAGCTCCTTCAATTCGGCATCTAACTTCACACGATAATCTTCCTGGCTGTTAGAGTCAATTGAACGTTGAGCCTCGTTTCCTGCTGCTACTTCAGAGTACAGCTTTTCGAATACCGGCTTGGTAGCATCGCGGAAAGGCTTCCACCAATCCAAAGCTCCACGCTGAGCAGTCGTTGACGTATTGGCATACATCCAATCCATACCATTTTCAGCAACCAATGGCATCAAACTTTGCGTTAACTCCTCAACCGTTTCGTTGAATGCTTCTGAAGGCGTGTGACCATTGGCACGCAACACTTCGTACTGAGCAGCAAAGATTCCCTGGATACATCCCATCAAGGTTCCGCGCTCACCTGTTAAGTCAGAGTACACCTCACGTTTAAAGTCAGTTTCGAACAAATAACCTGAACCAACACCAATACCCAACGCAATTACACGGTCTTTTGCTTTACCAGTTGCATCCTGAAAAATAGCATATGAAGAGTTCAAGCCACGTCCTTCCAGGAACATTCGACGCAATGAAGTACCTGATCCTTTAGGTGCAACAAGAATAACATCCACATCAGCCGGCGGAACAATACCTGTACGCTCTTTATAAGTGATACCAAATCCGTGCGAGAAATAAAGTGCCTTACCAGGTGTTAGGTACTTTTTAACTGTATCCCACATTTGAATCTGACCGGCGTCAGAAAGTAAGTATTGAATAATTGTTGCTTTTTCAAGCGCCTCTTCGATTTCGAAAAGAGTTTCACCAGGAACCCAACCATCGGCAATGGCTTTGTCCCATGTTTTCGATTCCTTGCGCTGACCTACGATTACGTTAAAACCGTTGTCTTTAAGGTTAAGAGATTGTCCCGGCCCCTGCACACCGTAACCAATTACTGCAATCGTTTCATCTTTTAAAACTTCACGTGCTTTTTCCAATGGGAACTCTTCCCTCATTACTACGTTTTCTTCAACGCCTCCGAAATTAATTTTTGCCATGATTTAATTTGATTTATATTTTTCTTTAGAATACTAGAAGCTAGAGTTTAGCTACTAGCCTTATTTTTCTTCTGCCTTAGCACTTCTGGCTTCTGCCTAATCGAGCAGACTCTTTTCTTTTTCGAGTTTCTTTAAATAATTGGAGAGCAACTCCTCTTTAAGCTTTGTTACAGCCACTCGACCTGATCTGACGAATTGCTGAACTCCAAAGTGATCAAGCTTTTCAAAGAGTTCTTGTGTCTCTCGCTTATGCCCGGTTTTTTCAATGACTGTGTATTCTTTAGTGACCTCCAGAATACGTGCTCCATATTGGCGAACGAGTCGTTCAATTTCATTACTATTCAAGAGCGATTCCGTTTTTACTTTATACAAAGCCACCTCCTGATGCACTATTTCATCAGCTGTAAACACATAAGCCTTAATAACATCAATGCGCTTTTCAATTTGGAGAAGTAGTTTATTGACCTGCTCACGAGTTGTAAACACAACGATGGTAAATTTGTGGATACCAGGTATTGCTGATTCTGAAGTATTCAGACTTTCAATGTTGATATGACGACGCGTAAAAACGGTGGTTATCTGGTTTAACAGACCAACATGGTTTTCTGAATATATCGATAATGTGAATTCTTGTTTCATGTTTTTTTAAGTATTAAGATTAAAGTATCAAGTATCAAGACGATTCCCGTTACCGGTCTTATGCCTTGTGTCTTACATCTTATGTCTTATTTTATTCAAGGCGCACATCCGATACTGAAGCTCCGGTTGGAACCATCGGGAATACATTACCTTCTTTTTCAACAACTACTTCTAAAAGATAAGCTCCTTTGTGCTTAGCCATTCGTTTCACCGCTTCATCCAGATTATCACGTTCAGTCACCTTCTCGGTTGCAATATTATAGCCCTTGGTAATGGTCTGAAAATCCGGATTAATCAGCTCTGTTGATGCATAGCGTTTGTCAAAGAACAACTCTTGCCACTGACGAACCATGCCTAAAAAATTGTTGTTCAGCAGGATGATTTTGACATCAATCTGCGTCTGGAAGATGGTTCCCAACTCCTGAATCGTCATCTGGAAGCCTCCATCACCAACAAACAAACATACCGGACGATCTGGCTGACCTAACTTGGCACCCATAGCAGCAGGCAAACCAAAACCCATGGTTCCCAAACCACCGGAAGTAACAACACTACGCGATTGTTTGAATTTAAAATAGCGTGAAGCCATCATCTGATGCTGGCCAACATCTGTTACCATGATTGCATCATCATTAAATTGCTCACTTACCCTGCGAATTACCTCACCCATCGTTAAGCCTTCTTTTGTTGGGTGCAATTCAGGCTCTATAATTTTTTGGTTTTCAACCTTATCACAAACCTTAAACTCATTCAACCAGGCCTCATGCTTATTTTCAGATACCATGGCCGTCAGCATTGGTAATGACTCTTTTACATCACCTAACACCGGCACATCAGCATAGATAATTTTATTGATTTCGGCCGGATCAATCTCCAGGTGAACCACCTTTGCATTGGTCGCATACTTCTGAACATTACCAGTAACACGATCGTCGAACCGCATACCGATGGCAACAATCAGATCGGCTTCATTGGTTTTTACATTCGGCCCGTAATGCCCGTGCATACCCAACATTCCAACGTTCTGCTCAAAATCCGAAGGCATCGCTGATAAGCCTAACAAGGTCCACGCAGCCGGCATACCTGTCTTTTTCAGAAAGTTCATAAGTTCTTTCTCAGCTCCGCCTAAAACCACACCTTGTCCAATCAGTGCCAATGGCTTCTTAGCCAAATTGATAAGCTGAACCGCTTCAGCCACTTTTTCTTTTTCAACCGGTGTTACAGGCTTATAGCTGCGTACCTTCTCCACTGGTTTATATTCAAAGTCGAATTGTGCAAATTGTGCATCCTTTGTTATGTCAATTAAAACAGGCCCCGGACGACCAGACCGAGCAATATAAAAGGCTTTAGCAATGGCTTCAGGAATCTCTTCAGCACGCTTCACCTGATAATTCCATTTGGTGATAGGTTGTGTGATACCAACAACATCTGTTTCCTGAAAAGCATCCGTTCCTAACAAATCTGAACCAACCTGACCGCTAATAACAACGAGAGGCGTTGAATCCACCATCGCATCGGCAATACCAGTAACAGCATTGGTTGCACCTGGTCCACTTGTAACAAAGCAAACGCCAACTTTGCCAGTAACACGTGCATACCCTTGCGCAGCATGAACAGCACCCTGCTCATGACGGGTTAAAATGTGGTTCAACTTATCCTGATAGTGGTAAAGTGCATCGTACACAGGCATTATTGCCCCACCCGGATACCCGAATAACAAATCTACTCCCTCATGCAAAAGTGATTGCATGACAGCCTCGGAGCCACTCATCCTTTTCTTTTTCATTGCTTTGGCTTCCATTGTTTTTGATTGCGTTTTTGTTTCCATCTTTTATAGATTTTCAGATTTGAGATTTATAACATCTGATTAACTTATCTGATGACTAAGCTATCTATCTATAAATCTCTTATCCTGGTCTAATTTCTAATCAATTAATCGAACTGCACCTTGATCAGCCGAACTTACCAAACTGGCATATGCTTTTAGTGCTTTTGATACGTTTCTTTCACGATTTTCAGGCTTATAAGCCTTATCGCCTTTCGCTTCTTCTTCAGCTCTTCGTGCAGCTATTTCTTCTGCACTTATTTCAAGTTCTATCTTTCTGTTAGGGATGTCAATACATATCGGGTCTCCATCTTTCACCAATGCAATTAAGCCGCCGGCTGCTGCTTCCGGAGAAGCATGACCAATTGAAAGTCCTGATGTACCGCCTGAAAAACGGCCATCTGTCAACAAGGCACATGCTTTACCCAAGTGCTTCGATTTTAAGTAGGACGTTGGATACAACATTTCCTGCATACCCGGTCCACCCTTAGGACCTTCGTAACGGATAATCACCACATCGCCTGCTTTAACCTGATCCGATAAAATGCCCTCGCAGGCATCATCCTGTGACTCAAACACTTTGGCTGAGCCATTGAAGGTAAAAATGGATTCATCAACACCGGCCGTCTTAACGATACAGCCCTTTTCAGCCAGGTTACCAAACAAAACAGCCAATCCACCATCTTTGAAATAAGCACCCTCTACACTGCGAATACAACCTTTCTCACGATCTAAATCCAGCTCAGCATACTTACTTCTCTGCGATCCCATGGTCAGGTTAAACATTCCTGCCGGCGCACTGGAATATACTTCTTTTGCTTCGTCGGATGCATTATCGAACACCACATCATAAGCCTCTAATGCTTCCTTCAAACTTGGAAAATCAACACGGCTAACATCTGTATGTAACAAACCTCCGCGATTTAATTCGGCCAGAATTCCCATGATACCACCAGCACGATTTACATCTTCTATGTGGTAGTCCGAGTTAGGTGCCACCTTGCACAACACAGGCGTAGAGCGCGATAGGCGATCAATGTCATCCATTGTGAAATCAACACCAGCCTCGTGGGCAATGGCCAAAATATGCAACACGGTATTCGTCGATCCTCCCATGGCAATATCCAAAGTCATCGCATTTTCAAAAGCCTTATAATTTGCTATAGAGCGTGGTAAAACAGACTCATCACCCCCTCCATAATAGCGGTTGGTGATCTCAACTATGAGATCGGCAGCTTTCTCGAACAAACGCTTACGATTCACATGAGTAGCCACAATGGTTCCGTTTCCAGGCAAAGCCAATCCAATTGCTTCATTCAAACAGTTCATTGAATTAGCTGTGAACATACCTGAACACGAGCCACAAGTGGGACATGCGTTGCGCTCCACCTCATCAACTTCTTCATCTGAAACTGAATCATCAGCCGCCATTACCATGGCATCAACGAGGTCAAGAGCTTTACCTCCGGCCTTACCAGCTTCCATTGGACCACCTGACACAAAGACTGTTGGGATATTCAAACGCATGGCAGCCATCAGCATTCCAGGCGTGATCTTATCGCAATTACTGATACAAACCATGGCATCTACTTTATGTGCATTCACCATGTACTCAACACTATCAGCTATAATATCGCGGGAAGGCAAAGAGTACAACATGCCATCGTGCCCCATGGCAATGCCATCGTCAATGGCGATTGAATTAAACTCAGCTGCAAAACAACCATTTGCTTCAATTCGCTTCTTAACCATCTGCCCGATTTCATGCAAATGAACATGCCCGGGAACAAACTGTGTAAATGAGTTAACAACCGCAATCACCGGCTTACCAAAGTGTTGTTCTTTCATACCATTTGCACGCCAAAGGCTTCTGGCTCCAGCCATTCTACGGCCTTGTGTTGATGTTGCGCTTCTAAGTGTTATCTTCATTTTACTTGAGTTTGAATCAAAAAAAAAGAGCTTTTCTCATGTGTGAGAAAAGCTCTTAGTATCGTATATTCGTTGATTTATCTACATAGCATTCTCACTCCTCTAGGTTCTAATAATGACCACGAGAATAATAATAATGTTGAGAATGAGTGATAAATTAAATTTCATCTTGAAATCGTCTTATTTTTCTTTTTCAATGTATCAAACCTGACAGCCGGATACAATTTTCTACTTTTTACGGTAGCAAATGTAGGATTGATTTTTTTAACTCCAAAGAAATAGTCAAAAAAATATCAAATTATTTTACAATTCGTTTTTTTGACCCATTGTTTTCTTACTATTTTTCCTCCATTTCTATATATAAGGTATGGGTCGAAAAAAACACGGGATTTTAGAAGCATTATTTTCAAACCTTAAAGGCTGATACACTACTATTTACATCAGTCAATTCAATTTATTTGGAAATCTACTATTTATAAGTTCAAACTCATCGAGTGACGAATATCATATTTTCTTCACGCAATCCCTTTTAGCAGTATAAACAAGTGAAAAGAATTAAAAGAGGTAGATCATGCATAGGTCTTACTGGAAGCTCAAGTTCAAATATCATGATTAGCTCAATCTGTGCTAAGAATTTTAAATCGAATTCGGGTTATAACAAACGCTTCATTCACTATAAGCCAAAGTAGACCGACAATGCACTTATCATATAGACATATCACTTGAAACCATTTTTGCAAAGGAAACTTATTGATTTTGCCTTTAAGAAAAGTAAATGTACGCCTTATTAAATCCTGCAATTCTAAACGTAAATCAAAATATTAAACTCCTAGTATCGTGTATATTATAGACTACTGACATTATAACAAAGTTGTTTTTCTGCCAATCTATTTAATCATTATTCGAATTCGATTTATATTCATCAAACAGATCAATCACCTTATATTTTACAGTTAGTGCTGTATCTTTTTTGTTAAGTTTTATATTGGCATTACAATAGATAATAAACTTTTGGAGCTCATCACCCTCTAGTCCACTTATTTCCTTCATCAAATCAACCGTCAGCAAGGTTCTTTGCTTTTCCTCTTCTAATAACTTCAAATATTTCACCTTGCGACGTTCAGATTTACTTGTATAATAATGCATATAGCTTAAAGGTTGAAGTGCTGCAGCATAAATCGGCGGCGGTTCTGAATAAGCAGGTTGAATATCTGCAGGGATATCCGGCTTTTTACCAAGTTTAATATCAGATGGCAACATTAAATTAAGTTCTTTTTGTTTGCTTCGCATTACACTTCGCCTTGCCAGATAATTGGAGTAATGCCAGTTGGAATTTACATCGACTTGTTTAATCTGATAGCTCGTTGCCTTTAATGGAAAACGGTACATTTTATCGGCATCCACATCGAGGCTATCCAGATGAAATACTCTGGAATCAAAGCCAAGTGCGACCACCTTTATACTATCATTGCTATCGAGTATTACTTTAAATCCTCCTAAACTATCGGCCGCAAAAAGATGTAATTTTTTATAACTGGCAATTTGCGCTAATGGTATGGGTCGTCCATCCATAGAGTTGACAACTTTACCGTGAAGCCACACCTGTTTTTGAGCTAATGCACCACCGGAGGTAAGCCCCAAAATCATAACAAGTAATACGATCCATTTATCTTTCATACCAATAGGCCAGTGAATACTAAAGTATAACTATTGATCATTATTAATGTCAAATTTTCAATCAACGGCCTAAGCTTAACAGCTTTTAACAAATCACTACTCAACTATTTTGTTATTTTCTCAACAATGTGTTTAAATATTACTCTGTTTTAACAGCTTGCAATTAAATAGTTAAAACAAAAGTAGATGACAATTTTTTATAGTGATATCTTATTTATAAGGATTATTTTTGCAAGCGCATGAAGCTCTGAGAGCTGAGAGAATTACAAATTTCAAAAGTGTTAGTCAATAGAATATTAAATAAAAATATATAATCAAATGAGCGATTTGAAAAGTATAATCGAAAAAGCATGGAACGACCGATCAATGCTTGAAAATGCAGAAACAGTAGAAGCAATTAAAACGGTTGTTGAGAAGCTTGACAAAGGTGAAATTCGTGTTGCTGAACCACAAGGAGATGACTGGGTAGTTAACGAGTGGGTTAAGAAAGCCGTGATTCTATATTTCCCAACACAGAAGATGGAAACCATTGAGGTGGGTCCATTTGAATTCCACGATAAGATTGCACTGAAGAAAGATTATGCAGCACAAGGCGTACGAGTTGTTCCTCACGCTGTTGCCCGCTATGGTGCTTTCCTTGAATCGGGTGTTGTTATGATGCCATCGTATGTGAATATAGGCGCCTACGTGGCCTCAGGAACTATGGTGGATACCTGGGCAACAGTGGGTAGTTGTGCACAAATTGGTAAGAATGTTCACCTGAGTGGTGGTGTTGGTATAGGAGGGGTATTGGAGCCTGTGCAGGCCGCTCCTGTTATTATCGAAGATGATGCTTTTATTGGTTCACGCTGTATTGTTGTGGAAGGTGTTCGTGTTGGTAAAGAAGCTGTTCTTGGTGCTAATGTTGTGTTAACTGCATCTACAAAAATTATCGATGTAAGCGGTAGCGAGCCAAAAGAATATAAAGGATACGTACCTCCTCGTTCGGTTGTTATTCCAGGAAGCATCACTAAATCATTCCCGGCAGGTGATTACCAGGTGCCGGCAGCTTTGATCATTGGTCAACGTAAGGAATCGACGGATAAAAAGACATCCTTGAACGATGCATTGCGTGATAATAATGTGGCGGTGTAATTAATCAGACGATTAGAATTTAGACTGTTAGATTTTTGATAATTGTCACTTAGTTAGCTGAGTTGATAAATTGAATAGTCTCACGTATAAAACAAAACCCTGATAGGCGTTGATCCGATCAGGGTTTTATTTATTCATTACAAACATTTATGCTGTTAACTTCGAATCTTTTTTCTAATTAGCTTAATACCAAGAACACAACTGGTTATACTAACTATGGTTCCGCCAATTGAAATAAGTATCATCCATAATTGTCGCCAACCCTCGTAATCTGACAAAAAGGAAAACTTACATGTATGTAAGCCTTTATACAACCACCATCCTAAACGCGTTGTATTATTTACAACTTTAAGCATCTCACCAGTTTTAGGGCTTACAAACAGCTTTGTATGATACTCATCCTTAAAATTGATACAATACACCGGTAAAGGTAAATCTCTGCCTTTTGATGGCTGGTAATAATTGGTGTAATTCTGTAATAAATGAATGCTATATTGCTTTTGAGGAAGCACCTTATCCATCCGTTTTTCAATGACCAATGGTGCAATTGGAGGTAAAGGCCTTAAACTTCTCTCATCCACAATATAGCACTCCGACTGATTAGGGTATTTTGTATATACTTCATAAAAGATACGCCCCATTACATCACGACAGATAATTCGTTTAATGGGTTCCAATTCTTTTCGTGTAAGTATCTTTTCTACGCTTTGACTCACAGATTCATTTGGCAATTGTCTGGGGCCATTCCAAATTTGATGATAATTAACATCACTTTCCTGCTTTACAAGCCAATCTGGAATATCAGCCAACGACATTAAGCCACTTAGTATATAGGTAAACACAAACAAACCAAAGAAAAGTCCGGTAAGGTGGTGCCAACGTAATGTTGCTTTTCTATAAGGACTAATCTTCCTTTTTCTTATACGAATAAGCCCCACAATTATTCCGGATAAACAAGCCAAGCAGCCAATTGCACTTATCCAGATAACAACAGAACTCCACAATTGAGCCTTTAATCGTAGTGCTTTGAAATACATCCAATGAGGAATAGCACCTAACCAGGCCATTGAGCGTGACAAACTTGTTGTTTCCTGCACAATACACCCTTTACGAGCCGAGACATATAATTGTGTGCCTTTAGCATCATCGAGCCAGAATTTTTGAATTGGAAAATAATCCTGATAATATTCCCATGGTATCCATTGGTCGTAATCATTCAGCTCTTCAACCCGACCAACTTTAGCCGTATTCACTGATGAAACTATCACCGCACATGCATCTTTGCTAAGTGGAGAGATCTCGCTCAGTGTTTTTGCATCATACACTTTTCCTGGTCGACCCGGCAATCGGTACACCGGTTCTCCATTCAACACCTCCAGTGTATATAAGGTACTCCCGGATTCTTGAATTAATGGATCCGGAGCAAGCAAAGATTCATGACCTAAAATGTTCCCCAGGCCATGAAAATAATTATTTGGTTGCGGCTTTGGAAATGAATGATAGATCATAACAAAGCCAGAAACAAACCACATTACAAACAGCAGGCTCATCAAAAGACCAGTCCAGCGATGAATAAAGAACATGAGTTGTTTGAAATATCTTCGCATTCTTTCTTCTAGAAATTAATACTGATTGATGTTTCAAAAGAACGCCCCATACCCGGCACATATTGATTGCTAAAAACGGAATTATCGTAATACGATTCGTCAGCAATATTATTGGCATTCAAACGTAATGTAACTTTGTCAAAAGTATAAGCCATTGTTGCATCGCATACTGTATATGATGGCAACATAAAAGTATTTGATGAATTGGTAAAAACATCATCTGTATAACGGGCTCCTACTCCAAAGCTTAGCCTTTTAAACAAACCTCTTTGAACAGTATAGTTAACCCATGCAAACAATTGGTTTTCCGGTGCATGCTGTAGTGTATTTCCTTCTTTGCTTTTACCATCAGAATAAGGATTATTCGCAAATTCTTTATAGCGAGCTTTATTAAAGCTGTATCCGGCATTGACAAATAACCCATTGGCTGGACGTACCATTACATCAAGTTCGAAGCCTTTGGAATCTACCTGACCAACCTGACCGTAAATTTTACTTTCATTAACATCATCCGCACGTCCAAGATATTCTACAATGTTTTCTTTTAGTATATAATAAGCACTACCATTCAGGCTAAGTTTATTATTCAACTCCCATTTAACACCTGCTTCGGCCTGGTAACCTTTTTCTGGTTTATACAATTCCTCTCCATCTTCCGGATAGAATTGATTACCATTTGCATCAATATAAATGTAGGATTCATTAAAGGTCGTACGAAGAGGTCGGAAGAAACTTGATACGGATGCGTAGAGCGATAAGTCTTCTTTTGGCAGATAAACCAATCCTGCACGATACGTGAAGGCTTTATTGATAATCGATTTCTCCTGACTTGTTGGCTCAAACTCATAATCAAGCCCATTGGTAACAGATGCATCTTGTCTGGCATACTTATAGTAATCAAAACGCCCGGCAATCATTAGTTTAAGCCGTTCGGTAATATCCATTAAATCCTGAAAGAACAGGCCGTGTGATTGATCATCCATTACTGCTGCGCCCGAGAACTTTGTTTTCAAATACCCATGATTAAGGATTGGATCTATTACTGTAATTTTTGCATATAATCCTTGTCCATAAACATCATAGGATGAGTCGTAGATTAAATCAGGATCCTTCTCAACATCACTTCTTTTGGGAAGGTTGTATCCCTTGTAGCTTATCCTGTCGACATACATAAAAGAATAGCCAGCTACCACATTGTGCTTTATCGAACCGGTATTAAATTGTGCGTAATAATCGGCATTGTACTGGTACGTTTTGGTTTTATGCGAAAAGCGTAGAGGGAAGATACGCTGCAAGCTATCGATACAAATGTACTTTTTACTATCTCCACTCATGTAATAATGTTTGTAAATAGCCTTATCAGAGGTTAGATAGCTCAATGACTCAGTTGAGAAATAATCAATATCGTCATCGTTATACGATACAGTGTTTATCAATTTGGAATTATTATTAAAAGTATGCTCCCAAGCTGCAGAAAGGTTATTGTTTTTGTGTTTTAAGAAATCAGCCGGATCATTATAACGCTGCTCACGTTTAAAGCCTTTTGGTAAATCGCCCATCGAATACACCTTCCTATCTGAAGCTGCCTCAAAAATTTCATTTGAAAATGCTGGCATTCCTGTTTCCGTTCCATAGAAATCATCGTTAGCACCAAGTTTTAGTTTAATTACATCGGCATCTGTCAGGCGATAATCAAAGGCTAAATACACATTTGCTATATCAGTTTTATTATCTCGCCAGCCATCGCTATTGGTATAACCTGCATCAAATCGATAGTTTAACTTAGAGCTGAGTGTACCACCTGCACCCAATTGCATTTGTTTATTGTTCCATGTACCATAGCTTAATCGGGCATTGTAACGATTTTCAGCCGATGGTTGTTTGCGAACAATATTTAAAATTCCACCCACAGCTGAATGTCCATACATTACTGATGCCGGACCTTTTAAATATTCAATACTTTCCACTGCAGTAAGACTGGTAATTGGTGCACTGTTAGACCAGTTCATACGCTCATCGCGCATACCATCCACCATAATTACTGGCTTGCCAAAACCTCTGAACTTAAACGTTTGAAAACCGCCATAATTAACCGTTGCCCTAACACCAGTCGTATAGCGCATGGCCTCATTAATATTATTTACACCACGTATGTCAATCATTTGTCTGTTAACACTTGATGTAGCAATAGGTATGTGCTTAAGTGGTGCAATTGTCTTTAATGCCGTTTGTTTTTTGGTGAAAACCATATCGGCATCAATTTCAATTTCTTTGATCAGAAAGGTGTCTTGATCCATTGTCTGAGAATATGCCAAATGGCATAAGAGTGTAAATACAACACTCGTAACAATCTGTTTCATATATATTTGTCTATTAAAAAATATTCTTAACAGACAATATTCCAAAGGGAAATAAAAATGTATGATATGCCCAAAAGCCATCATCTTGCTTTTATCCCGAAAGCAAAGAATACTGTCGCGCAAACAGGCAGGTCTTCTGGCTCACCCCATTCTGAAAAGCCTTCCCATTCGCCTGAGGCAAACAGTGGCATGTAGATTTTCAGAATATGAAGGGGCTTACAGCTGCGGGTACAGCTCCGGATTTGCACCGGATTCCCTTTTCATTGCACAGACCGATATGGTCGAGTACAAACCTAAATGCGGCGCAAATGTAGATATTTTTTTGAACAGAGAAATGAAAATGGAGTTTTTGTTTAAATAAATACAATGTTTCCTTAACAAATAAGTAATGGAGACAAGAATGGTATAAGGTTCAAAACCTGCTGCAATTAAACCATTGTTCTTGCTGGCAAATCACTATTTATAAGTAGTATGAGAACGAAATAACATATCGAACTTTTGGTATTACAATCAAGAGCAGCTTTTTAAATCACCCCTTCGGGTGTCACCCAAAAAGCAATATTAGGTGTCTTTAGATTACATGACTTTTATACCGATTTTCATTTTATATGCAACGATGCGGTATTTTGGTCGTATATTTGTTAAGTACCTATAAACAGATGAAGCAGTAGTTTAGCTGTTTCAGTTATAAAAACAAAAGCAAATGATGAAGAAAAACATTTTTGCCTTGATGATGCTTCTAGTTTTTGGAGCAATTGGCATATGTGCTCAGATGCAAGAGCCTGTAAAATGGAAATTTGAGATTAAAGAAGTTAATAAGTTTGAAGTACAGGTAATTGCTATTGCAACTATCGATGAAGGATGGAAGACTTATGGATTGAATGTACCTGAAGGTGGTCCTGTTGCTACTGAATTTACTTTTGAAGACATGGTAAATGCTAAAGAGCTTAAAACTCCTGTTGAAGTGACTAAGGCTACAGTGAAGCACGATGCTGTTTTTGATATGGAAGTACCATATTTTAAGCATGAAGCTAAAATCTCTCAGAACGTACGTATTACACAGCGTCCGGCTACAGTAAAAGGTTACCTTACATTTATGTGTTGTAACAACGAAACTTGCTTGCCTCCAACAGACGTTGAGTTTGAATTTGAAGTTAAGTAATTAGAAATTACAGATACTAAAAAATCCCGCCATGGCGGGATTTTTTTTTGCTAACACCCAATATTGTCATTGGTGTTACCTTTCAATTATGGCTAAGTTGTAATGATCAGTAAGTGTCTGTTCTTGCTTCTTCATCGATAAATACCTTACACTTTCGTCCAATATATCTCGCAACTCTTTCTCCATATTGAGCTGTTCATAGTTTTTAGCTTTCCAATGAGCAATACTGTAATTGTTAGGACTGTATTTTGCTGCCATATTCAATTGTTTCAATGAACGGTTAAAATACTTCGTTGATTTTTTATCACGCTTCTCTTGAGTAATCAATCGGTTATCCTTTAAATACATCGCTTTTGAAAAGTACTTGATAGAGTTAAAGTACCGATCCTTTGCCAACTCTTCAAAAGAGTCATTTCCGGGAATATCAAACTTGACATAGACTCGCCTTTCCATTGGCGAAGGAATTCCGTTTACTAAACCAGGTTGCCATTTCCCTTCGGTTTTTTTAATGCAATTAACCACAGCTTCATCCAAACTACTCGTAACTTTGTTTGACACGATAAAGTTTGATAGCGATCCATCCGGATTAATCGTAAATACAACACCTACATACCCTTCAGCAACAGAGTTATCATCAGGTATTACTAGGTGATTCTGGATAAAGCAGCAGATAGGCGACTTTTTAACTGTTTCTTCCTCCACTACATCACCGATGTATTTAGGAGATACAACCAATTGGTCCGGGAGTATTTTCTGAGCCGATACTCCAACAACCAATAGACACATTCCAATTGATAACAATAACTTCTTCATGATGGGTAGTTTTAGTGAATAATTGTGTTAACTGCCTCAATTGCAAATTGCTCATGTGCAATTCACAATTAAATTACATGTGTAAAGTTGCTACCGGATAGAAGTATTGACTAATCATTGAGGTTGCAAATTGATTTAATAATGAAGGTTGAAATGTGTTATTGCTGATAATGTGGTTGCACAATTATCAACTCAGGTTGCATGAATTTTGGGTACTAGACTCTCTATCTACGACTTGCCGATATAAATTTTGTGTACGTGGGTAAGTTCATTTTTTTGAGTAAAGCATCGTACTGTGGTTCAACGCGAAGACTTTTGTAGCATGGACTAAAATTAATATAGGTGATCGGATACACCTTTTCTTCAATTGCCCGGTTCAGATACTCAAATGCAAGTTCTTTATACCCAAGGTTAGCTGCCATCATTGCCAAAAAACATGGATTGACAGACTGTGATTGGGCCAACTGCTCAGTATCCTTCCATAGTTTTACGGCTTCATCCCAATACCCACATTCGACGTAACAGTAGCCAAGATGAGCCTTCCAATATATCCCGTCAGGCAGGCGTTTATGATATTCAATGGCCTGGCTATATTGTTTATTTTCTAAACTGATCCAACCTAACACCAGATTTCCATAGCCGTTGTCCTGATTTATATCCAAGGCTTTACGCCCCCAATATTCAGCTTGTTCAAAATCATTGGCATGAAAATATAAAAGTGCGAGCCACGAAGCAAAAGCCGGAGAAAAGGGTGCAATCAATACCGACTGACGGGCATGCTTAATTGATACATCTAAATCACTAAAAAGAAAATGGTACCAGGCAAAATGGGCATGAGCTGTTGCATTGTTCGGATTGTTGGCTATCGCATCTGTAAAAGTTCGTTCCGCCAGTGACCAGTTCCATTCGTGATACAAGTTTATTAATGCCAAAGCAGTGTAGGCTTCGTCAATGGTCGGATCGAGCTTAATGGCTTTATTGGCTGCTATTGTGGCCTGATTAAATGCTTCTTCAGAACTTAACTGACCATGCCCGAGCGTAGCGTAGCCCAAGGCAATACCGGCATATGCAAAAGGGTCTCCCGGATCATGATCAATGGCCTGCTGCAGATAGTCCATACCCGTATCAAATGACTGCGGTGTCCCCAGGTGCAAGTGGTGCATCCCTCGCAAATAGGCCTTATAAGTATCGGGGTCTACATCTTTCTTACTCTCCAAAAGAGCTTCTTCCTGCCTGGAAAGTTTAACATTAACATCATCAGCAATATCAAGAGCCACACCCGATTGAATATTCAGAACATTGGATAAATCCTCATGATAAGATTGTGAAGAAATTAATTGTTCCATATCATCAGCATCTACCAGATGGATAATTAGCTGAATGCTATCGCCAATGGATAGCACCGATCCTCTTGCAATAACTCCAACACCCAATTCATTCGCAATATCAGTCATACGCAATTCACTGTTTTTATAGCGCAAAGTGGAAGTTCGCGAAATAACCCGCAAAGAACTGATTTTACCCAGCTCACCAATCAGTGCCTCATGAATACCATCTACGAAATAATCGTTGTCTTCTTCTCCTGTCAGGTTTTCGATTGGTAAAACAGCTATTGACTTAGGAATTGACTGGTTAAACGAGAGAAAAAATAATCCAGTGGCTAGGCCAATGACGATTAGAAAAAGAACTAAAGCAACGGTTCTCTGACTTACTGCTTTTTGTCCAATATGCAAAGTAACGCCATCATGATTCTTCATAAGCGAACCAGGGGATGTATGGTAATGCTTTTTGAATACTTTATTAAAATAACTTGGACTTTTAAACCCCACCTGATAAGCGGTTTCGGATACGCTCATCGAGTTATGTTCCAGCAGTTGCTTAGCTCTTTCCAATCGAATATGCGTAATATACTCACTGGCGCTTTTACCCGTTAACTTCATAAGCTTTCGATAGAGCATGGAACGGCTTAATCCAACTTCGTGAGCCAACACCTCAACCGAAAAGCTTTCATTGTCAATATTTTTCTCAATCACCTGATGAACTTTTCTGAGAAACTGTTCATCTATTGACAAATGCGTTTCCATAAGATTTTTACTTTGGGTGGAACCTACCAAAGGTACAACCTCTATATACAGCATGGCAATAGGCTAAAGTCATTAAAAAAACAGTTTGTGAGTTTTAAGTTAGAAGGCAGTAGCTTAACCGTCTATCAAATCCCAAACCACTTACCATCTAATACATACAAATCTCAGCGAATGATTGTAATATATATCCGTATACCTACAAGCGATTCGGATTTTAAGAATTCTTAATTATTATTTCGTACGATAATAGTATGATACATCTATCTTTGAGCGCAAAATAACAATGCAATGATAAAAATGATTGTGTCCGATATGGACGGTACTCTATTAAACTCATCCAAACAACTGCCAAAGGATTTTACGGAAGTCTATAAAATGATTCAGGCGGCAGACATACGCTTTGTTGTTGCCAGTGGACGCCAGTATCATACGCTGGTTGAGGAATTTGAGCACTTGGATCATAACATTGCATTTATTGCCGAAAATGGCGGGATGATTAATATTGATGGAACCACCAGCATTAACAAGCCAATGAAAGCGTCAGATGCCAAAGGCATAATTGAAGCTGTGCGTAATATAGATGGTGCCAACATGATTTTGTGTGGACGTAAAAGCGCCTATATTGAGAACACACAATGCACTTGGCTATTTCGGAGTGACCATG
>DIYS01000214.1 GCA_002429115.1 Saccharicrinis sp. UBA6048 | reverse complement strand
CAGTGAATTTTTCGGGTTAATTTGCATAATTTGATGATTTATTGGAATGCTATTTGGAAGAAAGGTCTGCTAGACAGGCTAATATAAAAAGCGCTAACCAACCGGTCAGCGCTTTCCTTATATCGTTATTCTTAACAGAGATTAGCTCTTTTTGCTTGTGGCTCTTCTGTCGCCGGCATGGCTGGCAACTGTACCGTCTAATAAGCCATTATACTTCGTCATATCTTTCAGTAGTGTCTTGGCTTCATCCAGCTCAACATCGTTCTTTAAACTGGCCTTAATAGAGCCTTTTTGGTAATAGTAACGCTTCACGATCTCTAATACCATTAACTCCTTAATTTCATCCTCAAACTGGCGCATATCCTTTTCTACATCCAATTCTAACAAGGCTTCCATCTCTGTAAAGCTGTCTTTCGATTTTTCGTAGTAGCCTTCGCGCTTAGCTGTTTTTACCAGGTCTTTAAACTTCTCTTGCGATAAGGATTCATATCTGAAGTCTTCTTTCGCTTTTACAAACTCGATAAATTGATAGTATTCATCATCAGAAACTGTAAAAGATTCCGGTGCTGCTATTTCTTTATGGAGTAAAGCAAACTCAGTGGTGTAATCAAAAATCATTTGTTGAATGACTAAAGCAAAGGTGACATTGGCATATTTAGGCACGGTAACTTTGATATCAGGAGAGATACCACCGCCATCAAATACAGAGCGTCCGTTTTTGGTTTTGTATTCGGTTATCAATGAATCTGCAACCAAACCAACAGCACCATCTTCATCACGGTGTGTATAGTCCAGCGCCTGGATACAGCGACCTGATGGAATGTAATACTTAGCAGTGGTTACTTTCAGTTTGGCATTGTACGACAGGTTACGGGTTGTTTGTACCAATCCTTTACCAAACGAGCGTTGTCCGAGTACGACGGCTCTGTCCAAATCCTGCAAAGCACCTGAAACAATTTCTGAAGCCGATGCAGAGCCCCTGCTGATTATTACGGCCAATGGCATCACCGTGTCAATCGGTTGGCGCATGGCTTTATAGGTTTTGTCCCACTGTTTTACTTTACCACGGGTACTTACCACTTCCGATCCTGATGGAACGAACAGGTTGACGATTTTTACAGCTTCATCAAGCAAGCCTCCCGGGTTGGCACGTAAATCAAGCACAATGCTTTTGGCACCTTGATTGTCACGCAGGTCGAGGAATGCTTTTTCGATTTCACGGCTGCAATCCTGTGTGAAGTTATTCAACTGGATTATACCTGTTTCATCATTTACCATACCATAATAAGGAACCGGGTTGATGGATATCTTTTTACGTTCTAGTTCAATATTCAATGGCTTTTTCTCGCCTGGGCGCTCCACCTTAATCTTAAGGATAGTGTTGGCCGGGCCTTTCAGGTTATCGCTTACGTAAGATGTTGATTTTTCAACCATGTCCTTGCCATCAATCTCCAGGATTTTATCTCCAGCTTTAAGACCTGCCTTAGCTGCCGGAAATCCCTCGTATGGTTCAGCGATGATCACATGTTTCTCGCGTTTTGAAATTAATGAGCCGATACCGGCATATTCACCAGTGGTCATAAAGCGGAAATCTTCCATATCCGATTCCGGAATATAGGTGGTGTACGGATCAAGCGACTCCAACATGTTGTTGATGCCCTCCGTGATTAGTTTTTCCGGATCCGTTTCATCAACATAGTAGCTGTTTACCTCGCGAAACAGAGTATAGAAAATATCAAGATTCTTGACTACCTCGAAGTTGCGTTTGTCATCGTTAAAACTGTAAAGTCCTAACATCATCACCATTACAAGCGATACACCTGCAATCCATCTTACTTTACGGGTTCTTAAAAAGTCGTTCATATTCGATTAAATTGTTTTTTACCTGAGTTTGTCGCCCTGATATTACCTGAGGTCATCGAAGGCACTTATTAATGCGTGGTTCACAAAGTTAATATTTCATACAAAAGTATCAAGGTGAAAGATCAATAGCACTTTGAATATTTTATATCAGCCACATAAGGTAGACAAAATTAATGCCTTATGGTTTAAAATATGATAAAAAGAGTACTTCAGACAGAACTGTAAATTTCAATCAAGGAGCTACTCTCTAGCAAAGCAGAGGGGAGAAGAGTACTAGTCAACTATCATCTCTACGCTACCTCGGCTCCGCTCGGCAAGCCCCCTTTTTCATTTTTAGTTTTTCACTTTTCTCTTGTCCGTCACTTATAACTTTGTTACCAAGGTAAACATCAGGTTTCTACCCGGTGCATTAATGGCTTTGGCACTTCCTTTAACCGAACGCGATAAATGCTCGTAATAGGTTTCATCAAGCAGGTTATTGGCCGTAATATTAAGTTCCAAATGCTTGTTAAATCGATAATTGACCGATACATCCACCAATGAAAAGGTTGGAGTTACGGTTTCGCCATAGCTTTCAGCAATTCGATCCTGTTTCAGAACATGGCGATAGCTAAGGGATGGGCTGAGTTTTCCATTTAAATAATGGCCCGCCAGCTGATATCGGATATCCAATGGAGGTATTTCGGGCAGTGCTTCATTAGTATCTTTATTTTCGCCATATGTATAGGCCACACTTAAGCGATGTTGCAGGTTGAAAGGTAGCCTCTGTAACCAATTGGCCTCAAAACCTTTTAACTGTGCCTGATCGATGTTTATAAATTGTCGGACTCCCGGGCTGGAAGGCATGCGCGGAGATATATCGTCTCTAATCTCAGAAGAAATGTAATCATTTAAGAAGGCTATAAATCCGGATACCTGAATTTCAGAAGATTGGTTTTTATAGATAAAACTAAGGTCGGCCTGATTATTTTTCTCAGAGCTTAATTCAGGATTACCAAGCATTTCATATGGATCTAATCCCACCTGAAGGAAGTTGATGTACCGTTCTGTCAGGCTTCCGCTTCTTTCGGCATGACCCAGCCACAATTCAGCTCTTATTCTGGAGCTTAGCTGACGATTAATGCCAATGCTAAAAGCTGTATTAAGCGTGTTTGAGTTCAGGTTACTATACAAAGATGAGAAATATGTATCCGGCTTATCGGCATCTGCCTTATTGTATTCCAGGCGTGCTGAATACACAAATATCCATTGCTTAGCTGAGTGTTGGAACTCAGCAAATGAACCTACTTTGTGAATATATGCATCCTGCCAAACATTATCGTATACCGTTTTAGCCGCATTGGACCCCATTAAAAAGCTACGACTTCGTTCTCCTTCGGCCTTATCAAATCGGTAGTCAACACCTGCGTATAGATGACTGTTGTTGAATAGCCAGAATCCTTCTGATCGGACTCCGTAGTTGTAGGTTTGTGCAGCAGTTACTGCATCTACCGTACGTGGGCTGAGCAATTTATCGGCATTGTCCATTAAATGATCAACATAAGTGCCATAGATACTGGTATTCCATTCGTTCAACTTCGAGTTAAATTTGATGGTATGGTGAACACTGCCCAGCCAGGTATCGTCACTTCTCAAATCCATTGGAAGGGCAGGGAAGTCAACATCTTTAGCATAGTTGTGGGCCACCTTAACTTCTAATTCCTGTCGATCATTTAATTTAAATCCTAATGAAGAGCCCAGATTATGGCGGTAAAAAGAGGAAGGCACTTCGTTTCCATCACCATCTTCATAGTTATCACCTGTTGATATGGAGCCGTATAATTTAATATCAGTTGATTTACCTGACAAACCTACCATTGCTTCGCTACGATAAATAGCACCATTACTTTCGTAGCTGCCTGATAAGCGACCATCTATTGTGCGATTGGCTGTATAATTGGGATCCGTAGTCTGAAAATTGATGGTTCCGCCAAAGGCATTGCCGTAGCGCAAAGAGTAGGGGCCTTTCAATACACTTATTTTCGAGAGCATATTAACTGGCATCTGGCTGCTTGGCGGATCCATGCGGTTGGGGCAGGCTGCATTTGCACTTTGAGCACCATCCAATACAATATTAAGCTGCTCATATTTAAAACCGCGCAACACCGGATCAAAACCGTAATTTCCACTCTTTCTTATGAGTGCAATCTCTGGTAAGCTGGTCAGAACTGCGGAAGCATCGTGCCATAATCTTTTCTGACTAGTAATTTGTATTGAAAGAGAATCTCCATTTGACTGATGTAAAGCCAAAACACTGACCGGCTGTAATTCAAAATTTTTACGTGTCCATCTGAATACACCTTCTTTCAATAAGTTATCAACTTGTTGCGCATCAAATGTCAAGTGGCCGTAGTTGAGATGGGAAATTTCTAATGATGATTGATTGTCATATTGAATTTGAATACCACCATCGTTGCCGGTAATGCCTTGCTGTTTTCCATATTGAAAACTGGCATTAACAATCGGAGTCTGGCTATTTTGGTCAATTAAAGTAATGTTTTGAGCGCTCATGTTGTACTGACTGACCATACAAAGACATAGCACAATGAATACACTTATTTTATGCATGTGTTAATAATTTGATTTGATAAAACATAGGTAGCACATTCCTTGCCCTATCAGCAGGAATATGAATAAAGGCGATATTTTATATCAAATCTTAGGAGGATGAAAGATATCCGTGTAGAACGAACTATAGTTTAGTCTTTGAATATCAATGTAGCTTATTGCATTAGCTTTTAAACCTGTATTGCCGGAATGAGATAAGTAGCAACTTATTAAATCAAAGGTTACTTTTTGTCTGCCGGTATCAGAACTACCTTCTTGTTCACCTTGTTTCTGCATTTCTTTATTCAGGTGGCAGCAGCCCTGGCATGTGTTGTTTTCAATATCCTTTTCCACACATAAATTCTGTGCAATATAACTCTGGTTGAGTTTGAAAACAAACCAGGTAAAACTGTAGTGAACAGAAGCAGTAATGCTTACTATTGCTATAAATATTGCAAGAAAATTTCTCAAATTTCGGATGTGTTTGTGGTATAACAAAGAGTTATTTTAATTGTTTGACCATCTCCCGTTTT
>DIYS01000121.1 GCA_002429115.1 Saccharicrinis sp. UBA6048 | reverse complement strand
GTAAACTTAATGGCATTACTTAATAGATTATTGATAACCTGCCTGATTCGAATTGGATCTCCCAGGTAATCATCCGGCAGTTGAAGCATTGAGGTCCAGGTCAGTTCCAGGCCTTTTTCTTTCGCCCTTGTACTAAACGCATTGATTGAACTATTAATTTCTTCGTGCAGATCGAATGGGATCGCTTCAATTTCGAAACGCCCGGCTTCCATTTTTGAGAAATCCAGTATGTCATTAATTAAAGCCAAAAGCGTATCGGCCGAACGCTTTACAACTGCCAAAAGGTTTTTATCATTTTCATCTTTTTCTGATGATAATAGTATGTCGGTCATACCAATAATCCCATTCAGCGGCGTTCTTAGCTCATGACTAATATTGGCAATAAAGGTTGATTTTGCTTTGTGAGCCAGCTCTTCATTTTTTCGCTCTTTCTCGAGCGAAGATACCTCCACAAAAACCTGGATTGAATACTTCTCACGCAAAAGGTAGAATGGTATTTGCTCATGCAAAATCACCGTCTCTTCTCCATTTTTGCCCGAGAGAATATACTTATTGGAAGACGTTGAGTACGTCGTTTTATCCAGTCGGGTTTTATTCTCAAATAATATCTCATCACTGGCCACTCTGCCAACCAACTGATCCTCATCGTCAAAGGCAAAAAGCTTCAGTGCTGCTTTATTTACCTGGCAAATCCGGTGACTTTGATCCATCAAAACAACACCAACAGGCATATAATAAACCATCTTTCGCAGCGCCTGCTCCGATTGTTTCAAAGTTTCCTGATCTTTTGCTTTTCTCCGTTGAAAAAGTGTAAATCCTGCAATGATCAGACAAATAACCAACAAGGAAATACCTCCAATTATAAATGAATAGCGAGCGATGGACGCAGTAATAATTCGCTTTGGCATCGAAAATGCCAGATAGTAATCATGTCCACTGAATTGTAATTTGCTAAAAACAGACAAGACTCTAAGGTAGCTATCTCCAAAACCAATATCATGCACTTTCCAGAACCAATCAGACTTACCAATATATTGATTCAAATCTTTTATAATGGGAGCAAACTGCCTCTCGTTTAGAGAATTGTAAACCATCGTTCCATTGGGTTTTAGTACCCATTGAAAATGCACATCCTTAACATTAAAGTTGTGAAAAGCTGTATTGAAGAATGCACTTAGATTCATATCTAACTCTGCATAGCCAACAATTTGCTCATCATAAAATAAAGGCTGAATATAAATAATCTTTGTCCCCTGAGGATTAATCAACACCTTGGTCGTCTTAACATCTATCGGGTCATCTTTTGAAAAAGCAGAGATAAATGTTCCTCCATTTTTTCTGCACAACTCAAATGCATTGCCATCGGTATCAAAAATCACCAGTTGATTTAAGGGAACACTAAAGCTATTATACAGAATTTCCAGCCGTTTTTGTACCTCAACCGATTGGCCTTTGTTGTTAAATAAACTATCCAGTTCCTTTTCCGAGATCAATATAGAAATGCTGGTTTGAGTTTTTTCAGCAAATTGATTCAGCTTATCCCTTACCATCAATGACTGCTTTAGCAGAATATCCTTTTGAGTATCAATCTGCCAGCGATAGGTATCCAAATAATAGTAAACATTTGCTACTATTAGAAAGACAATACTAATCAAAGCTATGATGTAAGCTCTTTTCATTTAAACTTTACTACAACAACAGCATTATATTCAGTTATCTGTATTTCTCGTTACGATTTAATAAGATACTCAAGTAGCTTTCATAACGCGAGAATGCTATCTTTCCTTCTTCAACTGCCTGCTTCACAGAGCATCCTGGTTCGCTATAATGATTACAATTATTAAATCGGCAATTATCTGAATGTTCAAATATTTCTTTGAAATAATGGTACAGTTCTTCTTTCTCAATATGAACTAAGCCAAAGCCCCTGATACCTGGTGTGTCAATAATAAACCCACCAAAGCTTAGTGGGTGCATTTCTGCAAACGTGGTTGTATGCTTACCCGATTGATGTATTGCTGATATCTCGGCTGTTTTCAAATTTAACTCAGGCTCGATCCGGTTAATCAATGTGGATTTACCAACGCCGGAATGGCCGCTTAAAACACTAATTTTATCTTTCAGAAGGTTTTTAACTTCACTTAAATCTTCTTGTTTTTTGGCCGACACAGCCAAAGTGCGGTAACCAATACTCTCGTACAAATCGCGCCATTCAGCCAATAGCTCCTGATGTTTTTCATCGTACCGGTCCGTCTTATTAAACACAATGGTTACAGGTATTCCGAATGCCTCCGATGCTGCAATAAATCGATCGACAAATACCCCGGAAGTTACAGGATAGTTAATGGTTACAATCAACACGGCCTGATCAACATTAGCAGCTATAATGTGCGATTCTTTGGATAGATTGGTAGCTTTTCGGATAATGTAGTTTTTTCTTTCCAGAATTTTTGAAATGACTCCCTCACCTGTTGATTCTTCATCATACACAACACGATCACCCACCGAAACAGGATTGGTACTTTTGATACCCTTCAACCTGATTTTCCCACGGATACGGCATGTAATCGTCTTGCCATTATCAGATAAAACTGAATATTGACTACCTGTTGATTTAATAACTAAACCACTTGTTTCTACCATCCAAATACAATTTCTTCAAAAATAAATGATTGAACTGAAAAATACTCATTATGGTTACAATATCTTTTGATTAATTTACCGGATATTGGCTAAGGAGCATTTAAATTGTTCTTTTTCCAATAGATACTCCCAAAAGGTTACTATTTTTACACGAATGAACGATTTTCGTTTAGCAACGCATGAATTAATCATATTGAAATACTTACATTTGTGTTATTCGTATTAGACAATATCTTTGGTGGACGATAAGGAAATAAAATATCTACAGGCTGAAAATTCAAAACTCAAGCGAATGATTCAGCGGAACTATGGAGAAATCCTTCAGCCATATGGCATAAACGGCACTGCCAATGGCACCACAAGAGGCTCTTTACCATTGCGCATTTCTTCAATTCTTGCAAGCGAGCAGCCAATTGCCCATCGAATTAACAAATCGTTAAAAATATTAGGCGAATTTGTTGATGTTAGTCGCATCTACATATTTGAAAACGTCGCTGATACCAACCGCGTCTCTAATACTTACGAATGGTGCAACGAAGAAGTTAAACCGGAAATCGACAATCTACAGAATTTATCATACGATGATTTTGTTGAATGGCGTCGCATGTTGGAGAATGAAGGATTAATTAAAAGCTCTAATATATTCGACCTGCATCCTGATGTTCATGATATTCTGTCAGCTCAAAATATACAGTCCATATTGGTTTATCCATTGTATGTTAAATCGGAGTTCTACGGTTTTATCGGATTTGACGAATGCAGTTTCAAGCGCGACTGGTTGCCTTACGAACTGGATGTACTGCAAATGGCATCAAGGTTACTCTCCAACACCTTTGAACGCGAAGCCATTAATCAGGAAATCAGAAATAGTCATGCAGAGATTTTAAAGATCAATAAAGATCTGGCGGATAAAGAACAATTTTTACAAAACATACTGGGATCGGCTCCTATTGGCATCGTATTACTACAAGACAAAGTCATTGAGTATGCCAATGAAGCAACAATCGTCCAATCAGGATATTCTAAAGATGAGCTGATTGGAAAACCTATCGCTGAATTGTATTCCAAAAACAAGCATGATGCAAAACAAAGTGACGCTTTCTATAATGAAATAGATCACGCCGGGATTAGCAGTTCTGAAACTTACATGCTCACTAAGGACAATCAGGAAAGAATTGTCAGAGTCATTGGCACACCTGCCTCAGGTCTTTCTAATAGTGGAAGCTATCTTTTGATTGCCGAAGACATTACAGAGATTAAAGAAACCGAAAATCATCTCCTTGAAAGTGAAGAGCGCAATCGCCGAATCATTGAAGCATCTATCGACGGCACCTTTATTTTTGACAATAAAATGAAACCGGTGTATGCGAATGCTTCAGGATGTGAAATGCTTGGATATTCTGCGCATGAGATAAGCGACTTAAATCTTGAACAAATATTTCCTGACCAGAGTGCTGTTGATGAATTTAAAAGGATTATTGAAACCGTAAGAAATGGTTCTGACTTTAAAGGCGACACTCAATTAGCAACCAGAGCAAAAGTTATTGTTCACGCCGAAATATTTATAACAACCATCAACCTGAATAGCGAACTGCACTTTTACCTTTCGGTGCATAATATTACCAATCGAAAAAATAATGAAGTTTCATTAAAACAAAGTGAGCATAAATTCAGAGCCTTAACGGAAAATTCAAAAGATCATATCGTACGCATTGACAAAGCAAATTGCATTTCTTATTGCAACGGTGCGTTTCTTAATGATTTTGACCTTGACTTTTCAGATTGTGCGGGCAAACAACTAACCCAGATAAAAGAATTACCAAAAGAGTTGGTAAATGGATTAAGTAATGGTATCCACAAATCAATAGAAGATAAATCATCGCTCAATACTGAACTTGAATTTCGTTACAGAGATAAAGTTCAAACCTTTGACTGGACGATTACTCCTGAATCAGATGGTGATTATAATCTGTCATCATTACTGATTGTAGGGCGCAACTACACACAAAAGAAGCTTGCCGAGCAAGAGCTTCGCATAGCTAAGGAAAAGGCGATTGGTGCTGACAAATTAAAATCAGCTTTCTTGGCCAATATGAGCCACGAGATAAGAACGCCATTAAATGCTATTGTTGGCTTTACTAACTTATTAAAAGAAGAAAATATTTCCGACGAGGAAAAAACCGAATACATCGATATTGTCAACAAAAGTTCTGAGAACTTGATGGAACTTATTAACGACATTGTTGATCTTGCTAAAATCGAAAGCGGAGAATTAACTCTGAACCCTGCCCCTTGCAATATACCAACCTTGTTGAAAGAGTTGCATTTGCTATTTGAGAAGCGAATGTCAATTGATAAAAAAACGCACCTTAAGTTCTATCTCAACCTGCAGGATGCTTCTGACGATCTGACGATTATATGCGACAGATCACGACTCAGACAAATATTAATGAACTTAATTGGCAACGCCTTCAAATTCACACAAAAAGGCTTTGTTGAAATAGGATATACTCTGGAAGAAGGCAACGTTCGCTTTTATGTAAGAGACACCGGCATAGGCATCAATGCTGATAAACAATCGGTAATTTTTGAGCCGTTCAGGCAAGCCGATGAAAGTACCTCCAAACATTATGGCGGAACAGGACTTGGGCTATCCATTTGCAATCGATTGGTGGATGCTCATGGCGGTAAGATTGGTTTGAGATCGGAAGCAGAAACCGGCTCTGAGTTTTTCTTTACCATACCATTGAAAATGCAGCCTAATGGTCAGAATAACAAGCCAGCGAATCAGGCACCAGTAAAAAAACCATTAAAAGCGATCACACCTGCCAACTTCACCTGGTCTGATAAAATAATGTTGCTAATTGATGCAACAAGCACCTCTCAGCTACAGATGCGCAAGGTACTTGAACGCACAAAAATCACATTGATTTCAGCGCGCACTCACAAATCAGCCCGAGAGCTATTGTTAAAGCGTAATGACATTAATATTGTATTAATGGATGTTGATATGCCAGGGGTTGAACTCGATGGATTTATTAAATCAATCAAAGATTTAGGCATTTATGTTCCGTTCATTGGTCAAACCTCCCAAAAGATGGAGCCGAAAAGATTGTCTTATTATAAAAACGTTGGATTTGACTACATTTTTGAAAAGCCTGTTAATAGTGATGAACTGCTTCATGCATTCAACAAGTCACTAAATGGTACTAATGTACTCGACCAAGCTTAAACCTCTATACTTTTCTGTGCTTCATTAAACTGCTCACGCACATTATCAAATTGCAAATAAGGAAACACCGATGGGGCAATCGATCGCAGTGGTTCATACAATTGAGAACTTTCTTTTTGTTCCTCAGGCAATAAACTGTATGTTTTCTCGAAACTTCCTAAAATCGCCAATACCACACTAATAATAAACGCATATTTAAGCAAGCTAAATAAAGCGCCCAAAACGCGATTGATCATTCCGAGTGCAATTGCTTTTACGAGCTTATCAACAACTTTAGCAATAAGGTGTACACCAATTACAATTAAGACGAAGGTGATTACAAAAGCAATAATACCTATATTCGATGAATCGATGTACTCTATCAGGTATGATTCGGTTATACTACTGAATTGAATGGCGCCAAACAGCCCCAATACCAATGCAACTAACGAAGCCAATTCGATTATTAATCCGTTCCTAAAGCCTTTTAGAATAGCAAGTATAAGTATGATACCCACTACAATATCAATATAATTCATAGAAAGATGAGCGTGTGATATTTATTTGGCTCTAAATTATAAAAAGAAATTAATCTTGTTGTCGTATCATCGTAAAAAGACCATTGGCTCTTCCCCTTCAACATTTCTTCGTAGAGATATTTCTTTAATTATTTTAGCCCGCTCTTCATTTGTATAGCGTGACCAATTGCCTGCTTCATCGCGTGTACGCCTGCATCCAAAACAAACGCCTTTACTATCATACTGACATACACTAATGCATGGTGATTGTACTTCTTCCATATAGTTTAATTATTTGACCAGTTAAACAACTGCAACAACAATTAGTTTACGACGATTATTCTCTTTATCGGGATTTGTAAAATTAATTAGACAATTTGACGGTCTTATTCTTTTAGACCTTTGTGTATTATCATACCTTTGCGACAATGGCAGATAACTCAGGCAAAATATTAAAGAGTATCCAACCAGGTAAAATTACCTTCCCTATTATTATAGGTTTGGCCGTAACGGGGTACTTCCTTTATAAAGAATTTGATCCGGCGGTTTTAGATACCTTTTCATTTACGCTTCAATCGTTGTTTTGGTTTTTCGTCTCATTTTTAATGATGGCCATTCGCGATTTTGGATACATCCTGCGCATTCGCCTGCTGACTAACAATCAACTCACATGGCGTAAGGCGTTTAATACTATTATGCTTTGGGAATTTACATCGGCTATTACACCATCAGCCATTGGCGGAACAAGTGTGGCAATTTTCTTTATTAATAAAGAAGGCATTAAAATTGGCCGAAGTACAGCTGTTGTTATGGTCACCTCGTTTCTTGATGAACTTTATTTCATATTAACTTTCCCGCTCATCCTGCTTTTCATCGGTCGCACCGACATCTTTGCCTTTGGAGATAGTATGATGGAAGGCTTGCCATGGTATAAAAACCAGTTTTTCCTGATTGCCCTGACTGGCTATTTATTAAAACTATCGTATACCGTCATTATTACCTATGGTCTTTTCTTTAATCCAAGAGGCCTTAAATGGCTTTTACTTTGGGTGTTTAAACTACCAATCATCAAACGATGGCGCCCACAGGCCAACGAATCAGGCACGGATTTAATTGCTACATCAACCGAATTTAAACAATGGCCGCTTAAAAACTGGCTAAAAGCCTTTGCATCAACAGCACTCAGCTGGACCGCCAGATATTGGATCGTTAACACGTTAATATTAGCATTTTTCGGTTTCAAGTTACTTGGATGGAATGATCACATTTTAATCTTCGGTAAGCAATTGGTGATGTGGATTATGATGCTCGTTAGTCCGACTCCGGGCGGTAGTGGCTTTGCCGAATGGGTCTTCAAAGAGTTTCTTTCAAACATGATTCCGATTGGCACCGGCATGGCTATGGCATTTATGTGGCGATTGGTAAGTTACTATCCTTATTTAGTGATTGGTGCCATCGTTGTGCCCAAATGGATACGCAAACACTTCATTAATCAATAGTTCAATTTGACAAATGCATTCTTTTTGGTGACAAACGACTGTCATTTGGCAGTGCTTATCCTTAACTTGCTCAACACTAAAAGGATATATAATGTCTCCATTCAAGCTTATAGTTGTTCTACTAATCATTCCATGCTTAATAGTTGGTGGCTGCTCAAAAAAGCAGAAACAGAAGAAAATGGTTGATAATGAGGTAAAGACCAAGGAGCTTATTATATATTGTGAGAATACAATGAAAAATATTGTGGTCGACTTAAAAGATGCCTTTGAGAAAGAATACAATTGCCGGATAATGATCCAAAACGACTGCTCAAAGAATTTAATGGGAATCATTAAATACTCGGCTAAGGGCGATATTTATATCCCGTCTTCTACGCATTCCTTTAATTCATTCCAGGATCAGACAAGCTATCAATTAACAGACTCCCTTTTTCTTGGCTATAACCATCTTGTTTATATGGTAAAAAAAGGAAATCCGGGTAAATTCTCAGGTATTACAAAGCAACTTAAGAGAAAAGGTAAATACGCAGTTATTATTGCTAATCCGGAAACTAGCTCATTAGGTTTCGAAACCAAGAAATTCCTGGATAAACAGCGGGCTTATAATAATGTACTCGAGAATGTTGTTGAATTAACCTCAGATTCAAAAGGACTAGCAAAAGGCGTGAAAGAAGATCAGGCGGATGTGGCCATCAATTGGCAGAGCAACATCAATGTTAATGGAAATAAAGATTACATCGAAATAATTAACCCTCAGGCACCATACAATAATGCTGTACCGGTTTACGCGGCTGTTATTTCCTGCAGTACAGAGCCCGATTTAGCAAGATCATTTCTCCGCTGGACATACAATGAATTGTCCGAAGCTAAGTTGAGTAGATATGGTTTTTCAAAAAGACCCAATATTATCTTTTAAATTTAACACCAAAGTTATATTTTTAGGAAAATTCATCTCCTGTGAAAAACAAAGACACAAGAAACAAACTATCATATTTCAAAGAGCCAATAATTAACAAGTTATACCTCTTACTCGGAATTTTTTTACTTACTATTGGTACAATAATAATTATTGAGAACTACTTTGATCAGTCGTATACTTCAAAATACCGAGCGTCCATTGAGAACCAGGAGAAGCTTCTAAAATTAGAGAATTTACTCAGTCAAAATCTATTAAAGCTCAACCTTGCATTTAAATCCTATTCATCAATTAGCATTCCTAAAGCACTTGCCAACAACAACTCCGAAATAGAGCTGCTCACGAAAAAAAGCAAAGAAATATTACATGTCATAGATCAGGGAGGTACGATTGAAGAAATTAGACCTGTAAAAAATCAAACCAAAGATTCGATAACCATTCGTATCGATTACATTGAAGATGAATTTACAGGGTCAATTTCTGAAGTTCGGGACTTGATTCCTTTGATTGATGATTTGTACAACAATTCTACACGCATTTCAGATAATGTCCTGAAAAATATTTCGGTTCACGAAGGCAATAACGAAAACCTGAAAAGCAGTATTGAGCAACTTATCAAAGGTGCCGATCCTGAGTTCAACCGGATAATGGAGTTTGAAAACACAATAGCTTTTGAAATCAATAAGCGCCTTACCAGTCTTAATGCACAAAGCATTACTGTGCTCAATAAATATAACAGACTAAAATATGCTTCATTAATGGTATTTACGCTGTTTGTTATATTGATTTCCTACTTCCTGTTTGCACAAATACGACGGGTAATATTATACCGGATCAAAGCAGAAGAAAACAATAAAAAGTTAATACAGGCAGTTGAGCAAAGTCCTATTTCCATAATGATTACTGACACCCAGGGCAACGTTGAATACGTTAATAAGGGCTTTAAATCGCTGGATGGATTTTCGAAGTCTGAATTAGAGAGTGGAAAAACCAACTTCTTTAAACTGCAAAACGAGAAAAATGAGCTGGCCGATCTTCTTTGGCAGACAATTCAGGAAGGTCAGGTGTGGCAAGGTGAAATATCCAGCACTAAAGATGACGGGAATATATACTGGGAAAAAGTGCTGATCTCACCAGTGCTCAGTCAGGATAAAACTATATCGAACTATGTGGCGATTAAAGAAGATACCACAGAAAAGAAACTTCTTACCGAATCACTGAAAGAATCGAATAAAGCGCTATCAACCATCACCGACAATCTTCCGGTTGGCGTCTTGATTGTTGATCATGCCAAAAAGCTGATTCAGATTAATAAAACGGCATCGCAGATAATGGGCTTCAGTACAGAGGAAGATGCCATGGATCATCTGAAAAATACTTCCTATGATGAGCTGTTCAGCACGGTGAAAAAAGAAGAGTATAAAGATGATCAAACGGGCATTACAGTTATTTCACTTGAAGAACGATTAGAAATTAAAGAGAATAATATATCGAGGGAAATTCTTAAAAACATTATCCCGATCTCCCTTGATCAAAAGGAAGTATTTCTGGAAGCATTTATGGATATCAGTGCTCAAAAAGAAATGCAAAAGAAAGAGGCTGAATCTAACAAAGCTAAATCTGAGTTTCTGGCCAATATGAGTCACGAAATCAGAACCCCAATGAATGGTATTATTGGCGCTACAGAGTTGCTGGCTAAGACACGAATGACTAAGGAGCAAAAAAATGTTGTTTCAATCATTGGGCGCTCTTGTGACAATCTTTTGAATATTATCAACGATATCCTCGATTTCTCGAAGATTGAAGCCGGTAAGATGAAGATTGAATCCTACGCTTTTAACATCCGATCAACCATTGATTATCTAATGGATCAAATGTCATTCCGATCATTGGAAAAAGGCATTGAATTGTTGAATGACGTGGATGATACAATTCCACCTTTCCTTATTGGGGATGAAAGTCGATTAATCCAGGTACTGGTAAATCTGATGGGTAATGCCGTGAAATTTACATCTGAAGGTGAAGTGGTTCTTAAAGTTGAAATAGAGCAACAAAAAGGCACCGACCTAACCTTGCATTTCTCAGTTGAAGATTCAGGGATTGGTATTCCAAAGAACAAACTGGAAAAGATATTTGAATCGTTTACCCAGGCCGATGGATCTACTACTCGTAAGTTTGGTGGCACAGGCTTAGGAACAAGCATTTCAAAAATGCTGGTGGAACTAATGGGTGGTAAAATATGGGTGGAAAGCCCCAACCCGAACTTTATGTGGTCAAAAGAGAATCCTGGTTCGGTATTCCACTTTACACTTCCATTCGTCATTGACAAAAATCACAAGACCCTGGAGATTAACACCGATCAATTCGCTCATATTAACACATTAATTGTCGACAACCATAAAACCAACCTTCTCTTACTTAAAAAAACACTTAACAATTGGGACATCAAGTCGGATACGGTGAATGATGAGAAATCAGCGTTAAACAAACTGGAAGAAAACAGCAACTTCAACCTGATGATCATTGATAGTCACGTCTTTAGTAAAGCGGATGATAAATTCCTAAAAACCGTCAAACAGAAACAGAAGAATATTAAAACGATTCTGTTCTCATCTGAAAACAGATGGAAAAACCCAGGCGACTTCAAAGGGGTTGATACTGTTCTTCAAAAGCCCGTAAAACATACCGACCTGTTTAATACGATTGAAAAACTATTGGTGGAGGGTAAGAATGAGGCCAATGGTACAAATAATCAAGGCATCGACCTGAAAGACCGAATCAAAGACAAGCAAATTCTCTTGGTAGAAGACAATATTATTAATCAAAAGATTGCTGAGAAAATGTTGTCGCGACTGGGGCTGAAAACAATGATCGCTAAAAACGGACAAGAGGCCGTGGATATTTTAACCGATGAAAATGATCACTCGATTGACCTTGTTTTTATGGATGTTCAGATGCCTGTGCTCAACGGCTTGGATGCCACTAAGAAACTGCGCAGTGAATCTGTAGAACTACCAATTATTGCAATGACGGCCAATGCGCTTAAGGGCGACCGGGAAGTTTGTATTGAAGCCGGCATGAACGACTATATTGGTAAGCCAGTAAAAATGGATGATCTGGAAAACATCATTGATAAATGGCTATAGAATTGTGATTTCATATAACAATGAACTGAAAAAACAAAACCCTGAAAGAATTGATTTCTTTCAGGGTTGTTTTTATATTCCCACTTAGTTTATAGATCTAGGTAAATAGATAAGCCTATTGAAACCGGATACAATTCAGGTCCTTTATTCTCTTCAAATAAAGTGGAAAAGTAATACGTACCATACAGGTTAATGGCCCGATAGCCAACACGAGCCATTGCTCCATACCGGTACTTTGGTATATTATAACTACTCTTTTTCTTTTGCTTATGCGGATCTTCATTATCATTATAGATGGTGCGCGTATACGAGTTTATACGCATACCACCAATAGCACCCGCGGATATATAAAATGGTTGGCGATGGCGGTTGGTTGGAATTTGAAACTCCATCAATAATGGCGCATTAATATGCGTTGTCACAAGTTTATTCTTATCAAGCGGCCGATCCGTTTCTTCGAATGAGGTATTCCCATTTTCATCTTTAACCAATAAGATCGAATTTGAAAAATGATAATTATTCCACTCAATACCTAAACCTGTTACCAAGCCAAGGGTACCTCGCCTATTTAATCCAATACTCCATTGAAATGGGTTAACGGCAAAACTTGTTGAACTTCCGGCATCCAGTTCCATAAACGAATATTCATCCGGCAAACTGGTGCTTTTATCGTAAGTTACATAGTTGTTAAAGCCAAACTCTATACCTGTAAAGTGCCCTTTGAAACGATGCGAACGCGAATAATAGTCCTCCTGCTCTCTCCCACCTACTTCGATGTATGTTTTGTTGCCTTTCTCGTTGATAACGATATCGCCACCCAGAACTTTTATATGTGTTTTATTGCCTGACTCATCTTCAATGACCACCTCCTTTTCTCGTTTGCCGCCTTTATAAATTATGGGAGCTGTTTTAGTTTCACTGTAGTCGCCTTCAGGTGCAGGCAGATCAAGCGCTTCCCCATTTTCATTGATCCACAGCATTTGTCCATCTAACAGTGCCTTTGCTTTACCATCTTCAAACGACCAGATGTGTGTATAAACCGGAGGTATGACCTCATTACCTGCCTCATCTATATACCCCACCTTACCGTTTTTCAACATTCGGGCCCGTCCGTTTTCAAACGACCATATCTGTTGATACTCACAAGGAATTACTTCTAGTCCCTGAGAATTAATATAACCTACCTTCCCTCCTTTTAAAACACGAGCTCTGTCATTTTCAAAGGCCCATATTTGTTGATATTCACAAGGTACCACTTGCTCACCTTGCCTATTAAAATATCCTAACTTCCCATGCTTTAATACTTTTGCCAAACCATCGTTAAATGCCCAAACCTGATCGTACTCTGCAGGAATTATAATTTGTCCGCTAATATGGAATACACCAGCCTTACCTGATTTCAACACCCGGAAGAAGCCATTGTCATCAAGGTTCCATACCTGATTATACTCGCAAGGCACAATGATTTGTCCATTGTATTTAATAATACCGACCTTCCCATCTTTCATCACCCGATAGGTTCCTTCGCCAATCTGCCAATGACGATCGTACAAGGATACCACTGTTGAGTCCATTTCCTGAGATGATGCGGCCGACAAGACAATGAATAAAACGACTATTGTTGATATCAGATATTTTAACATAGCTGTTGGAGTTTAAAATTGCACCAAAGATATTCCAATAGTGAATGGATAAAGCTCGGGGCCTCTGTTTTCAGTATAAAATGTTGAAAAGTTATAAGAAGCATAAAGGTTAATAAAGCGATACCCCATGCGTACCATCGCACCATATTGAAAAGGTGTCAGGTTGATATTCTCCTTGCCTTTATCTTTGGTACGATTACCATTTTCTTTGTATACCAACTTGGTGTGGCCACCTAGTTTAAAACCACAATATGGTCCGGCAGAGATGTAAAACCGGTGAAAAGGTTCCGAAGCTGGTATTTGCCATTCGAACAATAATGGAATATTAATAAAGGAGGTGGTGATTTTATTTTTCTCTACGCTTCGAACGTCCTCATCAATTGGAACACCTATAGTCTCACCTGTTTCAGGATGGCGCTCGAATGTATAAGGCAAATCAGTGCGATAGTTATAAAAGGTCCAGCCTGCTCCAACAACCAGTCCTACATTATTTTTATGCTTTTGTAGTCCTATATTATATTGTAGGAAGTTAATGCTGAAAGTAACAGATTTTGATCCATTCAAGTCCATAAACTGATCTTCTGGTGGCAAATCCGTTGAGAAATCCGAGGTTAAATATCCATTAAATCCAATGTCACAACCCGCCCAGTGACCTTTAAACTTCTCACGTGGGACTCGTACCATTCGAATTCGCGATTTATTGTAATCGTCAATAATTTCAAACCGTCGCGTTCCCAAGGTTATTTTTGTAATGGTATCACTAAAATTATCCACTTCTATTTTAACGCCGGGCGCCTTGACAACACTTTTGTCGCTGTTTTCTTCAATGGTCACAATCGTCTTGCCAGTCTCTTGTCCCACACTACTTCCATATATAATAAGTGATAAAATGAAAAGGGTTATAATTTTCTTCATGAGTCTTCTTTTAGCTCTGTTATCATTCATTTTTTCTGAACCTTAATGCATTGGTTTAAATCAAAAGTAGGACGCCCACCCATTGTTATTTGTTACAGCAGAAATTACAATTTGACTTGGTTATTAAGCTAAAACATTAGTAAATTGTGATTTATAAACTTCATAAATCTCACATATGCGCGTTGCCATCTTTATAGGAAGCCCACGTTTAAATGGAAATACCGTTACCATTGCCAATTCTTTGGTTAATAAATTATCACAAAAGGGTATTGAATGCCGGCAGTTTTCATTGTACAAGCACAAAATTGAACCTTGCATCGACTGTCGGGAATGTAAGACTGACGCAATGGAATGTACCAAGAAAGATGGCATGACGGTATTGTACCAGAATATGGAATGGGCTGACGTGTTAGTTTTTGGCACACCCATCTATTGGTTCGGTCCTTCGGCTCAGACCAAATTACTCATCGATCGTTTCCGACCTTATTTTGCTAATAAGAAGTTGTATGGCAAACGAGCTGCCTTGCTACTACCTGCAGGATCGGGCGCTGAAGATTGTGATATGACCATCGAACAGTTCAAACGTGTATTTAAAGCCTTAGGTATGGACTTCATACACGCCCTTGCACTTCAAGCTTATGATGAAGATGACGCTTTGAAACATCCTGAATTGGATTATTTTGTGGATGATCTGGCAAGTCGAATTTGTGAAGAAGAGCTGTCCGAATAAACTATTCAACTAATTTTTTAGTGAAAAGTTTTGATCCTTTACCTGAAGCTGCTATATTTGAACTAACATTTTAGTTGAACAATGAAAGAACTGACAAAAGCTGAAGAACAGGTAATGCAAAAACTTTGGGAACTGGGCAAAACCAATGTTAAAAGCATTATAGAACTGATGCCAGAACCCAAACCGGCATACAATACCATATCAACCATTGTGCGTATTCTCGAGAACAAAGGCTTTGTTGACCATGAAAAGGCTGGCAAAGGATATGTGTATTTCCCGATTGTTTCGAAAGAAACTTACAAAAAAGCCTTTATGAAGCGCTTTATGTCGAACTACTTCCAGGATTCTTTTAAAAACATGGTGTCCTTTTTTGCGAAAGAGGATAAAATGAATCTTGAGGATCTGGAAGACCTGATCAATGATGTAAAGAAAGATTTGGACAACGAAAAATAAAAAAGATGGATATCATCGTTAACTATTTAATCGAATCATCGCTCATATTAGGGCTCTTATGTATTTTTTACCGTTTCGTTTTACACTACGAAACCAATTTTACCTTTAACAGGTTCTTTCTGTTGTTTTCTTTATTGATGGCTACTGTAATTCCGGTTATCTCCATTGGTGTACAATATAGTACTGGCCCAAGTGCGAATGTTTATACTGGTAATATGCTGAATGCAGTAACTGTTTATGCACAAAATACCAAAGAAGTAATTGTGCCTTATGTTGCGCAATCATCAGCCTTTAAATGGCTGTATTTGGTTGGTTGCACCGGACTAATAATTCGACTATTATGGGGCTTTATCCGATTGGGCGGATTGGCCGGTAAGGTCAAATTAATGTCCTTTAATGATTACAAAGTCGCTGACTTGCCCGGTCAGTTCAATCCATTTTCATTCTTTAATGTTGTATTTGTCAATCAGTCGCGATACTCAGAAGACGAGCTGGAGCAAATCATGATCCATGAATTAACGCATGTCCGGTTAAAGCACAGTTGGGATGTGCTACTGCTCGAACTGCTGTTAATTATTCAATGGTTCAATCCCTTTGCCTGGCTCTTACGTATTCTGCTAAAAGAACTTCATGAGTTTCAGGCGGATAAACAAGTTCTTTCAAAAGGATTCTCAGCTAAAAGTTACAAAGAGTTGTTGTTGTTTCAGGCTACAGGTGCCCGCCTGATGCCCGTTAATAACTTCAACCAGAGTTTAACGAAAAAACGATTTACCATGATGAAAAAAGATAATTTTCAAAAAATACTTGTGTTAAAACCTGCGATGGCCATTGTTACACTGATTTTACTAAGTGTAATGTTTGCCTGTGAATTAAGAGAAGTTGAACCTTCGATGTCTCAGAAAGAATCAGAAATGAAAGAAGCTATTGAAAATTCAATGGCTGGCATGCCAATTAAAAGTGCCAGTGGCGAAGCATACTTAATTGTTGAAGACATGCCTGAATTTCCAGGTGGACCGGAAGCATTGAAAGATTTCATTACTAATGAAGTTAAATATCCTGCTGATGCCAAAAATGCTGGCATTAGTGGTCGCGTATATATAACATTTGTTATAGACGAGGAAGGGTCTGTTGCTTCATCTAAAATTGTTAGAGGCAGTGGTTATTCGATTTTGGATGAAGAGGCACTGAGGGTTGTAAATTCCATGCCTAAATGGAAACCTGGCCGAATTAACGGGGAAAATGTCAAGGTAAGTTATACAGTGCCTATCAACTTTGTTTTAGATGGTGATCCATATCCGGTTACACCTATGGAGGTAGATGAGGCTGACATGGTTCACGTCAAAGTGAAATCTTTTGATCGGAACACCAATAGTATGCAAGTTGAATTTCCGAATTAATATCCTACTACCAGTTAAAAAGAATACATAAAAAACCACCAAGGTACTAAGATCAAAAAGTTTTAACGATTTGCTCTTAGTGCCTTAGTGGTTATTACTATCCTACAACTCCCCAGGTGAACTTACAGGCAACTCACAGGTTTTATTACGGCATTTATAAATTAGAGTGCTTCCTTCTTTAAAACGGTTTTGTAGTATTTCCAGCTTTGATTTCCCATCTATTGAACCGGAATATATTGCACCGGGTATTAGTTTTCTTTGTAAAACTTCTCGGTAATCATCCGCTTCTTCTCCACATATCACAAGCTCCTGTCGCTTATCCTTAAGTTCGTATAACAAAGCCCATTGTCCATAATAGGAGGTGTGCTCAGCACTAATCTGACTCATTTTATCAATCAAAACATTGCCAACAGATTCAAATTGTGGAAGATGATATAGTTGATGCAAGCGAATCAGGTTATTGGCCATAGCACCCACCGATGAAGGAATAACATTATCCTGTACATCTGTTTTACGGGCAATCAGCTGTTCACCACTCTTCGAATTATAATAAAACACCTTAGCCGTTGAATTATAAAATTCTTTGAGCGTATAATCGGAGATCAACTTCGCCTGATTCAGGTAGTCTTCATTAAAAGTAACTTCGTACAAGCCAATCAATGCATCAATTACAAAGGCATAGTCATCGAGAAAGGCATCTATTTTACTGACCCCATTTTTCGTACTTCTCAGCAAATGTCCTTCTTCCCTCATAACCTGACTAAGCAGATAATCCATGGCCGTTTGTGCCAACTGCAAATAACGATCCTCAGAGAAAGCCTGATAGGCATCTGTCAGTCCTTTTATCATCAAAGCATTCCAGGCAGTAAGTATTTTATCGTCCAATCCCGGACGTATCCGATCCGATCGTTTTTCATAAAGACGCTTTAATGAGCTTTTGAGGTTTGCGTTAAAAGTTTCAGAATCCAAATTATTGATCCTGCAATATTCTTCACGGGTAATTCCGCCGTGTAAAATGTTGTTTCCCTTTTCCCAATTACCATTCTCCTCAATATTGAAATAGCGATAAAAATGATCATCTGCACCGACAAGATCCTTAAGCTCACGATGCGTCCAAACATAGAATTTCCCTTCCTCACCTTCGCTATCAGCATCCAGGGCTGAATAAAATGCGCCTTCGGGCGACATCAATTCATGCTCAACAAAGCCAACCGTTTCTTTAACAACGCGCTTATAAAGATCATTACCTGTAGTTCGGTAGGCATTGCTATACAAGGATACTAACTGCGCATTATCGTACAACATCTTTTCAAAATGCGGTGCAAACCAACGCTCATCCACCGAATATCGGGCAAAGCCACCACCCACCTGATCGTATATACCCGATGAAGCCATTCGATCTAAAGTTAGGTACACAAAGTCGAGCAAAGCATCATCCTGGTGCAAAACACCCATTTGATGCACCAGGTTTAAGGCCACTGGCATTGGAAATTTTGGTGCACCGTCAAATCCACCCAACTTATTGTCAAATCGTGATTTTGATTTTAATAGCGCCTTGTACATATCAATAGCTGGCTGATTTTCATCCAACACCGGCATTTCAATTTGTTTGATGCCTTTGGTCAATGCATCAGCTTGTTCATGAAGCTTAGCTTTGTCATTCGTATACAATTGCGATAACTGCTCCAGTACCTGCATCCATTGTTGTTTAGGAAAGTACGTGCCTCCCCATACTGGTCGTCCATCGGGCAAGGCAAAGCAGTTGAGCGGCCACCCTCCACGTCCGCTAAGCATTTGCACTGCTTCCATATATATTTTATCAACATCAGGGCGCTCTTCCCGATCCACCTTTATACACACAAAATGCTTATTCATTAATGCAGCCACCTCATCATCTTCAAACGATTCATGCTCCATTACATGGCACCAGTGACATGCCGAGTAGCCAACGCTCACCAGGATTAGCTTATCTTCTTTTTTTGCTTTCTCCAAAGCCTCATTACCCCACGGATACCAATCGACCGGATTGTGAGCATGTTGCAATAGATATGGACTTGTTTCGTTTATTAAGTGATTGCTGTGCATAATAGTTTGTGAATTGGTACAGGTTATTGTTATAAAAATGAGAATGATCCAGCTATTAATGATTGTTCGTTTCATAGTATATGAACAGCACTAATACGTCGAAGTTCAATAATGAAATAATAATTTCGATCCAAAATGCCTTTCTCTTACGAATGGTATTTCTTATTTTAGCTATTCAACCTGTCGTTAATATTTAATCTTTTTAAGATGCTAAAGGGATTAGTTTATACATTTATATCGCTCATACTGGCCGTCGGCTGTACATCGGTTGATACGGATAAAATATCTGATGATTTAACTCATCAACCTGATCTTTCAGTACCACTGGGTAAAATTACCGGTGCCTATGAAGCTATTGATGAACTGCCAGTTGATCTGCCTGATCCGATTGATTCAGAACCTATCTCATGGACTGAGCAAGAAACTGTGTATTTTGACTTAGGAGAATCACGGGAAAATATACTATCGATGACCCTTCAGTTTGATATCATTAACCGCTTCCCGGCCGAAACAGCCATCACTTTATCCTTTATGAATATTGGGGAATATGTGACTACCCTTAGGTTTGAACCAATTATCGTTAAGGCAGCTGAAATAGATGAGGAGGGCAAAATCACCAGTCAAAAAGTATCTGATCCGTACCCGTACAGAATACGATTGAAGGATGAATATATCGATGACATATTTAATGCCGAATACCTCATCATTAAAGCAGAGGTTAATAACCTGGTATTAACAACACCGATCGTTAACAGTATCAACGAATATAGTTTTAATGCGGCCGTTGGTGTACAGGCAAAACTTAATTATCAAACAGATGATACTTAATGCGTAGCCTATACATATACCTTTTGTCTGCTGTCATGCTATTATGCACTGCTACCCTAAGTGGCCAGCAAAACCTTACCTTATTTCTGATGCATGATGTACCTCAGGCCAATTTTGTTAATCCGGCGGTTAGTTACCAGTGCAAATGGATTGTTGGTGTTCCGGCTTTAGCCTCTATTCATAGCAATTACAACAATAGTGCTTTTTCTATGGACGAAGCTCTTAAATACAATGCATCCACAGATCAATGGGATATTGACTTTGATAATGTTGTCAATAACCTTGACGCGACTGAAATAATCAGCTCAACAGCCCATTACACACCTGTTTTTGCAGGTTTCTGGCTAAAAGATAACTGGCTGACCTTTTCGATCACTGAAAAAGTAACATCGTATAATACCATTCCCAAGTCGGCCGCTGAGTTGGCCTGGTATGGTAATACACCATTTGTTGGTCGTGAAGCATCATTAAATGGTATCCGGCTAAATGGTTTCCACTACAGAGAATATTCGCTGGGGCTATCACGATCAGTATCTGATAAATGGACTTTGGGCGCACATATGAAACTACTCTTTGGCAAAGGCACTGTTTACACACCCAAAACCAAAGGCGGATTATCGACCAATGCCACTAACTTTGGCTTAGAACTTGATCTGGACACAAAGATTCATTCTTCATTTCCAATTGTTGTTGAACTGAATGATGAAGGCTATGTTGAAAATGTTGAGTTACAGGATGATATTGACTGGATGAGCTACATGATGAATCGCAAGAACCTGGGTATGGCTTTCGATTTTGGCTTTATTTATAAATTCAATGAAAAAACAACCTTCTCAGGCAGTCTGCTCAATATTGGTTTAATAGGTTGGAAAACCGAAGTCAACACCTTTAATTCCAATGGTACTTTTGTCTTTACGGGTACCGATTCATCAACCGATTTTAACAATGGCAACTACCTTGAAGAATTAGGCGACAGCCTGCGACACCAATTTCTGCCAACGCCCAATATCAATTCATTTACCACCCGATTAACACCGGAATTGTATCTTGGCGCTACGCATTCATTAACGAACAACATCAACGCCGGTGCTGTTTTTTACAGCCGCCTGCAACGTAATAAAATAATGCCTGCCCTCACGCTTTCTGCTAATACTTATAATTATAAGAAATTCAATGCCTCACTTTCTTATACGGCCATTAATGGCGACTACTTTAGTATTGGTGCAGGGTTTGGATTAAAAATGGGCAATGTTCATTTACATGTAGCGGCCGATAATGTGTTTGGCTTTCTAAATATTGATAAGCAGCGAAACCTAAACTTACGCTTTGGCTTAAGTTTCGTTCCCCGCTGTGATGAACCAAAAGCAAAAAAGAACAAAAGCAAAAATGGCATTCAGGCTTTACCGTGTTATCATAGTCCGTATAAGAAGTCAGTTAAAAAATAGCATCTCACTATACACTATTTAAGGCTCGAATCTTAAAATATAGCTTAGTTATTAAGCTGCGATCGTTTTTAGTTTTTCACTTCACAAACTGCTGACTGACTAAATATTACAATCTGCTAAAAGTGGATTATTTAATAATATCACCTTAAATTACAGACCATTATTAATCAAACACTTAGATTATGAAGAAATTAATTGCAGAGTTTTTCGGCACCTGGTGGCTCGTACTGGGTGGATGTGGCAGTGCAGTACTTGCTGCCGGTTTTCCTGAATTGGGCATTGGCTTTGTTGGCGTTTCCATTGCGTTTGGATTAACGGTGGTGACAATGGCCTATGCCATCGGGCATATATCCGGTTGTCACCTTAATCCGGCAGTCACCATTGGTCTATGGGCAGGTGGTCGCTTCGAGGCAAAAGACATCCTTCCATATATTATTGCGCAGGTGTTGGGTGCCACAGCGGGCGCATTTATCATTTACCTCATCGCCAGTGGTAAGGCGGGATTTGAATTAGGCGGATTTGCCGCTAATGGATACGGGGAGCATTCGCCTGGTGGATATGGATTAGTGGCTGCATTGGTTTGTGAAGTAGCCATGACATTTATGTTCTTGTTGGTCATTCTTGGTGCAACTCATTCAAAGGCACCAGCTGGCTTTGCCGGACTGGCCATCGGTCTTGCATTAACTTTGATCCACCTTATCAGTATCCCTGTAACCAATACGTCTGTTAATCCTGCCCGAAGCACTTCGCAAGCGCTTTTTGTAGGTGATTGGGCCACAAGTCAACTATGGCTCTTCTGGGTAGCACCGATTGTTGGAGCTATACTTGCTGGTATCGTTTATAAATTCCTATCTCCTGAAGAAGAGTGATATTTGCAGTACATCCTTATATTTCACAAGTGGAATTTTATAGCCCGCAGATCACGCAGATTCTCGCTGAAAATGTTTTCACTCAATTAGGTGAATTCATCTGCAACAATCAGCGAGATTTGCGGAAATCATAACAAACTTGTGAATTTTATATGATACAAAAAAGGTGTCTGGTAACCACTTAATGAGTTATCAGACACCTTTTTTGTAATATTCCTCTGAGTTTACTTTAGTAGTTTATCCATTTTGGCAGCTTCTGCTTTCATATCCAATCGCAGATAAATATTTTTCAGGTGCCTGATATAACTTTTGTTTGCAGCATCCTGTTTGCGTAACTTCAGAAAGACATCTCTTGAAATCCGAAAATCGCCCGATACCTTTTTCAGCTCGCGGCGCAAATAAGCATAAGTGGTGTTGTTCTTTTTCTTATTGTACTTATTCATTTCGTACTGATACTTATTTTCTGCTTTATTGTAATAATACCTGGCTTTCCACTCCAAAGCCTCCGTATAATAAGGATACGTTTTTAATAAACTGTTACACGCTTTAGCCGCAGCATGTCCTTTCTTGGTATTTTCCAGTGCTTTTATATATACCAACTCAGCTTCTTTTGCGAGAGTATGGTCACCTTTGCCTGTGTATGTCTCAATAACAGCAGCGTAGTTTTCTTTAGAATTCTCAAGAAAAATCAAGCGCTCTGTCATCAGCTTTTTTAACGAAGGATCATTAATCTTATCACTATACTTATTCCACAATGCCAATTCATCATTGATCAATCCTTCTCGTTGAAGGAACTGTGCGTATTCAGCAAGCAATTTAGTATTAGAATCGTCTAACAGCAGCTCATCGTATAAAGCCTTTGCTTCATCAACCTTACCCAGATTAGTACATGTTTGCGCATAGTTGATTTTCATAGCATTGCTTAGCTCCACACTATTAGCTTCTGCAATAGCTGCATATTCTGCATACTGGGTATATGCTTTCTGATAATCCGCCTGGTTAAAAGCCAAATCGCCGGCTTCCTGTATTGAAGGTAGTTTTGCTGTTGGGTTACAAGCTACGAAAGCGATGGCTAATAAGCCTATAATAATTTTCTTCATCGTACTCAGTTTTCGTGAATTAAAAAGGCGAATATACAATCAAATGATGGGTCGAGCAATTTGTACTTGATGGTTAATGCAATACATCGACCCGTAACTCGGGCAGTGAGAATGATGGTAAAGGTTTTGGAAAAAGCTGTTTATAAAGTGAATCGGGATGTAAAGGCTGTCTAACAATCTCAATTTTAACAGATGTAATTCCTTTCACAACAAAGTCCAGTTCTTTAGCAGCGGCCTGACTCAGGTCAATAATTCGTCCTTTAATAAATGGCCCGCGATCATTAATTCTGACCACCACAGACTTTCCATTGTCCAGGTTGGTCACTTTTACCATTGTATTAAAGGGCAATGTTTTATGAGCAGCAGTCAACTTACTATTTGAGAAGATTTCACCATTGGCTGTTTTTCTTCCTTCGAATTTATTGGCATAAAAAGAAGCTTTCCCTTTTTCCTGATAATCCTGCGCCAGACAAAATATGGTGTTCAGATAGAAGAGTATCAAAATTGAGATACCGCGACACAGAGCCTTGGGATATCTTTGCAGATTCATTACTTAACCTTTGCTACACCACCGGAAACAATAAACTTCATCACATCTGCGGGATGGGCATCAATCAGCTTCACTTTATCAGTTGGCACAACATACAGTTCTCCAAGAATTCCGTATGAACTCGGTAAATAAACCGCAATTTTATCTTTAACTCCCAAATCTTCCAGATCGGCTGCGGTTATAAATCCAAAACGCTGTAGGATACCTGCGTTATCAAGACTAACCAGCACAGGCTTTTCAAACTTTCGCTCCTTACCCACAAAAGCTGACAATAAATCTTTAACCGAAGTATAAATAACTTTGATCAGCGGAGCACGCTTCAACATGGTATCAAACGAATGACTCAAAGGCGCAGTTATCAGGCGTTGACCTGCAAAACCAATTAATGTCACTACCACAAGGATAACTAACAGTCCTAAACCAGGAAAATTGAATTGTGCATATGGCTCGTGCTGAAATATTTCAAGATCGCGCAGCAGACTATCAAGCCATATAAATGCAAAAACCAATACGTAAATAGTTACAGCCAGGGGAACGATATATAATAATCCCTGGAAAAAATATCGAGCTACCTTTTTCATAATACCGGATGTTCTTTTAACTCATCAACCTCATCAATCCTTCTCACAAAAGAATCCTTAAATTTACCCAGTTTCATTATTTCTTCACGCTCTTCTATTGCAGTTTTTTTATCTAAATAAGACCCGTAAATGTAGCGCGTATAGCTATCCTTGCATTTGATACTTTTCAAATCATTGACGTTCAACCCCTTTAAATAAAGAGAAGCAAACAATGGCTTATGTTTCAAAGCCAGCACCTGTATGGTATAAAAAGTAGGTTTATCAACTGTTTTTACTTCATCATTAAGCTCAGTAATAAATTGCTCCTGCTCCTTCACCAGTTGATCATTGATGATGATTTGTTTAAGAGGCGGATCCATCCTTATTTCATCGAAAGACAACACATTGTTGCCGGCTATGTATTTCATATCCTCCTGAATGGATAATTCTGATTCCTTAATCACTTTATCCTCCACCCTCTCTTCCACTTCATATTCATGACCCGTTTCAAGGAACATCGTGTACTTACCTGTGTTTTTATCTGGTCGGTAATCACCTACCAGACGACGATCTGTTTTTCTGGTCACCATTATTCGAACCGAACCCGACCTGGCTGCTCCCACATCAGATACCTCGCCTTCTATCACCGCCAGTTCACCTTCAAACCCTGCATCAAATTCAACTTTATAAATGTCTGATCCGCCATACGTATCGGTATACTTCGCCGAAGCATAATAAGCATGACTCTTATCCAGTGTAGGCAGAAAAAAGAAATCATCATCAGGCGTATTTATCGGATAGCCCAGGTTAACCGGCAATAACCACGTACTATCGGCATTCATCTGGGTATAAAAAACATCCAGTCGCCCCATTGAATTATGCCCTTCTGATGCAAAATACAGTGTTGCTCCATCGGGATGTATCATCGGTGTCTCCTCATCGTGCTTTGTATTAACGGCTGCCCCAAGGTTGCGAGCCTCACCCCATCGCCCATAGGCATCTTTCTTACACATATAAATATCAATCCCTCCATACCCACCTTCACGATCGCTGGTGAAAAACAAGGTACTTCTGTCGCCAGATATAGAGGCATGTGTTTCGGCTGCATCGGTATTTATCGGATAAGGCAGTTTTACCGGATTGGACCATTGATCATTTTCCATCAGGCTCATGTAAATACTTTTACCTCCATCGGCATCAAAACGGTAGATAAAAATGGCATTGCCGTCTGCCGATAATGATAATGCCGATTCATGTTCGAAGTTTCTGAAAAACGTTTCGAGCGCACTTGCACTTTCCCAGCTTGCCGAATCGCCGTGCGACATGTACACCTTCTCCGGGTATTGCCCATCGTTTAAAACCGGTAACTTCGACTGCTCACGTCTTGAGGTGAATAGTAGTTTATCTTCATATACGCTCACCAAGGGACTATGATCATCATATTTACTATTAACTTTTTTGCCAAGGTTAACTATCGTTAGTTCCACCGGATTCGCTAAAAAAACTTTAGCATTGTCACACATAGATATTTCATGCTCAATCTCGGCCTCAAAGTCTTTATCCATATTAGGAATACTCGCCAACATCTGACTATAAACCATCAGGGCTGAATCGGGCTCCAGAGCCACCTGATAGGCTTTACCCAGAGCCATAAAGAAATCCTGCCCCAATATATCATATTGCTCTTCAGCACTTAACTGAGCCAGACCTTCTTTAAAGACATAGATCGCACTGTCGGCGGTGGCATTTGCACTCAGATAGCAGATGCCCAAATGCAGGTATGCAGCCGTATTATCGGGTGATTTCTCTATGATTTCCTCTAATAAAGAAATGGCTTTTAAATAATCCTGAGATTCAACAGAATTCAATGCCTTTTCGAACGCTTTGTTTTCCTGTCTAATTGCTTTTTTCTGTTGTGCTTCCCCACGTACACATGTCAAAAAAACTAATGCAATTACCAGTAATTTTCTCACTATTCTTACCATATAGTTGATATATGTAACCCCAATTATTCGCAAAATAATGTATTTTTTCACAAATCTCTCATAATCAATAAGGAAAATGTTAATTTTTGTTTAAACACAAAAATACACTTAACAATCGTTGTAAATTATTTCCCTTTTTTGTGCGCAAGATTTCCCGCAAATAATCGTCAAAAACCAAAGATTAACTATAATATGAACAAAATGACACATCGATTAGTTGTAATAACGGTTATTTTACTAGGGATCGTATTCATATGCTCTGGTCAAAGAAGAAATGACAGATCACCAGAGGAGATAGCAGATCGCCAAACCGAGAAAATGATTAAAGAGCTTAGCTTAAACGAAAAGCAAATAGAAGCAGTAACGGAAGTAAACCTGAAGTTCGTCAAAGAATTTCAAAAAAACAGACAAAACTCAAAAGGTGATCGTGAAAAAATGCGTACATTGATCATTGAATTGAACGCAGAAAAAACTGAGGAACTGAAAAATATTTTATCAGCCGATCAGTTTGAAAAGTATAAGGCTCTTCAAAAAGAAAGAGCAAAAGAAATGAGAAATGGGCCTAATAACGCAAGGAGCGCTAGGTAGCCCATAATTTTCATAATTGGTAAAAGTTTTGGTTTGAGAGACCTGCAATTTAAAGGAATTGCAGGTTTTTTTTGTGGTATTGCCATAGGATCAATAAAGCCTTCGACTACCTATACACAAAATTCCATCTAAAAAGTGTATTTTCGCTTTCTGAATCAACGATAACGAGAATAAGTAGAGGACGAGTAAAATTATGGATTCAACGAGACAAAAAAAGATATCAAGACTCCTTCAAAAGGAGATTAGTGAAATATTTCAAAGAGAAATGAGAGCTGTTTGCCAAGGCACTATGGTAACTGTAACTGTGGTGAGAATTTCTCCGGACTTAGGTCAGGCAAAGGCTTACTTAAGTATTTTTCCTACCGGCAATATAGAAGATGTGATGAAAGAAATCAATGAACAGGCATCACAAATCCGATTTGCATTGGGTAAGCGTGTTGGCAAACAAATGCGTATCATTCCTGAGTTGCGATTCTTTCTTGATGACAGTCTTGATTACCTGGATAACATTGATCGTTTGTTAAAAGACTAACTATGCAATACGATCCGATAAAGCGCTCTTTAGGAAAGGTTTTTAATCAGACTCCTGTTTTACGCAAGCTGTTTTACCGGCTTTTAGACTTGCTTTTATTAAGAGCATGGTACATTCGCCGTGAGCTTAAAAAAGTAAATGCATCTGCTTCTGCTCCTTTGAATGTTTTAGATGCCGGAAGTGGTTTTGGACAATATGATTACTTTATGTCGTCGCTTGGAAAAAACTGGACCATAACCGGAGCCGATGTTAAAGACGAACAAATTGAAGACTGCAACAATTTCTTTCAGAAAATAGGACGAGGTGACCGTGTTCAATTTGAGGTGGCCGACCTTACCAAATTCGTTCGTGAAAACACCTATGACCTGATACTATCAGTGGATGTAATGGAGCACATTCTTGAAGATGAATTGGTATTCAGGAATTTTCATCGATCAATGAAAGACGGCGGAACATTATTGATTTCTACCCCATCAGACCAGGGCGGCTCGGATGCACATCATCATGAAGAAGATGAAGTTCATGGCTTTATTGACGAACATGTGAGAGACGGCTATAATGCTGAAGACATTAAAGAAAAGCTAAGCAATGCTGGCTTTTCGCAGATAAAAACCCAGTATACTTATGGTAAGCCAGGTAATATTTCATGGCGTTTATCCATGAAGTACCCGATAAAGATGCTAAATGCCAGTAAGTTGTTTTTCATTATACTGCCAGCTTATTACATCCTGACTTATCCGGTGGCTTATATACTGAATCATCTGGATGTAAAGCAGAAGCACAAAACGGGAACCGGATTGATGGTGGTCGCTAAAAAATAATCAATATGCAGCTCGCCTTTACCATAGCTAAGCGGTATTTGTACGCTAAAAAATCTCAGAATGTCATTAATATCATCTCAATGATTTCTGTTTTTGGAGTGCTTACAGGCAGCATGGCCTTAATAATTATCTTATCGGTATTTAATGGCTTGCATGGTTTTATGGGCGAATTATATACGGCTTTTGATCCGGATTTAAAGTTGGTACCTAAATCAGGGAAGGTTATATCTCTTGATTCAATTGATTACAAAAAGATCCAAAATACAGATGGCGTTCTTCACATTTCTGAAGTTCTGGAACATCAGGCGCTGTTAAAATACCGCCAACGAAGAATGCCGGCAATGGTTATGGGCGTTGACTCCATGTTTAATAAAGTAAGTGGCATCGATTCGATCATTATTGATGGAGAATATTCGTTAAAATACAAGTCCGAGTTCAGAGGTGTCATTGGCAGGCGCTTAGCCGATCAGCTGGCTATCCGCATGAATTTTGTGACTCCGCTGGTGATGTATATTCCAAAGCGTAAGGGCAACATTAATATTATGACACCCCAAAACGCCTTTAAGCAGGATTACCTTAATCCAACCGGCATGTTTGCTGTGAACCAGGAAGAATACGACGGGCAATATGTGATTATCGACATTGATCAGGCACGACGTTTATCTCAATACGACCAAAACATTGTCTCTTCCTTAGCTATTAGAACTAAAGAGGGTGCTGACATTTCATCCATCGAAAAACAAGTTCAAGAGATTGTTGGTGAGCAAATGGATGTGCTTAACCAACAAGAGCAGCATGCTTCATTTTACAAAGTGATGAAGGTCGAAAAGCTTATGGCTTACCTTATCCTGAGCTTTATTATTGCCATTGCTGCCTTTAACATTGTGGCCAATCTTGCGATGCTCATTTATGAGAAGAAAGAAAGCATTTTTACGCTTAAAAGCATGGGGGCTGACAAGAAACTAATTACCCGTATTTTTATGATGGAAGGTTGGTTGATTTCATTGGCAGGAATAGTAACGGGTACTTTATTGGGCGTAGTGTTGGTATTGATACAACAACATTTTGCCGTCATCAAATTTATGGGCAGCGGCCATTATATAACCGATGGCTACCCGGTAGCACTTGAACTACAAGACGTTTTTACAGTGATTGTAACTGTGTCTGTTATAAGTATTCTGGCAGCCTGGTATCCGGTTCGAGTGATTGTGAACAAATATTATTCAGAAACCGCATCTTCGTAACCCGCATACTTTTCACCAATTTTCTTTAATACCTCAGAAATTCCTGAAACAGTCTTTTCACGAAGCAGCTGAATTCTTAAAGGTCTGATATCCGGTAGATTTTTAAAAGGTATTGCCAAATGACGACGTGCATGCAAAATTCCTCGTCGTTCACCAATCATATCGCACGACTTCTTAACGATGTCATCCATTAACTCGGCTTGCTCTTTGATTGTCAACTTTGGTAATAATTCACCGCTTGTCAAATAATGCTTCATTTCTCTGAATATCCAGGGTTTGCCAATAGCTGCGCGACCTATCATAAGAGCATCCACTCCATAAGTGTCAAAGAAATATTTTGCCTTTTGAGCACTATCCACATCGCCATTGCCAATAATTGGAATATGCATACGCGGGTTATTTTTCACTTTACCAATCAGGGTCCAATCAGCTACTCCATTGTACATCTGTTCGCGTGTACGGCCATGAATACATAAAGCCTGAACACCTACATCCTGCAATTGCTCCGCAACATCTTCAATCACTAATGATTTATCATCCCACCCGAGGCGCGTCTTGACCGTCACAGGTATATCAACAGCTTTAATAACCGCCTCCGTTATTGCGAGCATTTTTGGTATATCGAGTAACAGACCGGCACCACTTCCTTTAGAGGCAATCTTCTTGACCGGGCAACCAAAATTCAGATCAATCACCTCAGGATTCGCTGCCTCAGCCATTTGAGCTGCCACTACCATCTTATCAACATCTTTACCATAAATCTGAATACCAACAGGACGTTCGGATTCAACCAGTTCCAATTTACGTAACGACCGGTTAACATTCCTCACCAAAGCATCCGCCGACACAAATTCGGTATACATCATATCAGCCCCCTGCTCTTTACAAAACACCCTGAATGAAGGATCCGTTACATCCTCCATTGGCGCGAGCAAAAGTGGCTGCTCGCCTAAATCCAACGTTCCTATTTTCACCCTTACAATTTTTCTGCAAATATAGTCTTTCTGCCAGTTATGCCGAAAGAACTGTTTATAAGTCGGTTAATAACTTTGGAAATTATTATATTGATTGTCAACCAAAATTCCCTAATTTGTATGTGGGAAAAGTGCATGTCTCGTATATGCCCGAATAGTGAATTTTAATAGGATGTTGAAAATTGATTTTAAGTTGGTGAAGACACTACTCATCATATTACTGAGTGTATTGACTTTAGTGCAATGCACCGATTCGGACACACAAGATACACCGGATCAATATGAGACGATAAGTGTCAACAATCGTGATTCATCAATGGTTGCTCAATTAATTGATCAATCACAGACGACTTATGCTGACAACGCATCAGAAACACCTCCTTTTGACAATTACCTTAAAGAAGCCGAATCAATTGCAAAGAAAAATAGCAATCAAGAGCAATTGTTTGATATTTACATGCAGGTTGGTCTTCGCTATAGGAATAAATCATTGTATGGGGATGCCATGCAATATTTAGAGCAGGCATTAAGCATTGCCGAAAGCACTGAAAACCTCTTCTTTCAAACACGAGCTTATAATCAGATTGGCGTTGTACTAAGGCGTATTGATGACAATACTGAGGCCCTTGACATGCATATGAAATCATTGCAGATCGCCGAATTGTGCAACGACTCATTAAGCATCAGTAAAGCCATTAATGGATTAGGCAATGTATGCATTGCGATGGAACGCTACCATTCAGCCATCGAATATTTTCGCCGTGGCCTGCATATTTCTGAATTAATGAATAACAAACTAGGCATGGCAATCAACACGAATAATATTGGTGAGGCCTACCTAAAGCTGAACCACCTCGATTCGGCCATGACCTATTATTTTAAATCACTCGAGTACAACAGTCAAATCAATAGCCGGGTTGGTCAGTCAATATGCTACAACAGCATTGGCAGCACCTATATTGCAAAAGACCAAAATCGCTTAGCCCTCGATTACCTCTTTAAAGCCTTGGAAATTAATCTGGCGATTGGCGACAGGATGCATATTGCGGTCAGCTACACCCAGATTGGCAAAACCTACCTTAACGATAATCGTATTGATGAAGCCATCAATTACCTGGATAAAGGGCTAAATACGGCCATATCAATAGGCTCAAAATACACGGCAGAAGAAGCTGCAGCCTTACTCTCTGAAGCCTACGAGAAAAAGGGCATTAACGATCAGGCACTGGCCTATTACAAATTAGCAACAACATATAAAGACAGTGTCCTTAATGAGCGAAACCTGTTTCATCTGGCATCCATCGAAGTCAAATACAAAAACACCCTTCAGGAACTGGAAATTGAGGAATTGAACAAAGAGGCGCTCCTTCAAAAAACCCTGCTATCGAAGCAGCGCTCATTAATAGCCGCCATTGCCATATTGGTGTTCGTACTGATAACGGCGGTAATAATGATTATTTTTCAGGGACGGCTGCGCAATCGCTATCGTAACCTTAAATTCCAACAAAGGTTGTTACGATCACAGATGAATCCACATTTTATTTTCAATGCCTTAAGTGCCATTCAGGTATTTATCCTTGAAAATGACATGCATAAATCCAGTCAGTTTCTGTCTCATTTCTCCAAGCTGATGCGCCATGTTCTGAGGAGCAGTAACTACGAATTCATCCCTGTACAAGAGGAGGTTGAAACGCTGGAACATTACATCAAAATTCAACAATTGCGTTTTCACCCCTCATTTGATTATCAATTCGTCATCAGCGATGAGGTCAAGAAAAACAAAGTCGTAATTCCGCCAATGCTCGTACAACCATTTGTTGAAAATGCCATTGAGCATGGCATTAAAACACTGGGAGAAGGTGGAAATATTTTCATCCGCTTTATTAAAGATGGAAACAACCTTGTGCTGGAGATTGAAGACAACGGATTAGGACTGGACTACAACGATCGACTGAGCCATAATGATCGGCCACACGAGTCAATGGCCATTAAGATCACCAATGAACGATTAAGCATATTGGAAAGAGACATGCGACAAAAAACACATTTTGAACTCTATGATAAGAAAAAGAAAGATCCGTTTGACCGGGGCACTATTGCACGAATAACCATACCATATACCACCCAAGAAGCAAAATAACAACCAAACCAATGGAAAGAATTAAAGCACTTATTATTGAAGATGACTACTACAATGTAATAGCTGTTACAAAGATTATTGAGAACCACTTTCCTGAAATACAAATTATTGGCAATACAGGACGAGTCAATGAAAGCATTCAGAAAATTGAGGAATACAAACCACAATTGCTTTTAATGGATATTCATTTGATGGACGGCACTTCATTTGATGTGCTGAAAAATTGTCAATATAAAGACATGAAGATTGTATTTATGTCGGCCTACCACGAATACTCCATCAAAGCCATGCAATATGCTGCCGTTGAGTTTGTTTACAAACCTTATGATATCAATGAGCTCATTGTGGCCATTGACAAAGCCACAGACCAAACTCACTATCAAGATTATGCCATTAATATAGATACACTTATCAACAACATCGAAGAAAATCCTACAAGCAAACTTGTATTGCAGGGAAGAAAATCAGTTAAAGTCGTTGCTGTAAACGAAGTTGTATGGTGCAAAGCAATTTATGGTGGAGCTAACTTTTATTTATCAGACAACAGTTACTTTTTCACAAATAAACCGTTACGCCGTTACGAAGCCATGTTATCCGGGCGTAATTTCTTCAGATGCCACCCGCATTACCTGATCAATCTCAATCATGTTACTGAGATAAATACCAAGCTTGAGCGGGTTAAATTAAGTACTGATGACGAGGTTGTTTATGAAGCTCGACGCTACAGTCATCTAAAAAATTTATTGGAAAGCAATATAACTTTTGAACAGGCGTTTTAAGCATAGGTTAAAAAAAAGTTACCCAAATCTATAACCTTTTTATACAAATGCAGTATTAACACATGAGTGTTAAAAAATTGGGAAATAATTTGTTAGGATTTAGAAATGGGTCGTTGGATTGGCATGCTTATCATGGCAGCATTGTGCTGTAACGTCAGTATCTCACAGGTAGATCAAACATGGAGATATTACTATCCGGAATATAATACAGATGCTGAGAGTAAGCTGTATTTCAGATTGGAAAACAATAACTTCGTAAAAAACAATGAATACTTTGGTGATTACATCGAAGGCTATACAATGATGGGTTATACGGCCCAGCCTTCGCTTATGTATTACGCCGGATCACGCCTTCGTATTAAGGCTGGGGTTCACATCCTTCAATACAGCGGCATGAACGAATTCACCGAGGTACTCCCAACTTTTTCGATCCATACAAAACTCACCGACAAGCTTGAACTAATAATGGGTGGTCTCAAAGGAGATGTGCATCACCGACTATTAGAGCCACTATTCGATCCTGAAAATCAATACACACGACCAATAGAAAACGGCTTCCAGTTTATTTATACAGGTGATCAGTTTTGGTTTGATTCATGGGTTGACTGGGAACAGTTTATCTTTTTGGGCGATGATAAGCCCGAGAAATTTACCGCTGGAATCAGTACTGAGTATCAATTGACCAGACCAACGTCCGATTGGAGCATCAGCATTCCCGGACAATTGATTGCGACTCACCTTGGAGGACAGATCAGCAACTACTCGGAGCGAATGCAATCACTTGCTAACCTTGCCACTGGTCTTAAAATTAAATACAATATTGGTGACGGATTTATCCGAAACATTGGAGTCGCCACCTACTACGCAACATTCCATGATTTAACCGGCAACTCAGGCTGGCATTTCAATCATGGTCACGCCATTTACCCGGTTGGAGAAGTTGATTACAAATACGGAACATTAATGGCTGGTTACTGGAAGGCCCAAAACTTTATGGCGCCTAAAGGAAGTTCCATCTTTCAATCAACCTCGAACTACAAACCAGGCTATTATAACGAACACCGCGATATACTAACGGCCAAACTTAGCTTTTCAAAAACATTTATGAAACAAATAAAGTTTAGCGCCATGGTCGAAACCTATTATGATATTCCGGCCAGCCAGTTTGATTATGCTTATGGCCTTAACCTGATGTTTACACCAAATTTCTTTATTTCTAAAGTTAAGTTTGATTAAAGAAAGTTTGTTGATTTGAATGAGGTTTACTTTTCAATTACAAATCGCCAGGTTTTATTCTTCCATTCATCGGCTGCATAGTCAATGCCAATACGTGGGGTTTGTATAATCTTACAAGCGCAAGCATCTCCGTTTTCAATCCACAACCGATCTGAGCTCACACTATCTTCTCCGTAAAAGCTTTTATCCAGTTTCAATGCTCGCCCTACCCTGCCTGGTCCATTAATACCTTCAAGCCCACGAATCAAAACAGCCTGAGGTTGATCTTTCTGTCCTGTTACAAAGTTGAGCAACCAATACATCCCATAAATCAAATAGACGTATATATTGCCTCCATTGCCATACATCACCTCCGTTCGTATGGTGAGTCCTTTATGTGCGTGGCAAGCAGCATCTTCTTCTCCACGATAAGCTTCTGTTTCGCATATGACATATCTTTCAACTCTGCCATCATCAAATTTACGAACCAACACCTTACCTATTAAATCGGGTGCCACCTCCAATACATCACGATCAAAAAAGTCTTGTTTCAGTCGCATACTATTCTATTCATTTATTGACTACAAAAATGATTAAAATAAGCCACTGCACGAAGTTCTAAGAATTTTTTAATCAGATTATTGGCATAAGAAAAATAAAAGCAGTAATTTTGCGGCCGATTATTATCCGATCTGAGAGGTAAAGTCACTGTTTATCAGCAATTGGGGTGGGACCTGATAGTTGGTTTTAGGTGAGCTGAGGCCTCTGCAAACTGTTTATTAATAAGTCGAATTTTAAAAAGGAAGACTGTGGATACGTTAAGTTACAAAACGATTTCAGCTAACAAAGCGACTGCCAACAAAGAGTGGGTTGTGGTAGATGCAGCTGATATGGTATTGGGTCGTTTGGCATCTAAAGTTGCTAAACTACTCAGAGGTAAGTATAAGCCAAATTATACGCCTCACGTGGATTGCGGAGATAACGTGATTATCTTAAACGCAGACAAAATTAGAATGACCGGTAACAAGTGGGACCAGCGTTTATTTTTCTACCATAGTGGTTACCCAGGAGGTCGTCGCGATGTGACACCTGCGGAAATGTTCGCTAAAAAGCCGGAGAGATTAGTTGAAAGAGCTATCAAAGGTATGTTACCTAAGAACCGTCTTGGACGTCAGCTTTTCAGAAACTTATATGTTTATACTGGAACTGAACACAAGCACGAAGCTCAACAACCTAAAGTAATTGATATTAACGCCATTAAATAATTATTATGGAAGTAATTAATGCTATTGGTAGAAGAAAAGCAGCCGTTGCTCGTATTTATTTGAGCGAAGGAAACGGTAACATCACAATTAACAAGCGTGATTTATCAACTTATTTCCCTGCTGCAACTTTACAATATATTGTAAAACAACCTTTAAACACTATCGGTGTTGCTGATAACTACGACATTAAAGTTAACCTTTATGGTGGTGGTTTCAAGGGACAAGCTGAAGCAGTACGTTTAGCTATTTCCCGTGCACTTGTAAAAATTGATGCTGAAAACAAGCCGGCTCTTAAGGCTGAAGGTTTCATGACTCGTGACTCACGTGTTGTTGAACGTAAGAAGCCAGGTCGTCCGAAAGCACGTAAGAGGTTCCAGTTCTCTAAACGTTAATATTTATCAGGTGTGTTTAGTATCTAAATCTTTAAGACTCCTTCTGGATATTAGATTATTAGGCATGAGACTGCTAGACAAGAATTGAGAAATCAATATAATAATCTAAAAGTCTATCATCTATAAATCTAATTGAAGAACTACTTAAAGATTGGTTTAAACAGAAAGTAAACAACTTTAAAAAAATTAAAATGCCAAGAGTTAATTTCGAGGAATTATTGGAAGCAGGTGTTCACTTTGGACACTTGAAAAGAAAGTGGAACCCAGCCATGGCGCCTTACATTTTCATGGAGCGCAATGGAATCCACATTTTAGACCTTCACAAAACAGCAGTGAAGATCGACGAAGCTGCAGATGCACTAAAACAGATTGCAAAATCAGGTCGGAAAGTGTTATTCGTAGCTACTAAGAAGCAAGCTAAAGAAATCATCGCTGACAAAGTTGGTGGTGTAAACATGCCTTATGTAACTGAGCGTTGGCCAGGTGGTATGT
>DIYS01000203.1 GCA_002429115.1 Saccharicrinis sp. UBA6048 | reverse complement strand
TGATAACACAGATAACGATAAAGTTAATTCAGTACCAGATGCTTCACCTGATGTTGCAGAAATCGATGAAGGGCAAGAACTGCATGGTAAATCTTTATTGGAGAATGATTCTGATCCGGAAGGACATGCATTAACAATAAATGAAACGCCTGTGGTTGAACCATCAAATGGATCTCTAACAATCAATCCTGATGGAACCTATGTATATATTCCTAACCCTCGTTTCTATGGAGAAGACACATTTACCTATGAGGTGTGTGACAATGGAACACCACAGGCATGTGCCACAGCCATTGTCACCATTACAGTCAATGAAAAAACAGATCGTGATGGAGATGGTATAGACAATGACAAAGAGGGTGAAGATGATATAGACAATGATGGATTGCCAAATGATGAAGACGATGATTCGGATGGTGATGGTATCCCTGATGAGATTGAAGGAGATGTTGATACCGATGGTGACGGTACGCCTGATTACAAAGATCTGGATTCGGATAACGATGGAATCAAAGATGAAGATGAAGGGGATGGAGACACCGATGGTGATGGCAAAGAAGATTTCCGTGATGAAGACTCTGACAATGATGGAATCAAGGATTCTGAAGAGGGTAATGTAGATACAGATGAAGATGGTGATGAAGATTATCTCGATTTAGATTCAGATAACGATGGTGTTCTTGATTCAGATGAATCTCAAGGTGATTGTGATAAAGATGGCATTCCTGATCGTATTGATGACGATTTATGCATCGACTCCTTAGAGTTATTGGAAGGATTTTCACCAAATGGAGATGGAGTAAATGATACTTATAAGTTACCTGTGGAATTAGATAAGTACACTATTGATTTCGAAGTGTTTAATCGATGGGGTAACATTGTATATCGCAAAAGTCATTACAAAAATGATTGGAATGGTATTTCAAATGTAGGTTTTAGCATTGGTGACGATCTACCGGTTGGAACGTATTATTACATCGTGAAGGTCAATGAAACAGGTGATAAATTACAAGGCTACATTTATCTAAATCGTTAGTAAACAGTAAGAACAAGTAAAGAGAAAGAAATGAAACGATTATATAAAAACAGTTTAGTTGTTTTAAGCATGCTCATCTTGCTGTTATGCTCGGGCAATATGAAAGCGCAGCAGGAGCCATTATACACGCAATACATGTTTAATACGGTTTCGGTCAATCCGGCCTATGCAGGTACACGAAATGCTATGAATGTATTGTTATTGTCACGTCTTCAGTGGACAGGCATGGATGGTGCCCCACGAACGTATGACTTTACGATGCACACCCCATTGGATAATTACAAGATGGGGCTTGGGTTGTCGATTGTTTCGGATAGCCATGGGCCGGTTAATAACTATTACATCAATGTTAATTATGCTTACCGCGTGAGCCTCAGTGAATCATTAACACTATCGATGGGTATCAAAGGCGGGATTTATAATTACCATGTTAATCTCACCGATATTAATGTGGGTGATAACGATGTGGCTTTTATGGATAATGTTGAGCAACGCTTTCAGCCGAATGCTGGTTTGGGATTATACATGTATTCTGATAAGTTTTATGTCGGGGCATCGGTGCCTAAACTCATTCAGACGGAGTTAAGTGGTGATCAAAATACGGTGGGCTCTATTAGTGACCTAAAGCAGCATTTCTTTGTGATGGGAGGATATGTCTTTGACTTGAACGAAGACCTTAAGTTCAAACCATCCATCCTGACAAAAGTAGTACAGGGAGCACCACCATCAACAGATGTGACAGCTCAATGCCTGATCAAGGACACCTATTGGTTGGGGGCCACCTATCGAATTGGTGATGCGGTTGCTTTAATTGGCAATATCAAACTGAACAAGCAGTTGATGATTGGTTATTCGTACGATTTTACAGTTTCGGAGCTGAATAATTATAATAATGGTAGTCATGAAATAATAGTAAGCTACGATTTCGATGGTTTCCTGAAAAACAAAGTAAAATCACCAAGGTATTTTTAATTGATGATAGTAATAAACATGCGACATATATTCTCCGTTTTAATACTTGTGTTTCTGTGTAATGCACACAACCTGGAAGCGCAACACTATGCTAATAAAATTGATAGCCTGGTAAATTCTTTCAGGGTAAATCAGGCCGGAAAAGCATACGACAACATGGCTTATGCCAAGAGCATCCGACGTTATGAACCGCTTTATAACAAAGGTTATCTGGCCGATTCAATAAAAAGCAAACTGGCACAGGCGTATTTGAAAACACATGAATCTGAAAAAGCAGAAGCTGTGTACGCCAGTATTGCAAACACCAGCTTAAGCAATGAGGATCTGTTCTTTTATGCACAGGCATTGAAATGCAATGGTAAATATGCCGAGGCTGATCGTCAGATGGCAAAATACCTGACGGTTGAAGCCAATGATTCGAGAGCACATAAGCAGCACAATGCCCTGCCTGTTATTGAGAAAATACTTGCTGAAGAGCGTTACCTGATTGAAGAAGTGGATTTTAATTCATCGCAATCTGATTTTGGTGCTGTTGTGGTTAACGATCAGCTTGTTTATACGTCTGCCCGCGAAGTGGATGTGATGATCCGTCGTGAATATGCCTGGAAGGAAACCCCATATCTGAATGTATTTAGTGTTAAAATTAAAGAGGATAATTTCGGTGTGCCGCAGTTATTATCAACGGATTTGAAATCGATGTATCACGATGGTCCTGTAAGTATCAATGCGGATGAAACAGAGTTGTTTATCACCCGGAATACCTTTAATAATTTAATTGGCAAAAAAGGGGTGGATGGAACGAATCACCTGAACCTGATGGTGTCGTATAAAATGAGCGATGGATCATGGAGTAAGCCTGAGAACCTGCCTTTTAATAGTGATAATTATTCAACCGGACATGGTTTTATTACGGCAGATAACCAGCGATTGTATTTTGCCAGCGATATGGATGGCGGACAAGGCGGTTCAGACATCTGGTATGTAAATCGCACTGATAATGGATGGTCACAGCCTGTCAATATGGGAAGTGATATAAATACGGAAGGTGATGAGATGTTTCCATTTTTGGATCATACCAACAAACTGTATTTTGCTTCCAATGGTCATTTAGGATTAGGCGGATTAGATCTGTTTATTGCATCAGAAAAAGAAGGAAAGTATGAGGTTCACAACATGGGGTATCCGATTAATTCTGCAAAAGACGATTTCAGTTTATACCTGTCGAGTGATGGTATTAATGGATACTTTGCTTCCAACCGCGAAGGAGGCAAGGGCGATGATGATATCTATCGTTTTAAAATTCTCAAAGAAGTTAGTTTTAAAAAGCACTTAAAGAGTAAGCTGCTTGATAAAAATACACGCATGATAATCGCCAATACACCGGTTCAGTTAAAAGACAGTGATGGTAATGTTCTTCAGGATTTAGTATCGGATGCTGAAGGAATGATTGCAACCGAACTGCCGCTTGATCTGAATGAAATCACATTGGCCGTTAATGCGGTTGATTATTATCCTTACCAAGATGTCCTTGATGTTAGCCATGATGTTGACGAGCATGAGATGGAGCTGATTCCGCTGCCAGTGTATGGTATTTATGGTAATGTATTTTTGTTGCCTGATATGACACCAATTCCTGAAGTAACCTTACTTATGGAAGCAAAAAATGGGGCGTCAAATTCAATAATCAGCAATGCAGATGGTGCCTTTAAAACAAAACTGGAGCCGGAAACCGAATACGACCTTGTATTTACCAAAAAGGAATATTTTACCAGACGTGTGCAGTATTCAACTGTTGGTCGTGATACCGGTTACGTCAATGTGAATGAGTTTATGGAGCTGGAAATGGAGAAGGCCGAAGTGGGCAAGAGTATTGAAATTGAGATATTATACGACTTGGGTAAATGGAATATCCGGGAGGATGCTGCAACCGAACTTGATGATATGGTTCAGTTTCTTAATGACAACCCAACAATAGAGATTGAGCTAGGCTCACATACTGATGCGCGTGGATCTGCCAAATCGAATCAGATTTTGTCACAAAAACGTGCTGAGTCGGCCGTGCAATATATGGTGGACAGAGGTATTAACAAAAGTCGTATCCAGGCAAAAGGCTATGGCGAAACCCGCCTGAAAAACAAATGTGCTGATGGAGTACCGTGTTCGGAGGAAGAACACCAGGCTAACCGCCGCTCAGAGGTAACCATTACAGCGATGTAAATGTATAGGAAGACATAAAAATAAAAGCCGGTTGCAACACTGTAACCGGCTTTTATTTTATGCTTTGTTCAATTTGGATGTTCAATACTTTATGAGAATAGTCCCCGTGTTTTCGGGGCAAGCTTTGATACTTGAATCTTTGATCTTGATACTTTTATTAAATCATAATACCAAATGGTTAATCTTATCCCTAACCATGCCGTGCTGTTCCTTTAAAGGATTATCAAGCAGAACCAACTCATCAATTTGATTTAAGCCTACTTTATCAAATGGGAAATCACTCAGTTGGTTGTTGTTCAGGTAGATATTACGCAGTTGTTTGGCTTTTAGCAACTGCTCACAACCACTGCTAATTTGGTTTTCACTCAGGTCAACAAGGTTGATACTTTCTAAACGTCCTATTTCAGCAGGTACGGTTGTAAAACTATTCTGACCAAGGTATAAGCGTTCAAGAATCTTAAGTTGCCCTATTGATTCAGGAAGTGAGTGGAGTCCATTGTTGCGAATATCCAGATATCGAAGTTGAATCAGCTGTTGAATTTCATCAGGCAGTTGATTGATTTCATTCTCTCGAATGTCAATATATTCAAGATGTTTTAGCTCAAATACTTCTTTAGGAATGCTACCATTTAAGCGACATTTGAAAATACTCAGATGTGTCACCTGGTGCTTTTCATTCAGAACATAGCCTTTCGTAATCCAGCTGATTTTCTTAACCTGTTTCAGCGGGCGTATTAATTGCTTATTCAGCGCTTCTATAATTGAGCTATCCGACATCACTAAAAATTTTCCCCGAAGATACTATATAATAATTTTAGTTTGTCTGTTTTTAGTCAGAAGACAGAAGTGTAATTGCTATTTTTTATGTCAGGAAAGGTGATTTTCCTCTAAGGACTCAGGATCGACGATTAATCAATTCAGCAATTTGACAATTATAGCAGATAGGGATTAGAGGTTAGAGGCTAGTCATTTGCAGCTTGGTTATTTTTTAATGTCCGAAGTGGGAAATCCGAAGTCCGGGAAAACGATTAAGCAGTTTAGCGAATCGACGAATCAGCAATTAACTAAATTAGAACCTAAAAATCACTTCACTCCACTTACCTATTCATCAGCTGATACTTAGATACAGCCTATAATCATCAGATGAAATAAACTCCAAACCCAAAACTCTATACCCAATTCACCAATTTTACATCCTAAATCCTATCTCTTCCGCATACCCACGTACGTTTTTGTCATATTTGAATGAACACAAATTATAAAGTCTGCTTTATTGAGGTAAGCCTCATCTAGTTTATCCATATTATCCTGCGAAACAGTAGTTATGGTCATTACTTCTGTTCCTGGTTTATAGATTTGAAGGTATTTCCTGATACCACCGTTATCATCCGAATGAAAACTGCCATTATAATGAATAAACAGTTTATCCTGCATATTCTGAGTGATAAACCAGGCCATTGTGGCATCCTTCATCGCTTGTGCTTTAGCAATAGCTAGCGGACTTTTCCCCATCATGCCACCCATTTTTTCAATAAGAATTGAATCCGGATCAAACTCAACAGGAAGTGGTGCAATATAGCGTTTGGCTTCATCGCTTAAATCAAGAAGTTTATCAACACCCTGTTTGTGTGCTACAGAGGCATACCGGCGTGGAATATTACTAGCCACAAAGTGAATGGCCGAATCCTTGGCAAAACGAATGAGAGGCTCATAATCGGTATCGTAGTTGCTCCATAAACGACATTCAGCTTCAAATTTTTCAACCGTGATAATGCCACTTAAATACTCATCCATGATCAGTTGATTATCGGCCTCAAACATTTCAGCGCCCATCACGATATCACCGTTTTTCAAAGAGTACAGTGACTTTGTAACTTCCAGCTCAAGCCAGTGTGCAATGGGGTTATTATGATACTCTCCAAATAATACGATATCAGAGGAGGACAGCGCATTAATCATTTTTTTATACTTGATCTCTTTGCCATCCGCATCATATAATTTGTAAGCTGGCTTGTCGGGTTTAAACGAACTTAGCACAAGGAATGCCGCAATCAGGAGTGAAAATTTTAATGGTTTCATCTTTTCAATAAAATTAGTGTTCGCATCTTTCATTTTACTAACACGATAAGGTTATTAATGTTTATCACTGGTAAAACTAGCTGATACAAATAACATCAAACCATAATTTATTAGTAACTACATATTGGGGTGTTGTGGTGTAAGTGTCTTTCAGATAGCTTTATACAGTTGGAATGTAGTGGTAATATTACATCTTGATTCACAAAATATCATATTTTATTAGGGTTGATGAGCGGGAATCACCGATCTATTTTTGCAGTGTCAATTTAATCTGGTGTTGACACAAACAAAAAAACCTGTTCATAAAATGTTAAAGCTAAATATTTCGAAGTTGCCGATAAGGCACTTAATTATTTCTACAATCGCACTGATGCCTTTTTTGGC
>DIYS01000172.1 GCA_002429115.1 Saccharicrinis sp. UBA6048 | reverse complement strand
GCACCACTAATCCCCCTTTATCGTAGGTCGTCTTCATGGTATCGAACTGCTCTTCCAAATTCATCTGTGCCGAATTACGCACTATACAACCTTCCTTGGCATAATGGGTCAATTGCTCAGGCACCAAACTACCTGCATATAATATCAGATCCGCAGCTTGTAGAAGGCGTTTACCTTTTACAGAAACCAGTTCAGGATCACCCGGGCCGGCACCTACAATGTAAATCATACCCTGATGTTCATAAGCCAGATCCATGGCGACCGCAAGTGTGTAATGTTTTCCGTTGTCATCGCAGCCTTTTTGCTTTGCCAACAGTAATTGATGATTTCCTGAAGCAAGCAGGGCTGATGCTTCAGACACATTTTGAGCACCTGTTGCTGCCAATGCCGCTTCTGATACATTTAATTGATCGGCAACGCGGTTTAAATCTTCTGCATTATAAGTTATAAAAGGAATATTACGCGATTCTGAATAGGCTTTAAAGGCATGCTCATCCTTTTTCAGATCAACTGAATGCAGTGATTTTACCGACAATGGACTTAATCCATCTTCTTTGAGTTTAGTTTCAAGGGCTTTCGCATAAAATTCAGGATCAAGGTCTTTTTGAGAACCAGAGCCCAACACCAGGCATTGTGGACGCAAGAACAATGTTGGTCGATCAATCTCCCGGATATACGGAGTCACAGCTACTATTAGATCATAATCCGCTTGATTCACCTCATCCCAATGATAATAAACGTCAACATATTCAGGCAAAGTTTGCTCCATAAATTGGGTTCCGGCATCCTTCACCTCAAGGATAAGCGCTGTCTTTTCACCGTTTACAAACTTCGAAATAAATGCGTTCTCATTAATACCAGCATATTCGTTCGTCCAGTTATAGGAACACCCCAGTATATCCAGGGCCCAAAGATCAAGGGTATCGCTGGCTGTTGTGATGACGGCGTGACCACCAGTTATGCGGGCTATACGCTGTGCCAGCGCATTGGCTCCACCCTTATGACCTGATACGACTGGCTGAATAAAACGCCCTTGCAAATCAAGGTTTATGATAGCAGGATCACTTTGTTTACTCTGAATATGTGGAGCGATTGATCGAACACAAATACCTAAGGCGCCAATAAATAAAATACTATCGCAACGAGTAAAGTGTTCATCTAAAAATTCTTTGATGGATTCAATACCTTCGGTGCCCGGATAGGCAGCGGTTGAATATATATGTCCCTCCAGCTCTTGTTTTAAAACGTTAGCAAGAGGTAGTGCATTGATATTGTTGATTATAATTGCGTTCATATCTTAGTTTTTTGAACTATTCTATTGCGATGTATTAGCATCTGGTTTTGTTGCCTGAAAAATGATCACAGGATTATGTTCATCCTGCTTGATCAGCATTGTATCCGTCATGGTCAATGATAGATCAGCAGCCGCTTTTTTGAAAGCTTCTGTCGTTTCGCGACTAACAGCATTAAAAACAATGATTCCCCCAGGTTTTAGATGCTGATTCAAACGTTCCATCATTTCGTGTAAACGTCCACCATGACCACCGATAAAGATTCGGTCAGGCTGCGGCCAGTCTTCGAGATTAAAGCTAAAGAAATCACCGATGGCAGATTGGATACCTGGTATGTGAAATTTATGTTGATTTTTAGCCATCAACTCGCGCGATTCCTCACGTTTTTCAATGGCAAAAACAGAAAGCTGCGGTGCCAGTTGTTTCGCCTCTATAGATACCGAACCGGTGCAAAAACCGATATCCCAAAACACTTTGGCGGCGTCCAGTTTCAGCATGGATAAAGACATCAAACGAATGCTGCGTTTTGTAATCATCTTTGGTCGTCCATCCAGGTAATGAAAATCATTCTCATTGATACCGGTCACTCGCTCTATATGTGTAAGCTTTTCCAGAATCAGGCAATTGGGCATAACAGTGCTTGTTTCTGTCAATTCTTCAATGGACAATTGTTTTACCTGCTGGCGTTCACCCCCCATACGCTCGCCCAGGTATACTTTATAATTGGTCAGGCCAACCGCCAACATCCGCTGTGCGATGGCGGCCGGTGTTTTACGTTTATCTGTCAAAATACCAATCAATGGCGTTCCTTTAATCAACTCCTGATCCAGATTTTCCCAAGGACGCCCCGTTAAGGTGGCTACCACCATGTTACCGTAGGAAATCAGACAAGCCTGGGCCAACATCTGCAGGCTATTAAAACTTGAATACACCTTGATGGATTCGTCAGGGAATTCACGCTTTATCGTATTGGCAATACCAAAGAATAAGGGGTCACCCGAAGCAAACACGACTATACTCTGATCAACCTGTCGATACTGATCAAAGGTTTGCTTTAATGGCACAATTACCTCAAGCCACTCATGATTGGCCGGTAACAGATCGGCCACCAATTCATAATGGCGCTTACCTCCTGAAAAACAATGAGCCTTTGAGATAATCCCTTTCAACTCATCGCTTAATACCGGCTTCGTCTCATCTGATATGCCAATAACGTAAAACTTATACATCGCGTCCTGGTTTTAAAGAAGCGGCTTCATCGCGGCTCAATATGGCATTAACAATGGTTGCTGCCAGATTAGAACCACCTTTACGTCCTTCAACACTCACATATGGCAGATTCTTAAAGGTCTTTAAGCGATGTTTTGACTCCTCCACATTCACAAAACCAACTGGCGCACCAACGATACCAGCTGGTTGAAATTGCTTTTTACGCATCAGTTCCGTCAGCTCGATTAACGCTGTAGGGGCATTTCCAAAAACATATAAGGCATCTGGGTGCTCCTCTACAGCCAGACGAATACCTGCCTGCGTTCGTGTTATATTTTTCTCTTTGGCCAGATCCATTGTGCGCTCATCGTGTAAATAGCATTTTATTTCAATGCCATAACGCTCACATGCTTTTTTGCGGATGCCGCTCTGCACCATGGTCACATCCGTAATAATGGTGCCACCTTTCAACAGATACTCATTAATGCGTTGAACTGCATCGTTCTTCACCCTTAAGAGATTTTTCATCTCAAAATCGGCCGTTGTGTGAATACAATGCAGCATTACCCATTTCTCTTCATGAGAGATATCCAGATCAGTTAATTGTGCAGCAATGGTGCGGAAACTTTCCTGCATAATCAGTGGGCCAGGTGCTCCTTCCTCATCGTATTTTGAATAGTAACCACGCGGCGTAATAAATTTATCATTCACCACATAACTTTGTGAGTTACCAATAATCACGATGGAGAACATATCAACTATCTCCGGATCAAAATCGGCCAGTGTTGTATAGGTTACCTGTTCGTCTTCCCGCTCTACTTGGCGTACAATAGCTACAGGAGTTGAAGGGTCACGCTCTTCGAGGAACAATTCCTGCAATCGGTATATCTGCCAATAACGCTTTTTACTTTTAGGATTATACAGCACCGTTACAAAATCGCCATAAGCCGCTGCCTTCATACGCTTTTCAATCAGCTTCCACGGCGTTAACAGATCGGATAAAGACAGTACTACAAAATCGTGACTAAAAGGTGCGCCTAATTTAGCTGCTGCAGCCTGAAAAGCTGATATACCCGGAATCACCTCCACGGGAATATTGGTCTGCCGCTTTTCCGCCATTTCCAATATCAGTGAGGCCATACCATAAATTCCGGCATCGCCCGAACTAATGACCGCCACTTTCAAACCCGACTCCGCTTTTTCAAAAGCTATTTTCGCGCGTTCCACTTCCTGACGCATCCCAGTATCAATACAATCGGTTCCTTCCTGCAGGTAGCACTGAATAAACTGAAAATAGTATTTATATCCGATAACAACATCGGCTTCTTTTATAGCATCAATGGCTGGTTTTAAAAAGAGATCCGGGTTACCAGGGCCTAAGCCAATTACTTTTATATTGCTCATGAGTTTAGTTTTTTAGATAATGACGTATCAGGAAAAACATATAAATTATACCACCACGCCTGTCGGCACCCCTCCTAAAATTCAGGAGGGGACGGATTTGCATCCTTCCAATGGTTATATGCGATTTCCCTGACTTCATAATAATAATTTAGCGTTGAGCCTTACTTTGTTTTATAATGATGATTGAAAAATAAGGAATACGCCGTTCCTTCAAGTCATTAATACTACCGGTTGTATACTCCTTATCAGTCCCCATATACTCGCCATAGAAAAACTGATAGCGTGGATTATCCAGAAAGCTTACGATCCAATCTTTTACTTTGGATACCTTCATCATAACAACCGTTTCATTCGCTGTAGTAAATGCTTCCAGCTCCTTTCCATCAGCCACCTCAGGTACCACCAACACCTTATCGGTTTGAGTGCAAATTGGATTGGCACTCAGAGAACCACCAAGAATAAATGCCGGAACACCCGGTATCATTTCATAGCTGATGCCGGCTTGTTTAATATCTTCAATCAAGTAAGCAAAAGTGCTGTAAAACGAGATATCTCCTTCACTGGCTATGGCCACTGTTTTTCCTGCATTACAATGCGCGATGCTTTCCTGCGCCAATTGCCTATACGTCGCATTAACTTCGCTGCGATCGTATTTCATGGCCACCTCAACAGGCATCAGCTTCCCCTTATCCAGGTTTAACTCTCCCAACACACGTAAGGCCATGCTGCTTTTCATGCCTTTACTATTGACCGTCGTCGGATAATAAATGACATCGGCCTTTTCTAGCATTTTCAGTGCTTTAAGGGTTATTAAATCCGGATCACCCGGCCCCAAAGCCACACCATATACTTTTCCCTGCTCCATGCTTCTTAATTAGTGTTTATGATGTCCGCAACAACCGTGATCGTGTCCATGATGATGATGTCCATGACCGTGGTGATGATGGTGGTGAGGCTCATAATTCTCTAAGGTCTCCTGATCCACAGCAAGAATCAAATCGACCTCCCCTTTTTCAACGCTCTCCAGTCGTTTGAGTAAGATTTGAGCCAACACATCCGATTCACTTAGCAATGGTGTAACCGAGATGCTGATATCCGATTGTTTTTCTTCCAACGCTTTAAACAGATCTACTGCTTTATCCATGTAAACGCCCGGGAAGAAGATGTAAGGAACCACCACGATATTTTTATAGGGTAAATTCTCGCAAATAGCAAGCGCATCGGCCACCGAAGGGTAGGTCATACGGCTACAAAAGCCATTAAGCGCGAAAGGGAATTTATTAGCTTCCTGAACCATGCGTGTTAATCGAGCTAAATCACCATTGGCGGCAGGTTTAGAAGCACCAACCCCCAGCCCGAAGAACAAGGTTTCTTTCTCTTTGCCTATGACAGATGCACCAACTTTGCTGAACAAGTCATTTGACAAATCGATCATATCATCGCAATCACCGATATAATGGGCCAGCTTAATGGTCACATTATATTTTGCCTGCAGCTGATACAACATGCATGGAATATCCTTTTGAATGTGCACGCCTGTAAACAGGAAAATTGGTAAGGCATAAATCTCCTTCACCCCTTTTTCTACAAGGTTCTTAACGCCATGTTCAAAATCGGGTTGAGATAGTTCCAGGAAGCCCGCTTCCACCTCATATTCCGGTAATAGCTTTGCAAATTCATCGACATATTGCTTAAATGCTTCTTCACCTCTTTTCACACGAGTTCCGTGCCCACATAGTAAGACTCCTTTTTTACACATGGCTATATTCTTCTTTAGTTAATGACTTTATGATTGGTTTAAACTGATCGGAGAATTTAACCACCTCCCCAATAACCATTAATGCCGGTGGTCTAAAACCAGCATTGGTCATATCAGCCTCAATAGATTTTAAATTTGACTTAAGCATTTCCTGCTGAGGGTAGGTTCCCCAACGTATTAAAGCGACAGGCGTTTCTTCACCTTTTCCGCCATTAACCAGCTCTTCAGCGATACGACCCGCATTGGTAACACCCATATACACCACCAGGGTATCTGAGCCTTTGGCCAATGATTGCCAATCCACCGGGTTCGACCCATTCTTAGCCGGATGCCCGGTTACAAAAGTCACTGACGAAGCAACATTACGCGCTGTAACAGGAATACCCATATAAGCCGGCACAGCTACTCCCGAAGTAATACCGGGTACTACTTCATAATGAATGTCATTGTCTATTAATGTGAGAATCTCCTCTACTCCACGCCCAAATACAAAAGGATCACCGCCTTTTAAACGGACTATTTCTTTGCCTTGCCTGGCATAATGCACTAATAATTCGTTTAGTTCATCCTGTGGATAGGTGTGTTTATCTTTCTTTTTACCTACATAGATCATCTCACACTCGTGCTGGCAATACTTCAACAATTCTTTGTTTACCAAGTAATCGTACAAAACGACGTCTGCTTTTTCGAGAAGTTTAGCTGCTTTTACACTTATTAAATCAGCATCCCCGGGTCCGGCTCCAACCAGCCATACTTTTCCTGCAACAGGTTTCATCTTATTTATATGTGTTAAGGTCAATCTTATTATTTTCAATTAATTCAATTATCTCATCCACCATCTCCATCATCTCACTTTCATGATCTGGATTATGACTTTCAAGCATCTGTTTTCTTTTCTGAGCTACCTCTTCAATCAATGCAGGCGTCAATGCAGATAACTTCTTTATAAAATATCTGCGTAATGAAGCAGAAAGCGCTGGTGATTGTCCCTGAGTAGTTACACCCAGGTGTAAATCGCCCACCTGACAGGATGCAGGCAGAATAAAATCACCTTCATCCACACCATTAATACTATTGGCTAAAACCCCGTATTGCTTCGCCTCATCTGTAATTTGGTTATTGATGCGTTGATCATTGGTGGCAGCAAACACCATAAAAAAGTCTTTCACATCATCCTTATGATAATGTTGATTGAAATGTGTTATAACATTTTCATCTTTTAACTCTTTAAGTTCCGGTGTTAATTCTTTGGAAATAACAGTTACGGCAGCACCGGCCTTAATGAGTTTACTAACTTTTCGCAAGGCCACTTTACCACCACCAACAACCAGGCAGGGTCTATCAACTATAGATATATGAATTGGATAATATTTCATCGCAGAAGCTTACAGTATTACAAACAGAATTTCTTATCAGACACAACTGTCAAATAGGATCTATGCCTTTGAGCAATGCTTATACACGTGACTTATTATCACATCATTAGATGTGTTATCAAAGGAAATACATAAGTGCAGATTATTTATCTGCCATAATTGAGATGACTTTTTCATTGTGCATCAAACTTTTAAACCCGAAAGTTTTGATTAATACTATGTTGATTCTTTATGGCAGGTTTTCTGACTTACTCCCTCCTGTTGTGCCTTCCCATCCGACTGTAACGGACAGTGACTTTAAGTTTCAACGGAGTTAACAGAGCTTACAGCTGCGGGTACAGTTCCGGATTTACACCGGATTCCCTTTTTCTGTCAGGCTTCGAACATACAAGTCCTGACGCACCATGTTAAATCGGCAGCAAAAGTAGTACTTTTTGCATAAAGCCAAATACCATCCGAACATTTTAAGCTTATTTAGAATAAAGCGTAATTAGCTATATTTGCAGAATAATTGGGAGTCATGATTGAAGCATCGAACATCCCTTTCTACAAAAAAATTAAAAAATGCTGAGCGAAAAAGATACGATCTGTGCCATATCAACAGCCCAGGGAATGGGTGCCATTGCGGTCATCCGCCTATCAGGAGATGAATCCATTTCGATTTGTGAGAAAATATTCCGACCAGCTAAACCGGGCAAGTTACTTGCAACACAAAAAGCAAATACGATCCATTTTGGCAGCATATACGATGGAGAAAAGGATATAGATGAAGTGCTCATTAGTATTTTTAAAGCCCCACATTCTTTTACAGGTGAAGAAATTGTGGAGATAGCGTGTCATGGTGCCCCTTACATTCAACAGCAGGTATTACAGCTATTAACCAAAAAAGGAGCACGACTAGCCACGGCCGGAGAGTTTACCCAGAGGGCTTTTTTGAATGGTAAGATGGATTTATCGCAGGCGGAAGCGGTTGCTGACCTTATAGCATCGCGCAGTGAAGCAGCCAGACGCGTAGCGTTACAACAAATGCGCGGTGGCTTTTCTAATGAACTGGTTAACCTGCGCATGCAGCTGCTCAACTTTATCTCACTGATAGAACTTGAACTGGATTTCAGCGAGGAAGATGTGGAGTTTGCCAATCGCACAGAACTAACAAAACTTGTTGATGAAATAGAAACTCTACTTCAAAAACTGGTTAATTCATTCTCGCTTGGTAATGCCATTAAAAATGGTATTCCAGTAGCTATTGTTGGTCATACCAATGCCGGCAAATCCACTCTCTTGAACACCTTACTTCAGGAGGAACGCGCAATCGTATCCGACATACACGGTACCACTCGTGATGTGATTGAAGATACCATCAATATTGAGGGCATTGGCTTCCGTTTTATTGATACAGCAGGCATACGTGCCACCAAAGACGAAATAGAGAACCTGGGTATAGAACGAACCTATGACAAAATTAGCAAAGCAACCATTGTTCTTCTAATGCTGGATGTAAACGATCCGGATGATAAGATTCATGATGCCATCAGCGATGTTAAAAAACGATTGGATGAACACCAGCAATTAATTGTTGTGATCAATAAAACAGACTTGTCTGATGAACCTATTATAGCTGAACGCTTCACAAAAAGTAGTTTCCGGGAATTATCTGGTACAGATGCCATTGTTCCTATTTCAGCCAAGAAACAACGTAATATTGAAGCTTTAACCGATGCCCTGCTAAAAACCGTAAACCTATCGGCCATTGATAATGATGAAGTCATCGTGACCAACGTACGCCACTACGAAGCACTTCAAAAATCGCATGAAGCCATCACCAGAGTCGCAAATGGATTACACACTGGCATTAGCGGTGATTTTCTTGCTCAGGACATTCGGGAAGCTTTAATCTTCCTTGGAGAAATTACCGGAGGTGAGATACAAACTGATGAAGTATTAGGTAATATTTTTAAGAATTTCTGTATCGGTAAATAGATAGGGAAAAGTAATGATAAGCTATGACAACCCAATCCTCAAAAACGCTGTAACAACAAGGGATACAAGGCATACACACACTTTCGATTTAGCACACATTAGCATTTTTTAGAAAAAAGTTTGGTCACTATTTGTACCTCAAATATATTGTAACACCTCAGGTTGTCAA
>DIYS01000130.1 GCA_002429115.1 Saccharicrinis sp. UBA6048 | reverse complement strand
TACCTTTTTTTATGCTGGTACTAGTATTTACTAATTTGCCAACTGCTCAGCAGCCTTACCGGCTTCTTCAATTATTGACGTTATTGAAATATTTTCTCCCAATCCTGCCTGCATCCAGGCATTTGGTGTTATTGATCCAATCTTAAACAGGCGTTCAACTTCCGGTGCAAAGTCTGCTGTCTTCAGGTATTGCTCCACCTGGAACTGGATTAAATGACCAAATGCATAATTAGACAAGTAGATCGGGCTGTTAATCATATGCGAATAGATTGCCAAAATTGGCTGATCTTTAATTCCAAATACAGGTGCATAAAACTCATTCCAGATATCAACAGCAATTTTCTCAACGGCCACTTTTAGCTGATCAGCTGTAGCATCGGGATTGTCGTACAACCAAAGCCACATGCGCTGATCAAGTAATGAAACGCCCATGATTTCATAGGTTGACCAGAAATTATCTAAAGTTTGTAGAGCCTCTTTTTCAGGATTATCGTTTTTCATGTCTAACAACTCCAGATCACGCTTCTGGAAAATAAACGCCAATGCTTCTGTAAAAGCAGTATTAGGCACGCCGTTCAACATGTAATAGTCCACATCGTACAACGATATTGTTTGCTCTACATTATGTCCAAACTCATGGATGGCAATATTGTAACCTTTGTAATCCATTCCAGTTTCAGGAATACGGGTACGCAAGTGAGCTGTTTCACCTTTCATAGCTGCACCCCATGCGTGACCAGATCCGCGAGCGGCATCAACATCAATTCGTTCAGCCAGAAAATCAGCTTTCTCTTGAGTGAAACCAAGCTTTAAAAGCAAGTTAGCCAAATCTGCATCCAAGGCTTTAGCATCCGGATAGCGTGTACGTGTAATTTTATTTAAGGCATCCTCATCAATTGAACTTCTTGCTTTGAAACCATCGTACCATATATCCCATGGTTGCAAGTCACGACCCAGGCGCTTTTTAATTAACTCACCAACCTGCTTAAGCTCTTCAGCGGCCATAAATTCCACAAATAAAGCTTCAGCATCGGCCTGGGTAATTTCCATACCTCCAGCAAAGGCACGCTTTACAGCGGTGTTAAGTGGCGAGTAGGCATCTATCTGGCGCATGGCATGAAAATTATTAATAATCTGCTGGTAGCGTCCGTTTTGCTCACTTTCTAATGTTACAGCTTTAGAATCTTTAAACGTTTCATTGGTAGAAGGATTCCATTGATACGCTCCATTATTAATGACATCAGCTGGTATGGTCTGATCAATAATTCGTTTCATCACCTCATAAACCATTCCCTGCAACTTCACACCTTCAGCTCCTTTACTGTAATGTGATTTTATCTCATCGCGCAGGTTCCAGTGCGACAACAATACCATATCCTTAGGAAAATGAGTTTTTCCATCGGCATCAACCAACTGTCCCATGTGGATATTATAATTGGCAATGTACATCTCAGAAGCTGAACCTACCTCAGATACATTTTGTAATATCTCGGCAGGAACTCTTGAAGTAAAAACATCGCCCATTCGTGCATAAGCCCACTCCTTGCGTGTCCAGCTTGATGCATTGGCTTCTTTTTCTGTTAAGGTATAATACGGAAAGTTTAAAGCAATATTGAATGCCAACTTATTACGATACAAATCTTCTGTCAGATGAGATTGAGCGCTATAGCCTCCAAAAGCCTTATCAACATCAATAATTTCTCCCATTGGCTCATGAAGAGGACGTTGAAGATCGAGGCTTATCTTATTGAAATGACCATATAAGACCTCCAGGTTCCGGCTTACTTTCTCAAACATGATTTCTTTAGTAGCTTCATCAGCTATAAAATGATCTTTGCAAAATACTTTGAAGTCAGCCTCTGTTCCATCAACATTACGCCATAACGATGCCGCATGTTTCACCCCTCTTTCCAACATGTCTGATGAAATGCCAGCATGCTTTTCAGATATACTCTTAATGGTCGATTGAACAGTTGCATCGGTAATGTTAGCAACTTCTTTTGTTTTTCCCTTATCCGACGAATCGCAGCACGACGCCAGTAACAAAGGTAAAGTCAATAGTAATAGAAACTTTCTCATATAAAATTGAATTAATCATTTATTGATTCAAAACTAATCAAATTGAAAAGTATTAAACAGGATATTTGGCAGTTTTACCAAACATCCTGATATTCTCTTGGTTAATTGGCGATAAGTTTCGGCAGAATTTCAGGTTTATGAGCGAACAGCGAGTTAGCTTATAGAAATAGCTCGCACCACTTTTCAAATTGAGCTACCTGATGCTCACCATGTTTACGCATTGATTTGACGATATTATCGATGCTCTTAGGTTTGGTTAATGCACGGCTCTTACTATAAAACTTATCGGCAAAACAGATAATCTGCTCCTCAATAGATAATGGCAACATATCGCGTTGTGGAATGGGCAGGTTCTGCGAGGTAATATCGTCAAGTGTTAATCCGGTTCCTGTATGACGTTCGCACACCAGGGCATGCCTGGAAAGCCCTTCTCGCTCTAATAATTCACGCCCCAGATAACCATGACAGATATATGGATACTTTCCATGACAATGCAATTCAGGCGCATTAGTTAAGTAAATTCCAATATCGTGTAGCATGGCGGCTTCTGACACAAATACGGCATCAGCTTCGAGTTCGGGATGATTTGAGACAATATCCAAAGCTTTATTCCGGACAGCCTTACTATGTTCTATCAAGGTAAACCAAAGCGGTGTATTTGGGTTATAATATTTATTGATGATCTCAATTGGATTCATTGTACAAAGATAGCAGAAGCATAATGATTCCAAACCGCCCTGCCAATGAGCTGTCTCAAAAGTATTTTATACCGTCGTGAAACTTTCAAATTGCAAGTAGTACAAGATAAAGCACCAATAGATCACCACAAAGGCTCAAAGAACACCAAGTTTCTTCTTTGTAGACTTTGAGCCTTGGTGGTGAAGATTACGATTTGCAACTCGAAAGAATTCATTTCTGACTTCTGAGACAACCTCAATGATTTGCAGCTTGTAAATTACCTATGACGTTTTTTTAATTCTCGTGCCAAATCTTCAATGCGATATCCTTTATGTGTCAAAAGCACGATCAGGTGATACAATAAATCAGCGCCTTCGTACAAGAAGTTTTCATCATCATTGGCCATTGCTCCAATGACGGTTTCTATTGCTTCTTCGCCAACTTTCTGCGTAATCGTTCTTATTCCCTTAGTAAATAATTTCGTCGTATAAGACCCTTCCGGCATCTCCTCCTTACGCTTATCAATGAAATCTTGCAATGTTTTCAGGAATAGGACATCGTCCGATGAATTTTCTTCTCCCCAACAGGTGTCGGTGCCTTTATGGCAAACAGGCCCCACCGGATTTACTTTGATAAGCAGGGTGTCATCATCACAATCCACCATCATAGAAGCCACATTCAGGAAATTTCCTGATTCTTCGCCTTTTGTCCACAAACGCTCTTTAGTGCGAGAGTAGAATGTTACTTTCCTTTCCTGCTTTGTTTTTTCGTAGGCCTCTTCATTCATAAAGCCCAACATTAACACCTTGTTGGTCGTTGCATCCTGTATAATGGCAGGGACTAGGTTGTTGTTTAGTTTTTGAAAATTCATATTTTTGGCTTTTAATGCTGATAGCTTACAGCTAATGGCTGATGGCTATTGTTTTACATTTAATTTATTCATTAAGCTTTGCAGCATCATTATTTCTTCCAGTAACTCTGATTGCAGATTCTTAACTAAATCAGCTTCTATAAATCTGAGTTCCAGTATAATTTCAATTTGTGTATCTAATTCAAAACTACTACCCAGGGCAATTTCAAGATATCGATGATATTCCTTCTCACTTTTGCGAGAACTTCCTTCAGCAATATTTGAAGGAATTGAAACTGCTGATCTGTTCATTTGAGTAACCAGATTAAACTTTTCTTCCGATGGCAAAAGCTTTGTCAATTGATAAGTTAGTTTTACAATCTCAATTCCTTTCTTCCAGACTCTTAATTTCCTGTAGTCTTTCATATTTGTAAATTATGTAGGTTTTAAAAGGCTATTAGCAATAAGCTATCAGCCATTAGCGAAAAGCACACTAAGTCTAAATCCTTATCGGAATCCCTTCCCCAACCAAATACCTTTTCAACTCAGGAATTGGAATCTCTTTAAAATGAAAGATACTGGCAGCTAATCCGGCATCAGCCTTACCAACGGTAAACACATCTTTGAAATGCTCCATGGCTCCAGCGCCACCTGATGCAATAATTGGAATGTTTAGTTCATCACTCAATTTAGCCAAAGCCTCATTGGCAAAGCCCTGCTTCACGCCGTCATGATCCATACTTGTGAAAAGGATTTCTCCAGCTCCACGATCTTCACATTCTTTGGCCCAGGAAAAAAGCTTCTTATCCGTTGGAATGCGACCTCCATTAACCGTAACTACCCAATCATCGCCCTGTTGATGTTTCGCATCAATGGCTGCAACCACAAACTGACTTCCGAAATTAAGTGCCAGGTCATTTATCAACTGGGGATTTCGCACAGCCGACGAATTAACAGATATCTTATCAGCTCCGGCATTTAATAGAGCATCAGCATCGCTTAACTCACTGATACCTCCGCCAACCGTAAAAGGGATATTGATATTTCGTGCAATACGCTTTACCAAGTCAACAAATGTTTTACGTCCTTCGTGACTTGCGGTGATATCCAGAAACACCAGTTCATCTGCTCCTTGCTCGGCATATAAGGCCCCCAGTTCAACCGGATCGCCTACTTCTTTTATCTCGACAAACTTAACGCCCTTCACCGTTTGGCCATTTTTTATATCGAGACATGGTATTATTCGTTTTGCTAACATGATTTTTAGTTTATTAGTGCTTAGACAGTAGTCAGTAGATGATAGTTATAAAGTTCTAAATACAATTTATCTAATATCAGATTCTTTAATTTTCCTAATTAAGGAAGATAACATCTTAGCCACCTCAGTATATTGAATGTCAATAGACCTGAATTCATTTTCGTCAATGTAAGCTACCCGAAATGCGATCTCTAGTTGTGTTTGACATTCGTATACAGATCCTTGGGCAATTTGAAGAAATCTAACAAAATATTTCGAGTGATTTCTACCAAAACCTTCTGCAATATTCGATGGAATTGAAACAGAACATCTCCTTATTTGAGAGGACAAACCATAATCTTCAATCTTTGGAAACTTTTTTGTTAACTCATATATTTCAACAGTTAAATCCATTGACTTTTGCCAAACTTTCAATTCTTTAAAAGATTTCATTCTATATTTTTTTAGGTTTGAATACTCTACTGACTTCTGACTATAAACTACTGTCTACAGAAACCTCTCCAATTCTTTCAAGTCAATCTTTCCTTCGTATATAGCTTTGCCAAAAATCACCGCTGGTATATTGGCATCTGCCAAGGTCTCAATATCACCGATATTACTTACACCCCCACTTGCTACAAGGTATAAATCAGGCATTTCAGCCAATATCTCCTTATAAAGATCTATTGCAGGCCCTTGTAACATTCCATCTTTGCTGATATCGGTACAAATTACTTTTGTAATACCTTTATCAGTATATGACTGAATAAATGGAATGAGCTCCTGATCGGTTTCTTCGAGCCAGCCGGTAACGGCTATTTTTTTATCCTTAGCATCTGCTCCAAGGATGATTTTTTCAGCGCCGTATTGACCGATCCAACTTGTAAATTCATCGGTATTTTTAACAGCAATTGATCCTCCTGTTACCATCTGCGCCCCCGATTCAAATGCAATGTGTAAATCTTCGGAAGTCTTTAACCCACCACCAAAGTCAATTATCAGGTTTGTTTTACCAGCAATACGTTCAAGCACTTTATAATTAACAATATGACCCGCTTTGGCTCCATCCAAATCAACCAGGTGCAATCGTTTTACCCCGTGGTCTTCGAACTCCTTTGCTACCTCCAAAGGGTCTTCATTATATACTTTTTTACTGTTGTAATCGCCTTGACTCAGGCGTACACATTTTCCATCAATAATGTCGATGGCGGGTATGATATCTATTTTATTCATTTTAAAAAGCTGTTAATAGTGTCAAAAAAATACACCTGATCATCGAGCGTAGCCGAGATGCAGTTTGGCTAGTCTTTATTATCGACAAATAATCACTTCGACTCCGCTCAGTGAACAAGTACTTAACTTCCACGTCCTGCTCGCTGGTTGTTCAATAGTTTATAATTTCAAAAAGTTGGCAAGAATGCGCTCTCCTACAGAACCACTCTTCTCCGGGTGAAACTGAGTCGCATAAAAGTTACCTTTTTGCAAAGCCGAACTGTAGGGTTGAATGTAATCAGTGGTAGCTGCTGTATCTTCACCTAAAGCCACATAAAAACTATGAACGAAATAAACATACTCTCCTTCCAGAGATTCATCGAATAAAGGCGATTGCACATTTGTTATCTTGTTCCACCCCATATGCGGAATCTTAATATTCTCATTATTTGACTGCGGTAGTTGAAACTTGCGAACCTTCTCATCAAAAATATTGAGACACTCCACTTTTCCCTCTTCGGAATAACTGCACATGAGTTGCATACCTAAGCAGATTCCTAAAACAGGTTGCTTCAGATTGACAATTAATTGATCCAATCCTGTTTCTCTTAAGTAAGCCATCGTAGTACTAGCCTCCCCAACTCCAGGAAAAATGACTTTATCGGCTTGCATAATCTTCTCTGGATCAGCTGTCACTTCCGCTTCATAGCCCAAGCGCAAGAGCGCATTATTAACAGAGCGTATGTTGCCGGCGTTGTATTTAATTATTACGATTCTTTGAGAGCCTTTAAAGTCCGGAGCTTGACGTCCGGAGTCCGAAGCTACACCCAACTTTTCATCCATATTTACTTTAATTTTGATTTTAATCCTTTTAGCATTTTATCTATCTCCTATTAATTCTCTAAAATTTTTCATACGGGTTATGTTGAATTAAAAATATTCTATCAATTTAAATTTCGGACTACGAGCTTCGGACCGCGGACTTCTTACTACATCAATCCCCCTTTTACCTCTTCAATAAATTCTTTAATCTTCTCTGCATTGGCTCCATATTCTCCCAGAAGCTTAACAAAGGCGCTACCGATAATTGCTCCGGATGCATGCTGGCAGGCTGTTTCAAAGGTGGATCTGTTACTTATGCCAAACCCTATTAAACGTGGCGCTTTAAGGTTGAGAGAATTAACACGATTGAAATAGTCAATCTGTTCTTTCTCGACATCTTTTTTGGCACCTGTAACCGATGCTGATGATACAACATAGATAAATCCTTTACTATTATCATCGATCAGTCGTATCCGTTCATTAGATGTTTGTGGTGTAATAAGGAAGATATTTGCCAGACCGGCATCTTCAAAAAGCGTCTGGTATTTTTCATGATACTCATCGAAAGGCAGGTCAGGAATAATAACACCATCGACACCAACTTCCCGGCATCTCTCAACGAACTTTTCTATATCATATTTAAACACCGGATTGAAATAGCCCATTAATACAACCGGAATTCTTATGCTTTGCCGCATATTTTTAATCTGTTCAAACAGCTTGTTAATGCTCATGCCATTTTCAAGTGCCTGCTCACTACTGGCCTGAATCGTTGGCCCATCAGCTAAAGGATCGGAAAAAGGCATTCCTAATTCAACTAAATCTGCCCCTCCTTCTTCAAGCGATTGAAGAATTGTCATCGTATCATCCAAATTAGGATAACCGGCTGTGTAATATACTGAGCAAATATTTTTCTTATCTGTAAGTAATTGTTGTAATCTCTTCATTGTTGAAAGCTAATGGCTAACAGCTGATAGCTGATAGCTTTTTGTACTAAAATCCAAATCGATCCATATAAGTCGCCATGTCTTTATCTCCACGACCAGAAAGGGTAATTACGACTGATTCGTTCTTATCAAAGTTCATCTTATCAAGTGCTGCTAAAGCATGGGCTGATTCCAATGCCGGTATTATTCCTTCAAGCTGCGTTAGCTGCAAGGCTGCATCCAGTGCTTCCTGATCAGTGGCCGATAAAAACTGTGCCCTATTCGTATCAAACAAGTGCGCGTGCTGCGGACCAATGCCCGGATAATCCAGTCCGGCTGAGATTGAATAAGGCTCCGTTATTTGCCCATCATCACTTTGCATCAGGTAGGTAAGACTGCCATGGATAATGCCCAGATCGCCCAAGGCTATGGTTGCTGCTGTCTCGCCAGAATCAACACCCATACCAGAAGCTTCAACAGCTACCAACTTTACACGCTCATCATCCAGAAAATGATAGAATGAACCAGCGGCATTACTACCTCCGCCTACACAAGCGATGACATAATCGGGATAATCTTTGTCGGTCTTCTCCTTTATCTGTTGTTTGATTTCTTCGCTAATAACCGCTTGCAAACATGCAACCATATCAGGGTATGGATGCGGCCCCACCACAGAGCCGATCAGGTAAAACGTATCTTCCGGGTTGCATATCCAATCGCGTAAAGCTTCATTGGTGGCATCTTTCAAAGTACGACTGCCCGAAGTAGCAGCAATGACCTCAGCACCCAGCATTTTCATGCGTGCCACATTGGGCGCCTGGCGTTGAATATCAACCTCACCCATATACACCACACATTGCATGCCCATCAAAGCACAAGCGGTAGCTGTGGCTACTCCATGTTGCCCGGCACCTGTTTCGGCAATGATGCGCTTTTTACCCATATGTTTGGCAATTAATATTTGCCCAACCGTATTATTGATTTTGTGTGCACCGGTATGATTTAAATCTTCTCGCTTTAAATAGATATTCGTGCCGTATTTCTCCGATAAACGAGTTGCAAAATATAATGGTGAAGGACGACCAACATAATCTTTTAATAAGGATTTGTATTGCTTTTGAAAAGCATCTGACTGAATAATATCCTTATAAACAGATTTGAGATTTTCAATATTCGGATACAGCATTTCTGGAATATAGGCTCCTCCAAACCGTCCGTACATTCCATTCTTATCTGCATGGTAGTTCTTCTTCTCAGTCATTATGATTCTTATTTCTTAATTTTTTAAAAAAGGAATTTAGCAAGTCAATATTCTTCATGGCCGGCTCAGTTTCAAATTTGCTGTTGATATCGATAGCCTTAATGTTTAATCCTTCAATTTTTTCTAAAGCGTCAATATCACCCGGACCAATACCTCCACTCAAAAACACCGGTCGTGCATTGTTGTATTTTTTAAGCAATTGCCAATCGAATTTTTTCCCGCTACCTCCAAAGGCCTTTGTTTGCGTGTCGAACAAAAAGTAATCGCAATAATCCTGATAGCGGCGTGTTATCTGAAAATCAAAATCTTCATCTATACGAAATACCTTCATTACCTGTGCCCCGCTTTGCTTTAGTATGTAACACAGCTCTGGTGATTCGTCGCCGTGGAGTTGTAGAATATCCAAACCAAACTCAATTCTTTTTTCATTGATGGAGCGTTCACTGGCATTGACAAAAACGCCGACTTTTTTAATTGTAGAATCAATATCAGCAATAGGTTTTGAACGGACATAACGAGGCGATTTCTCATAAAAGATAAAGCCTATATAATCGGGCTTTAGTTGCAATAGCTCCCTGATATTGGAACTATCACGCATCCCACATACTTTTATTTCAGGTGTTTGGTTCATGGTTCTATATTTATTCCAATTTCCTACTTCCATAGCATCTCAGAGATGTTTAGGAAGCGGCGGTTGAATTCATCTTAATTGCTTTGGCAAACTGATCAAATGCTTTTGCAGGATCTTCTGTTTTCATAAAGTTCTCACCAATCAGAAAACCATCAAAACCATTATTTCTTAAATAGAAGACATCTTCTGGGGAGTGAATGCCACTTTCCGAAATTTTTAGTTTATCATCAGGCAATGAATTGGCTAATTGAATGGATTGATTAAGGTTGACCTCAAAAGTTTTCAGGTTCCGATTGTTGATTCCAACAACATCGACAAATGGGTTCATTTTTTCTACTTCCTCAGGTGCATGCAACTCCATCAATACTTCCATTCCCAGGTAATTGGCCAATGCTCCCAGTTCCTTAGCTTTATTAACATCCAGAATGGCCGCAATTAAAAGTATCGCACTGGCTCCAATGGCTTTAGCTTCATATACTTGATAAGGATCGATGATGAAATCTTTTCGCAAAATCGGAATTTCAGTCACCAATCGGGCCGTCATCAAATCTTCTTTACTCCCTCCGAAAAATTGCTCGTCTGTTAAGACTGATAACGCAGACGATCCGGCTCTTTCATAACCTTTGACCACGTCTTCAACAGTCACATTTGCATTGATCACACCTTTTGATGGCGATTTACGCTTAAACTCCGTAATAACACCAGATAAGGCAGAGTCAGCCAACGAATTTTTCAGCGATGGAACCGGTTCATTGAACAATGGGAAATCCATCAACTCCTCAAGCGATATTTTTTTAATCGAATCGGCTACTTCAACCTTCTTCTGCTCAACTATTTTATCGAGTATATTCATTTTATTTGACTTATGACGTAAGTATCAATATTTAAGACATCTCTAAAAGCGTAGACAAAAC